>NZ_LMDO01000018.1:32123-136384 GCF_001425105.1 Pseudomonas sp. Root401 | reverse complement strand
ATAGCTACTTTGTTCATGGCAATGGTCTCCGATAGGCCCCCTGCGAAAGCTTAGTGGGCAATCGCAGGGGGCGGCGGGGGTAGCCATTTCATTAGGGGAAACGCGGTCCCACCAAGAACTAGGTCGGCTATAAGGCCGCCTCGCGGTGGATGTTGATCTCGGCGCCCCGTTAACCACGCTGGCTGAACGAAGGTATTGCGCAGTGGCCACGGAGCAATGCCTTCGCTCAGGCATGCCGAGCCTAGGCGAGGCACCGAGTGGTGGGGCAAAAGCGCTTTGGTTACTTTCGACTGGGCCGGCTTCCGGGCTTTTCGAAAGTGACCCGNGCATGCCGAGCCTAGGCGAGGCACCGAGTGGTGGGGCAAAAGCGCTTTGGTTACTTTCGACTGGGCCGGCTTCCGGGCTTTTCGAAAGTGACCCGCCGTTGGGCGGAACCATAAGCCGCCGTTACCTAAATAACGGATATACCCCCCAAAAGCCGTCAGCCCCGAACCCACCACCCCTGCCGACTCAACTCAAGCTTTTTTAAAAACACCCTCTGCGGCAACAGCAACCAAGCCAACGCCGGCAGCAAGATCAAGGCCCCCAGCATGTTCACCAAAAACATGAAGGCCAGCAAAATCCCCATATCGGCCTGAAACTTGATCGGCGAGAACGCCCAGGTCGACACCGCCACAGCCAATGTCATGCCCGTCAACAACACCACTTTGCCGGTGAACAGCAGCGCCTGGTAATACGCCTGGGCCAGGGTGTCGCCGGCACGCATCCGCGCCAGGATCACGCTCAGCACATAGAGCGCATAATCGACCCCGATGCCCACGCCCAGTGCGATGACCGGCAGTGTCGCGACTTTCACCCCCATGCCCAGCCCCACCATCAGCGCCTCGCACAGGATCGAGGTGAGCATCAGCGGCAGCATCGCGCACAGGGTTGCGCGCCAGCTGCGGAAGGTCACCAGACACAGCAGACTGACTGCGCCATAGACCCAGAACAGCATCTCGCGCATGGACTTCTTCACCACGATATTGGTCGCCGCTTCGATCCCCGCGCTGCCGGCCGCGAGCATGAACTTGACCTCCGGCATCTGGTGCCCGGCAATAAACTGCTCACTGGCCTCCACCACCCGGTTCAAGGTGTCAGCCTTGTGATCGGCCAGGTAAACGTACAGCGACAGCATCGAGCAGCCCTGATTGAACAGCTCTCGCGGGGCGCGGGTTTGCACGGCACCCAGTGCGCCGTCATTGGGGATCAGTTCATACCATTTGAAGTTGCCTTCGTTATACCCGGCCGTGGCGATCTTGCTCAGCGCGGCCATCGAGGTGGTCGATTCCACGCCGGGCAATTGCTCCAGTTGCCAGGCCAGCGCGTCTACCGCGGACAGGCTGGCATAACGGGTGCATTGATCCTCGGGGGTCTTGATCATGACCACGAAAATATCCGAGCTGGCCGCATAGTTCTGGGTCATGAACAACGCATCGCGGTTGTAGCGCGAGTCGGCACGCAACTCTGGAGCACCGGGGTCCAGGTCGCCGATTTTCAGGTGCAGGCTCACGGCAAAACCAAACGCGGCCAACAGCAAGCCAGCCAACATGGCGACAGTGGCCCAGCGCCGTTGAGTGAACAGATCAAGTACACGCCACAGGGGATGCTTGATCTGCGCCTGCTGTTCGGAGGTTTCCGCACTCAGGCTGCGTTGCGCCGCCGCCGGGCTGACGCCGATATAGCTGAGCAGGATCGGCAGCAGGATCAGGTTGGTGAAAATCAGCACCGCCACCCCGAGGCTGGCGGTGATTGCCAGGTCCTGGATCACCCGAATGTTGATCAGCAGCAACACCGCGAAGCCCACCGCATCGCAGAGCAAAGCGGTGATGCCGGCGGCGAACAGTCGGCGGAAGGTATAGCGCGCGGCAACCACCCGGTGAGTACCGCGGCCGATGTCCTGCATGATGCCGTTCATCTTCTGCGCGCCATGGCTCATGCCAATGGCGAACACCAGGAACGGCACCAAGGCCGAGTAGGGATCGAGTTCATAACCGAGCAGGGCCAGCAGCCCCAGCTGCCAAAGCACCGCCGCCAGTGAACAGATCACCACCACCAAGGTGCTTCGCGCGCAACGGGTGTAGCCAAACAGCACCAATACCGTCACCAGTACCGCCACCACGAAGAACAGCAGTACCTGGGTCATGCCCTCGATCAGGTCGCCGACAATCTTGGTAAAGCCGGTGACATGAATCCGCAGGTCATCGGTCTGGTACTTGTCTCGCAGCGCCTCCAGTTGCCGGGAAAACTCGCCATAGTCCAGCGCCTTGCCCGTCTGCGGATTGATTTCCAGCAACGGCACGAAGATCACGCTGGACTTGAAGTTGCCGGCGACCAATTGCCCGACTTCCCCGGAGCGGGCCACGTTGGTCCGCACCTGCTCAATGCTGGTGGCCGAGCCATCGTAGTCGTCGGGGATCACCGTGCCGCCGTCGAGCCCGTCTTCGGTCACGGCGGTCCAGCGCGTGGTCGGGGTCCACAAGGATTTCATGTAGGGGCGGTCGACACCGGGCAGCAGATAGAGCTCATCGTTGAGCCTGGCCAGGGTGTCGAGGTAGTCCTTGGTGAAAATGCTCCCCTGCTTGACCTCCACGGCGATGCGCAGCGAGTTGCCCAGGCCGCTCAGTTCCTTGCGATTCTCCAGGAAATTGGCGACGTAGGGATGCCCCGTGGGGATGGTCTTCTCGTAGCTGGCATTGATGCCGATGCGCGTGGCTTGCCAACCGAGCACCAACGTCACCAACAGACACAGCAGGATCACCAGCGGTCGATGGTTGAAGATCGCCCGCTCAGCGAAGTTGCCTGACGCCCGGTCGAAGTCTTCCTGGCGGCCGATCACGGTTTGGGTTCTGTCGTCTTTCAAGTTTGACTCCTGTTGCACGAGCCGTGGCCCGATAGCGCTACACCGTGAAGTTTCAAGGTTGACCTGCGGCCCGCGGATCCTGGTCAGCGGCCACGCCGGTCAAGCCGACGCTGGTCAGGCTGCCGTCGACCGCCTGTTGCACGGCAGCGAGCGTCCCGCCGCTGCGGCTCTGACGCTTGTCAAAGCTTCGCCCCTGGTCATGACTGAATAGAAGTTCACCACTCTGGCTGGCCAGCAACAGGCCGCCGTCGCGCAGTTCGACGGCGCTCGCCAGTGTCGACTCGATACCGGTGTCAAGGCGTCGCCAAGTGTTGCCACGATCCCCGGACCACCAGGCGTTTCCGCGTAAGCCATAGACCACCAAGGCCCCGTCGCGGGTGCCGAGCAGGCCGAAGAAGCTGCCCTCATACGGTGACTTCAAGGCCTGGAATGACTGCCCGGCGTCGGTCGAACGCAACAGCAAACCGCGCTCCCCCACCAACCACAGATCGTTGCCCAAGGCGCGGATGCCATACAGGTTCAAGCCCTGCGGATTGTCCACATGCCGCATCCACGGCTGCCAGCTTCGCCCACCGTCGTCGGTACGGAAGATCTGGTTGTAGGCGCCCACGACGTAGCCGTGCAGGCGGTCACTGAAGTACAGGTCGAGAAACGGTTTATCCGGTCCGTCATCGAGCATGCGCCGTGCCTGCGCCAAGTGGCTGGCACCGTCGGGTTGATTGACATCGCGCTCAGCGAACTGCACCGCCGAGGCGATGGCACGCTGACCGTCGAGTTGCTTTTGCCAGGTTTCCCCGCCGTCCCGGGTGTGCAGCACCACGCCCAGATGACCGACCGCCCAGCCCTGCTCGGCATCGACGAATTGCACCGCCGTCAGGCTGACGCTGACCGGCACCTTGGCCTGGCGCCAATTGACTCCAGCGTCATCGGAGAGCAGCACGATTCCGCGCTCACCAACCGCCACCAGACGCTCGCCGGCCCGGGCCAGCCCGAGCAACACCGAGCGCTGGGCCTTGGCGGTCGGCAATGCCGGTTGTTGCAGCACGGCCAATGTCGTGGCCTGTGCAACCAAGGGCACGCTCACCAACAGGCTTCCCACCAAGGCGAAAACACCCCAAAGCGGACTGCAGCGCGCAAAGATTTTTTCAACGTTCATATCGTTATTCCGCCCGGAAAATCGTAAGCGACCGCGGCGAACCTCCTCCTCGCCACGGCCGCCACAGGTTCAACGCATGTTTTCGTTGGCCATGGCATCCGGCGTGTAATAGGACGCCGAAG
The DNA here is from genome assembly GCF_001425105.1 of Pseudomonas sp. Root401. Lineage (NCBI taxonomy): Bacteria > Pseudomonadati > Pseudomonadota > Gammaproteobacteria > Pseudomonadales > Pseudomonadaceae > Pseudomonas > Pseudomonas sp. Root401. The sequence goes on along the minus strand of NZ_LMDO01000018.1, from coordinate 132,204 downwards.
GTCTCGCGATCTTCTGGTACTGAACCGCCAGGTCATTGCTCGATGCGTTGAGGAAGTAGGCCCCGGTGTCGAGGTTGTAGCTGCCCCACATGACCTGTGCGGTGAGGACCGGCATGTCCGGCGCCAGCAGCGTCAGCGAATACATCTGCCGGCCGAGCTTGCCCTGGGCGTCATAACCGTCGGCCATCAGGATCTGCCAGGAGTCTTCGTCGACGTAGTAGGTCCGACGCGGCACGACATGGCGCTTGCCGGATTTGAGCGTGGCCTCGACCACCCAGACCCGGTGCTTCTCCCAACGCACCAGATCAGGATTGAGGAAGTTCGCCTTGACCAGGTCGTCGCTCTTGGCCAGCGCGGCGCGGTTATTGTTGTAGCCGACGATCAGCTCTTTCTTGCCCACCAGCTTGAGGTCATAGCGATCGGTAGGCCCGAACAGCATGAACGCTTCGTCGAACAGGCCGACGCCGGAGGTCACGAAGTCCGGCGTGTCATAGGCAATGTTCGGCGCCCGGCGAACCCGGCGCTGGCCGACCAGATACTGCCAGGCCGCCCGATTGGCCGGGTCCATGTCCCAATGGGTCATCAGGCCTTCGCCGGCCTTGGATGACGGCAACTCGGTCAGCAACTTGCCCACCTGGTACTTGCCCGCATAGTTTTCCAGGCTGCCGCCTTCGAAGTAGTAGGGAAACTGATAGGAGAACTGGGCCCGGGTCGCCTGGACTTTCTTGCCACCGGCGGTCATCAGCCAGGTATCGAAAGGCGCGCTGATGGTGTCGCCACCCTGCCAGGACAACCGGTAATTCCACAGCACTTGCGCACCGTTTTCCGGGATCGGGAACGGGATACCACCATAGGCGTTGGAGACTTTCTCGCTGGCCACGTCCAGTGTGGCGCGGGTGGCATTTTTGCTGGTGTTGTCATACACCCATTGCGGAGCGGCGGCCGAGCGATGGGTCGGGTACACGTCCAGGCGATAGTCCGGGTATTTCTTCAGCAGCAGCTTGGTCCCTTCGGCCAATTCGCTGGCGTACTGCTCCATGTTCGAGGCTTTGATCGAATACAGCGGCTTTTCGCCAGCGAATGGATCGGGGCGCTTGTCACCCGGTTTGTAGCCAGGCGTGACTTGGGTATAACCGCCCTGCCAAGCCGGGATACTGCCATCGGCATTGCCGGCGCGCTCGCCACCCAAGGGGGTCAGATCGGTTTTCAAGCGTGCGGCCTGTTCAGGCGACACCGCCGCCTGCGCCAGCCCCATGCCAGCAAGGGCCAGGGTCAGGACGCATGTGTTGAGGAATGCTGTGTTCTGCATGGCGAATCCACCTTATTAGAATGAGGTTTTCACGTAGAGCGAGACGAAGTCGCGATCGGCCAACGACTGTCCGTAACTGAAATTGCCGTCCTCGCGCAGCCCGGCTTTCGGTGCGCCGAAGAAGTTCACGTAGTTGAGGCCGACATCCCAGCGTTGCAGGTAGGTGGCTTTGAGCCCGACACTCCAGTCACCGGAATGGGTGTTGCCGAAGCCGGATTTGTTGACCGCCGATGAACGCCCATCGAGCACTATCCCCATGCCGATCGGCACGGTCAGGTCGATTCCGTCGACAATCTGGAAGTACGCCGGCTCGATCAATACCCGCAGCGCGGTGGCATCGCGGGTGGTGTTGGAATCCAGCGCGGCAGCGTTCTTGGTTACGCTCAGGGTGCGGTTCCAGGCCAGTTCAGCCAGGGCCGAGCCGCCGTCCCAGAACGCGGTGGGCGACAGCAGGTAGATCGCCGACAAGTTGGCGTGGGCGGTCTTGCCCCTGGCGAACAACTCATTGTCGCCACCATCGGCCGCCATGCCGGGGGTCACTACTTGCAGATTACTCACCAGCGGCGCGTTCCAGCGCACCGACGTTTCACCGGCAAAGTTGAACGGACCGTAGGCAGTTGAGAAGCTGACGCCTGCGGTCTTGATGTCTTCGGCGTAGACCTGACGATAGGAACCCAGGATCGGCAAGCCGCTGGCCGCAGACGCCGGACCGTCCAGGTAGGCGTACAACCCGATCGGCGCTTTGTCGTGATACTGGGCTGCGTAGAAACCCAGCTCCAGCTCGGTGCCGGTCGGCTTGAAGCGGATCTGCATGCCGCCCTGCCCCGAATTGCGCGGTTTCAAATCGCCGCCATTCACCGTGTCGTTGCCGAACACTTCGCGCAGAGGGCCACTGCCGTAGCCGATGGCATCGACATCGCTCAGGTAGCTGCCGGCGCCGGGCAGATTGGAACGTTCCCACTCAAACTGATAGTAGGCGCCCACCGACAGTTGCGGGTTGATCTGCAACTGCCCGGAGATCTGATTGACCGGGCGCAGGATCTCCTTGAACTGAGTCCCCGGCACGCTGAGCAACTTGACCACATCCGTCGGGCCCTGGGCATTGGCAATGCCGTTGCCACCGTAGAACAGGCTTTCCCCATAGATCAGGCTGTGTCGGCCCAGGCGCGCCACGCCCTGGGAGTCTTCACCCAGATCCCCGCGCAAGAACACGAAGGCGTCGAGGATTTCCGCGTCACGACCATGGAGCTTGCGGGTTTCACTGAGGAAATGCGTTTGCTCGCTGCTGTCGGTGTCCTGGTTGTAGATATCGTCGTACCAGGCTGCGCCGCTCACGCGCAGCCCATAGTTTTGCCGGCTCAGGTCCATTTCGGAAAACAGGTCCAGGCGGTTGGAGACCAGGCCACGGCTGAAATTCTTGTCGCCCTGGCTCTGGATCGAGGGGTACAGGCCGTTGGCGGTTGGCGCGTTGACCAAGCGGCTGTCCTGTCCATGCAGGCGCCAGGCCTGGCTGTACTTGATGGTGTTGTCCCAGCGCAGTTTCCAGTCGGAGTCACCCAGGTCCATTTGCATGGCCTGGACCCTTTCGACCATCACACCGGTGCTGCATAACGCCAGGAACAGGGCGCAATGCTTGAAACCAAAGCAATCTTTGAGGTTATCCATGGACGCTTCTCATTATTGTTATTTTTTGGCATGGCTTTGCAGCCAACACGCTCGGGTAGCGGCTTGCGCCGCGTTCTACGGATGCGCATTCAGATGTAGGTAGAGGCCAATCCACCATCGACCGGCAGGTTGACGCCGTTGATCCAGCGCGACTCGTCGGCACACAGGAAAGCGATCACCGCCGCCACCTCATCGGCGTAAGCAGGACGTTTCATGCGATGGGCATCGGCCTGGGTCCGGGCCTCGCCGAGCATGCTCACGAAGTCGTCGAGGATGGGCGTGAACACCGGGCCTGGTGCAACGCTGTTCATGCGCACCGAATGCTCGAGAAACCAGGGTTGTGCCTGCAGATAGGTCCAGACGATCAAGGCTTCCTTGAAGTACTGGTAGCAGGTCTGGTCCGGCACCCGGTGGTCGGCCAGCCAGGCTTGCGCGGCGGTAAAATCTTCGATGCGCGCCAGCGCCTTGTGCTGTTCCAGGCGTAACGGCCATTCGGCGCCGAGGATCGAGGCGATATTGACGATGCTGCCGCCAGCGTTGATGCGCGGCAGCAGCGCACGGCTCAAGTGGCGCAACCCAAGGTAGTTGACCCGCGCCAGCAGTTGCGGGTTGGCAGTGCCCGGCACCCCGGCGATGTTGCACAGGCTGTCGAGCCGTGCGGGCAGCTGCGGCAGCAGCCGTTCGATGTTTTCGGCGCTACTCAAATCGCCTTGCACAAAACCGTCCAGAGTCATGTGCGGCGCCTTGAGGTCGACGCCAATCACCTGGGCGCCATGAGTGCGCAGCAGGCTTGCCGTGGCAGCACCAATGCCTGACGAGACACCGGTGACCAGCACAATCTTGTTGTCGAGTTTCATGTTGAGTCCTCTTATTATTTTTGTGTACTCGCAGGGCCCTCAGCTCATCGGGCCCTGTAAACCTGCCGGTCAGAAGGGGTAGACCGGCGCCTGGTCCTTGACCGTCACCCACTGCCATTGCGTGTATTCGTCCCAGTCCGCCGGGCCGCCGACGCTGCCGCCATTGCCCGAGGCGCCGCGTCCGCCGAACGGGTTGACGCACTCATCGGCGACGGTCTGGTCATTGATGTGCAACATGCCGCACTGCAACCGCTCACCGATGGCCATGGCCCGGCCCACCGACGGCGAAATGATCGCCGCCGCCAAACCGTACTCGGTGCGGTTGGCCAACTCGACAGCTTCATCATCGGTGGCGAAACTGACCACCGTTGCCACGGGCCCGAAGACCTCCTCATCGAAGGCCCGCATGCCCGGCTTCACGCCGCTGAGCACGGTGGCCTGGTAGAACAGCCGATCGTGCTCGCCGCCAGCCTCCAGCCGGGCGCCGGCGCGCACGGAGTCGCTGACGATATCGTGCACCCGTTTCAACTGCCGCTGATTGATCAGCGGCCCCAACGCGGCTTCGCCCTGGGCGGCGTTGCCGACGGTCAAGGCCCGGGCCTTTTCCACCAGTTTGCGGGTCAGTTCTTCGGCGATGGATTCATGGGCGAGGATCAACCCGGTGGCCATGCAGATCTGCCCTTGATGCAGCCAGGCGCCCCAGGCCGCGTTGCGGGCGGCGAGGTCGAGATCGGCGTCTTCCAGAATGATCAGCGGGTTCTTGCCACCCAACTCCAGCGCGACCTTCTTCAGGTTGCGCCCGGCCACTTCAGCGACCTTGCGACCGGCGCCGGTGGAACCGGTAAAGGCGATCATGCGCACGTTAGGGTCGCGGCACAGCGCCTCACCGGCATCCGCCGCGCCGGGCAACACTTGCAACAAGCCCTTGGGCAGCCCTGCCACCTCGAACAACCGGGCGATGAGGAAACCGCCGCTCACCGGGGTCTGCGGATCCGGCTTGAGCACCACCGCATTGCCCGCCGCCAGGGCTGGCGCGACGGAGCGCATGGACAACACCAGGGGAAAGTTGAAGGGCGAAATCACCCCGACCACGCCATGGGGCTGGCGCCGCGCGTAGGACAGGCGCCCCGCCTCGCTGGGCAGGACCACCCCATGGGCCTGGGACAGCAGGCCGGCGGCCTGATGCAACAGCACGATGGCTTCGCGCACTTCGTGTTGGCCCTTGAACAGCGCGGCGCCGGTCTCCCGGGCCACGTACAGCGCCAGTTCTTCGAAGGACTGCTCAGCCACGTCGGCGGCCTTGCGGAAGATCGCCGCGCGTTGCCGCGGGCCCAGCGCCGCCCATGCCGGCTGCGCCAGGGCTGCGTCACGACTGGCCTTGGCGATGTCGGCGCTGTCGGCCGTGGCAGAGCGCATCAGCCGCTCACCAGTGGCCGGTTCAATGATCCATTGCAGCAGACCCGACGCAGGCACCCAGTCACCGTTGAAGACACATTCCGACTCGATCACCTGGGACAACAGGTGGCTTTTGGATGCAGACATTTAACACTCCCGGCTCTTTGTTGTTGTCATCGTTTGCCGCACCTGGAAGGTATCGACGCAAACGCCGTGCAAGTGCTTGAGCAAGCGCTGTGCCGGTTTTGCCCGTAGACCTTGATAAACCTGACGCAGGGCTCTGGATCAACGCTCTGCATCGAGTGCAGGACTGATGACGCAACCGCCGACGTGGCCGTTGGCCAGCTGCCGCTTGTTCATTTGATAAAGTTATGCTTAATAACTATCTCGTCAGATGATCATTTCGATCACCCGCCATCAGGGGCATAACAATGAATAATCCCCACTGCCAGTTGCCGGATCACCGGATCGCCACCGAGCACTTCCGTCCACGGGGTGACAGCAACGAGCTGACCGACAGCAGTTCGCCTACAACGGCAGAACTCACCGCGTGCCTGTTTTTCTCCCCCGACGACGGCCGTATCTGGCTCAACGACCAGCGCATGTTGCTGCTGCACAGTTCATCCTTCGGTGCGTTGCGCCGGGAAATCATCGAACGTCAGGGGCTGGAGCAGGCCCGTGGCATGCTCACCCGCACCGGCTATTCCTCCGGCGCCCGGGACGCCCGGCTGATTCGCGAGCGCTGGCCCCACGCCGATGCCGCGGCGGTGTTTCGCGCCGGCACGCATCTGCACACCCTTGAAGGCATGACCAAGGTCGAGCCGCTGCATTTCAAGTTCGATGCCGATTCGGGGTTCTATGAAGGGGAATTTCTCTGGCACCACTCCTGTGAGGCCGACGAGCATGTCGCCGCCTATGGCACCGGGCAGGATCCGGTGTGCTGGACCGAATTGGGCTATGCCATCGGTTTCGTCAGTGGGCTGTTCGGGCAACTGGTGATCTTCCGCGAAGTGGAATGCCGAGGCATGGGGCACGAACGCTGCCGAGTCGTCGGCAAGACCGCCGAGCAATGGGGTGATGTCGAGCAGGACCTCAATTACCTCAACGCCTCACCGCCAGCGGTCGTCGCGCGCACCGACAGCCAGTCCGACAGCGTTGCCGGAACCGCCCCGCTGCCGGACAGCGAACAGCCGCTGATCGGTGCCAGCGCCGCCTTCAACGCCGCGACCCAGGCCTTGCAACGGGTGGCCTTGACCCCCGCCACCGTGCTGGTCAGCGGCGAATCCGGCGTCGGCAAGGAGATGTTCGCCCGCCAGCTGCACCAGCTGAGTCGCCGACGCGATGGTCCGTTCATCGCCCTCAACTGCGCGGCCATCCCCGACAACCTGATCGAGGCCGAACTGTTTGGCGTCGAACGCGGTGCCTATACCGGGGCCACCCATTCACGCCCCGGTCGTTTCGAGCGAGCCCATGGCGGCACGTTGTTCCTGGATGAGATCACCTGCCTGAGCCTGGCCGGGCAAAGCAAGTTGCTGCGCGCCTTGCAGGAACGGGAAATCGAACGGGTCGGTGGTGGTCACGGCATCAAGGTCGATGTGCGGGTCGTGGCGGCTACCAACATCGACCTGCGCAAGGCCGTGGCCGACGGCGCATTCCGTGAAGACCTGTTCTACCGACTCAACGTCTACCCCATCGCCCTGCCGCCCTTGCGCGAACGTCGCGATGACATCCCGCTGCTGATCAATGCCTTCCTCAAGCGCTTTTGCCAGGAATACGGCCGCACCCCGATGGGCCTGACCATGCGCGCCTTGAAGGTGCTACTGCGCTATGACTTTCCGGGCAACGTGCGGGAATTGCAGAACCTCATCGAGCGCGGCCTGATCGCCAGCGAAGAAGGCCAGGCGATTGACCTGGTCCACCTGTTTCGCAATGAACAACTGCCGGTGGATGCGTATTCCGTGGACCTGCACGGCGGTCTCTCACCGATGGGCCTGGCCGCCAACGACGCCGCGGAAAAACCGGCGCTGCTGCAGTCCCTCAGCCAACTGGACTCGGACTTCTCCATTGACGGCCTGGAGTCACGACTGATCAACGAAGCCCTGCAACTGAGCAGCGGCAACCTGGCAGCAGCCGCACGCTCGTTGGGACTGAGCCGGGCACAGTTCGCCTATCGGTTGAAAAAGCATCAGCGGGGCGTCCCGGACTAACCCCCGAACCTGGGGTCACCACAAATCCCCTATGGGAGCGAAGTGAGTGCAACTCAATCCGTCGTGCTCGCCGCCAGCACGGCAAGCGTTCGGCGCTTGGGGTTCCAGATGCTCAGGCACCAGACGCCCCACCACTCCAGGCCATCGTCGAAATAATCGCTCCAGGGGGCTAGTGCCGGATCGTACTCGTCGCTGGCCGTCCAGTTGAGGTTGAAGTTGTCGACCCAGCTCAACACCACCCCATCAGTACCGTCCTCGAGCCCAAGCAGGTCGAGCCATTCCCTGAACAGCGCTTGCGGGGTGTCGTCGCTGAAACGGGTGCCATAGGGCGGGTCGCAGAAGGCCGCGTACAAGGCATAAGTGTGCTGATCATCTTTGTCGATCCGCATGAGTCGAGCCCGTTCGTCCCGGTTCAGCGGCTTGGCGACGGCCTTGCTCAAATCCCAATCCATGGTGGGGGGCGCGGCCTCGGTATAGCGAGGGTCCAGAGTCAGTTGGCGATGACGCTCCAGCCATTGAGCCTTGAGATGCTGGAACAACAGGTCCACAGCCTGGCGATGAAGCACCTCATCGGCGGTATCACTCGCCTCGGGCACAAGCACCAGGAAATCGAAGGCGCAACCGGCCTTTTCCATCCTCTGGCGCAGGGATGCGCTGGCTTGCTGTTCCACGATGCGCAACATGACCGTCTCCATCAAGCGGGGGGAAAAGCGCCCCGCCGGTACTCGCTGGGGGTCTGGTTCATCTCTATCCGAAAATGCCGGTTGAAGTTGGACAAGTTGTTGTAGCCCACTTCAAAGCAGATATCGGTCACGGGCATTTCACTCTGCAACAGCAAGCGACAGGCACGCTGGACCCGCAGCTTGCGCATCAGGTCGATGAAGCCGTGCCCGGTGATGCGCTTGAAGAACCTCGAGAAACCCGGCTCGCTCATGTCCAATTGACGAGCGATCACCGACAGACGCAGGTCGCCGGTGAGTTCGGCTTGCAGGTACTCGAAGGCTTTATGGATGCGCTCGGAGCTGCGCGCATCGAGGGTCGGCGCGTAGCAAGGGCTAGCCAGGCTCAAGGCTTCGTCGCCAGGGGCTTGGTTGAGGGTGTGCAGCAGTTCCAGGAACAGCGCCAACCGCGCCAGTCCCTGGGCCGGGCCGATGGCTTCCAGCAGCTGCGCGGCCTGCCGCGCGGTGTTGCCGCCGAAGGCCAGGCCGCGGCGGGCGCGTTCGAACAGGCCCTGCAGATCGCCCAGTTCGGGCAGGGTTCGGCGCAAGGTCAGCAGCGTGGCACCATCGAATTGCAAGACCACGTCGCGCCCGGGCAGGTACTCGCCCGGTGCCAGGTCGCCCATCCAGTCGTGGGGCAAGTCCGGACCAATCATCGCTACATGGCCAGGGCCGAACGGGCCGATGTAATCGCCCGCCAGCAGTTTGCCGCTGCCCTGGCGGATCAGGTGGATTTCAAATTCAGGGTGATGGTTCCAGCGCGCCATCGGGTACGGGTAATCATGCTCGTACCAGCGAAAACTGTGTTCGGGCTCAGGCAGGATGACTTCCAGTTCGGCTGGTCGCTGCTCGAACAGGGGCGTTCGGTGATCAGGCATGTCGCGCCTCTTTTATCGTTATAGCGGGCACCTTACGCCGAGCGCGCAGCGGTTCGCCAGCCTCGGCCTGACCGGCCACTGATACTTTTTTAACACCCGCCTGCCGCACTCAAGGGCGTTAAAAAAGTATCAGCGCACGATCCTCCCTGCGTTTGTCGGCCTCCACGGGCGCTGCTGTAATCGGCTTGCCATTGGCGACGAACCGCTCAGCCCGACGCCACGGCCCCCACAACAATAATAATTCTGCGCCCAGGCGCAGCTCTGGAGAAGCTCATGAAAACAGTGCCCAAGGCGCTTGTCATGTTTGCGGGATTGTCGTTTGCCCTGGCCGGACAGGCCGCCGAGACCCTCACCATCGCTACGGTGAACAACGCCGACATGATCCGCATGCAAAAACTCTCGAAAACCTTCGAGAGCGAGCACCCGGACATCACGTTGAACTGGGTGGTACTCGAAGAAAATGTCCTGCGCCAGCGCCTGACCACCGACATCGCGACCCAGGGCGGGCAGTTCGACGTGCTGACCATCGGCACCTACGAAACCCCACTGTGGGGGGCCAAGCACTGGCTCGAGCCGATGACCAACCTGCCTGCCGAGTATGACCTGGAGGACATTTTCCCTGCCGTTCGCCAAGGCCTCTCGGTCAATGACACGCTCTACGCCCTGCCCTTTTACGGCGAAAGCACCGTCACCTATTACCGCACGGACCTGTTCAAACAGGCCGGCCTGAGCATGCCCGAGCAACCGACCTGGAGCCAGCTCGGTGAATTCGCTGCCAAGTTGCACCAACCTGACCAGGGCCAGTACGGCCTGTGCCTGCGGGGCAAGGCCGGTTGGGGCGAGAACATGGCGCTGCTCAGCACCCTGGCCAACACCTTCGGCGCCCGTTGGTTCGACGAACAATGGAAACCGCAGTTCGACAGCCCGCAATGGAAGGCCGCCGCGCAGTTCTACGTCGATACGCTGAAAAAATACGGCCCGCCGGGCCTGACCAGCAACGGGTTCAACGAAACCCTGGCGCTGTTCAACAGCGGCAAATGTGCGATCTGGGTCGATGCCAGCGTCGCCGGCTCCTTCATCACCGACACCAGCCAAAGCAAGGTCGCTGACCGTGTGGGTTTCGCTGCCGCCCCCATCGAAGTGACCCATAAAGGTGCTTCCTGGCTGTATGCCTGGTCACTGGCGATTCCCACCAGCTCCCGGCACAAGGACGCCGCCAAGGCGTTCGTGGCCTGGGCCACGTCCAAGGACTACATCCAGTTGGTCGCCCAGCAGGACGGCATCAGTAATGTCCCGCCGGGCACGCGCATGTCCACCTACAGCGACGCCTACCTGAACGCCGCACCGTTCGCCCGGATCACCTTGAAAATGATGCAGAACGCCGACCCGGCCCATCCCACCGCCGAATCGGTGCCGTACGTGGGCATCCAGTACGTGACGATTCCAGAGTTCCAGGCCATCGGCACTTCCGTCGGCAAGCTGTTTACCGCCGCCCTCACCGGGCAGATCACGGTGGAGCAGGCACTGGCCTCGGCGCAATCGAGTACCGAGCGGGAGATGAAGCGGGCCGGATATCCAAAGCAATAACGATTGGTACCCGCCCCGTGGCTAGAAAGTTCGCCCTCTGTGGGAGCAAAGCTTGCTCGCGATACAGGCACCTCGATTTCTGAGAGACCGCATTTGCTTCATCGCGGGCAAGCCTTGCTCCCACAGGATTTTTTCGTACTTCGAAAAGGACAACCCCATGAAACGACTGGAAGGAAAAAGTGCCCTGGTGACCGGTGCCGCCCGGGGTATCGGCAGGACGTTCGCCCAGGCCTATATCAACGAGGGCGCCACCGTGGCGATCGCCGATATCGACCTGGAGCGGGCCCAGGCCACCGCCGCCGAACTGGGCGACAGCGCCTACGCGGTCAAAATGGACGTGACGGACCAGGCTTCGATCGACCAGGCCATCGAGGCCGTGGTGGCCCGGGTGGGCAAGCTGGACATCCTGATCAACAACGCCGCGCTGTTCGACCTGGCGCCCATCGTGGAAATCACCCGCCAGAGCTACGAGCGGCTGTTTTCCATCAACGTCGCCGGCACGCTGTTCACCCTGCAAGCGGCGGCGCGGCAGATGATCCGCCAGGGCCATGGCGGCCGGATCATCAACATGGCCAGCCAGGCCGGTCGGCGTGGCGAAGCGCTGGTCGGTGTCTATTGCGCCACCAAGGCAGCGGTGATCAGCCTGACCCAGTCCGCCGGGCTGGATCTGATCAAGCATCGGATCAACGTCAACGCCATCGCCCCCGGCGTGGTGGATGGCGAGCATTGGGATGGCGTGGATGCGCTGTTCGCCCGCCACGAAAACCTGCCGTTGGGAGAAAAGAAGCGCCAGGTCGGGCAACAGGTGCCCTATGGCCGGATGGGCACCGCGGAGGACCTCACCGGGATGGCGATTTTCCTCGCCTCGGCGGAGAGCGAGTACGTGGTGGCGCAGACCTATAACGTCGATGGAGGGAACTGGATGAGCTGATAATCTGCGATTTTATGGCCTTGAAACGACGGAAATGGACTTATTCGCCTGAAAGTTGATCCCACTATTTGAGGATTATCCCGAACGCTACCCAACGGTGCGGTTCCAAGGGATTTCAAGAGAGCGTGAATACCGTTGCCCCAGCGGGGCAAAAATTGCGCATCATAGGCGCCGTCCGCTCAAGGGAGATTTACATGCGTGCCATTTCATCCGTCGTGGGTCTTGTCGTGCTGTCGCTGGGCCTGGTGTTCGCCACCAGTGCCGCGGCCACCGAAGAGACGCAACTGGTCGAGTCCATCAACCTTTACCGCAGCCAGTCCCAAAGCTGTGCCGGCCAGGCCTCGCTGGAGTTGCCACCGCTGGCGATGGATTCCCGGCTGATCCTGTCGGCTAACGGCATCGGTGACCTGCAGCAGGCGCTGGCGCGGGCGGCCTATCCAATGGTCAACGTGCAGGCCATCAGCCTGTCCGGGCCGCGCGATGCGCAATCGGCCATGAAAGCCGTCCAGGAAAGCTTCTGCCAGGTAGTACTCGACCCGCAGTTCGTCGACATCGGCGTCAGCCGCCTGGACCGCGAATGGCGCATCGTGCTGGCGCGCCCACTGTTGTCGGCACGCCTGGGTGATTGGCAAGCCGAGGGCCAGAAGCTGCTGAAGCTGATCAACAGTGCCCGCACCCAGCCACGTCGCTGCGGCACCGAAACCTTCGCCGCCACCACGCCGCTGGCCTGGAACGCCACCTTGGCCCTGGCCGCTGTGACCCACACCCGGGCCATGGCCAACAACAATTTCTTCGACCACAAGGACCGCGACAACCGCATGCCGGGCGACCGCGCCGAATTGGCCGGCTATCTGGGCCAGTTGATCGGCGAGAACATCGCCGCCGGACAGGACACCGCGCTCAAGGTGGTGGACGGCTGGCTGGCCAGCCCGGGGCACTGCGCCAACCTGATGAACCCGCAGTTCCGCGAATTGGGCGCCGGGTATGCGACCGATCCGAAAAGCGATGCTGGGATCTATTGGACGGCGATGTTTGGCACTCAATAGCGCGGTGGCCGGGCCAGCGCTATCGCGAGCAAGCTCGCTCCCACAGGGGCTTCTTTGGCCGCGAAATCAGCGTCAGGCACGAACCTCCTGTGGGAGCGAGCCTGCTCGCGATAGCCATTGCTCGATCAACCTCAGTGTCCGTGGCTGAGCAGCACCTGTCGTAAATGCTGCATGAACTGGCTCAACGAAGGTGATTGGGCCAGCGGCTTGCGTTGCAACAGGCCGATCGAGCGCCTCGCCGGCTGGTCGATGGCGGTGACAGCACACTGCTCACCGATGTTGAACACCGCCGTGCAACTGGCCGGCAACAGAGAAAAGCCCAATCCTTCGCGCACCAGGGCCGTGGCCGTGCTCATGTGCGCCACTTCCCAGGCCGGCACAGGATCGACGTTCAAATAGCGCAACGCAGCGTCTGCCAGGGGCCGGATGCTGGTGTCAGGCGTGAGGGCAATATAGGGTTGCCGCTTCCAGTCGTCCTGGTCGTCACGCTGCGGGTCTTTATGGCTCAACAACACCAGATTGTCATCCAACAGGCGCACAAAGCTCAGTCCGGACAGATCGTCCGGCAACGAACTGATGCCGGCGTCCACCTCTCCCCGCTGCACCCAGCCCATGATTTCCCCGGCGCGACCGTCCAACAAACTCACCATCACGCCGGGGTTTTCATGCTGGAAAGCAGCAATGGCAATCGGCAGGAATGACGCCGCAGCGGTGGGCAAGGCTGCCAGCCGGAGCGTGCCACGGCTCAGGCTCAGGGTGTCACGAGCGTCGCGCACGGCGTCGTTCATGTCCCGGAGCATACGCCGGGCCTGGGGCAGAAAATGCTCACCGGCCGGGGTCAGCTCGACGCTGCGGGTATTACGCGCGAGCAACTGCAGCCCCATGCTCTCTTCCAGTTTGCGGATGCTATAGCTCAGCGCCGGCTGGGACAGGTGCAACTGTTCGGCCGTGCGGGTAAAGCTCGAAGTCTCGGCAATAAGGATGAAGGCACGAAGCTGACGAAAAGAAACGTTCATGACCCACTCATAAAATTAATGAATCAATTGATTCTATCTTTAAAATTCACAGAATAATCCAGTCTCTCCACTATGGGGTCACCCCTCAGTGGAAAACGACATGACAAAAACAATTCTCGTCGGCTGCGGCGCAGGTTTCGCCAATGATCGACCCGACGCCGCCCTGCGCCTGGCCCAAGACCTGGCACAACGCAGCGGCCAGCGCTACATCATGCTGGAACTGTTGGCTGAACGGACCCTGGCCGAGGCGCAGCTACGCAAGCGCCTGGACCCGCAGGCGGGATACTCCGCCCGCCTGTTCGATTTCCTCGAGCCCATGCTGGACGTGTGCATCGAGGCCGGCATCCCGATCATCACCAACGGCGGCGCCGCCAACCCCAGGGCGGCCGCGCAACGGTTGCGCCAGACGCTGGCGGGCCGCTTCCCCGCGCTGAAAATCGCCTGCGTGCTGGGTGATGACCTGTTGGAAGAAACACCGCCCCGTTACGAACTATGGCTGTCCTCGGAGCCCTTGGAGCACCCCGTATCGGTGAACGTCTATACCGGAGCCGACGGTATCGCCCAGGCGTTGGCCGAGGGCGCTGGCATCGTGCTGTGTGGCCGGGTCGCGGATCCGTCGCTGGCCGTGGGGGCGATCCGCCATGGGTTGGGTTGGTCGGCCGACGATTGGCAGAAAATGGCCATCGCCACCACCGCAGGCCATCTGCTGGAGTGCTGCACCCAGGTCACCGGCGGATATTTTGCTCATCCTGGGATGAAAGACGTTCCGGACCCGGCCAATCTCGGCTGCCCCATTGCTGAGATCCATCAGGATGGCCGCCTGATCATCGGCAAAACCCGCAACTGCGGCGGACGGGTCAGCGAACAGACCGTCAAGGAACAACTCCTTTACGAAGTACACGACCCTCGACGCTATCTGACGCCGGACGTGGTGCTGGACCTGGGCCAGGCCCGTGTACAGGACTTGGACGATGACCGTGTTGAAATCAGTGGCCTGCTGGGTCACCCGCGTCCCGACACGCTCAAGGGCCTGGCGGGTGTGCGCGGCCTATGGTTCGGCGAGGCGGAGATATCCTACGCAGGCCCCGGTGCCGTGGCGCGTGCCGCGCTGGCGCGGGAAATCCTGCTACAGCGCTTCGACCAGTTGGCACCCGGGGTCCAGCCCTGGATCGACCTGTCCGGGATCGCCAGCCTTTTCAACGATCAGGGCGGCCGCTATCTGCAACAGCAACTGGCCCAGGCGCCCGCCCTGGAGGATGTGCGCGTGCGGATCGGCCTGACTCACACCGACCGACGGCTGGTGGAGGCCCTGCTGGCAGAGGTCGAGTCGCTCTACACCAACGGACCGGCGGGGGGCGGTGGCGTCCGGCGACACCTCGCCGAGACCGTTACCACCCGCAGCTTCCTGCTGCCGCGAGATGAAATCCATACAACCCTGGAGTGGTACTGATGAACCTGGTCACCCTCGCCGACTATGCCCATGCCCGTGCTGGCGACAAGGGCAACATTCTCAGCATCGCCCTGTTTCCCCACGATCCGGCCCACTATCCGTGGCTGCTACGGGAATTGACCTGCGCCCGAGTGGCCGAGCAATTCGCGACGCGACAACCCTCCAAGGTGCATCGCTATGAACTGCCGAACCTCAATGCGCTGAATTTCGTGCTCGAGGACGCCCTGGAGGGCGGTGTCAACCGCAGTTGCGGTCTTGATCGCCACGGCAAGAGCCTGAGTTACCTGCTTCTGGCCTTGCGCCTGCCCGGACCGCAAGGCTGATCGACTGACCGCCCGCGAACCTTCGACAACAATAAAAAAGAGAGGCTGCAACATGATTACAACCCTGGGTTTCCTGATGATGCTCGCCATCATCGGCTTGATATTGCTGCGCAGGATCAGCCCGGTGGTGGCGTTCACTACCCTTCCCGTGATCGTTTGCCTGCTGGCCGGCTTCAATCTCGGGCAGATCGGCGAATTCATCAAGGCCGGCCTGATCACGGTGGCCCCGACCGCAGCACTGTTTCTGTTTGCCATCCTGTTTTTCGGCATCATGCGTGACCGGGGCTTGTTCGACCCCTTGGTCAACCTGCTGATCCGCAGCACGGGCGGCAAGCCGCTGGCCGTGGCACTGGTGACGGTATTGGTGACGTCAGTGGTCCATCTCGACGGCGTCGGTGCCGCCACGTTCTTGCTGACCATCCCGGCCCTGCTGCCCTTGTATAAGCGCTTGAACATGAGCCCGGCGATGCTGTTGTGCCTGGTTGGCACCACGGCCGGCGTGATCAATATGGTCCCTTGGGGCGGAACGACCGCCCGCGCCGCCGCAGTGTCGGGGCTGGATGCCACCCAACTGTGGCTAGGCTTGCTGCCGGTGCAGATGGTGGGCCTGGCGTGCATGCTCGTTGTCGCGACAGTGTTGGGCTTGCGCGCCCAGCGTCGCCGACCGATGTCGCTGGGCGCGGCTGCAACCTGTGACATGGACAGCCTGCAACCCCAAGACCGTGAATTCGCCCTCTCCCCCCGGGAGCTGCGTTACTGGCTGAACGTGGCGCTGACCGGTGGGATCCTGGCGTGCCTGTTCACCGGCATTTTTCCCTTGTATGCCTGTTTCATGGTGGGACTGGGCATCGCCCTGCCCTTGAACTTCCCGTCCCTGGACGCCCAGGCCGAACGCCTCAAGGCCCATGCGGCCGATGCGCTGCAAATGGTCCTGGTGATGATGGCCGCCGCCGTCCTGCTGGGCGTGCTCTCCGGCGCGAAGATGTCCGACGGCATGGCATTGGCACTGATCGATATCATGCCTGCCGGTTCTGCCCAATACCTGCATGTGATCGTCGGCTTCTTCGGCGTCCCCCTGGGGATGATCTTCTCACCGGACGCCTACTACTTCGCCCTGCTGCCGGTGATCAGGGACGTGGCCGCTGCCGCGGGTGTGCCCCTCGAGGCCGTGGCCCGGGCCATGCTGATCGGTGAGAACACCGGCTTCTCCATCAGCCCGGTGGTGCCCAGCGTGTACCTGGCGCTGGCGTTGTCCGGCGTAGAGCTGCGCAAGCACATCGCCTATACGTTCTTCTGGGCCTGGGGCGTCAGCCTGGTGATGCTCGCCTTTGCCGTGATGACTGGAGCGGTACAGGTGTGACGGATGCGTTTGATGAGGCCCAGGCACTGCTGCTCAAGCGTTTGGGGGCGATTGTCCTTTGGGATCGGTGTGTATATCCGTTGTTGCGGTCACGGCCACTTAGGGTTCCGCCCTGACGGCGGGTCACTTTCGAAAAGCGCGAAAGTAACCAAAGCGCTTTTGCCCCACCACTTGGTGCCTCGCTTAGGCTCGGCATGCCCTCACTCCGGCATTGCTCCGTGGGCCCGCCGCGAAGGGCCATCCATGGCCCAGCGCGGCTAACCCGGCATCCATGCCGGGTTGCCCACTGCGCAATGCCTGCGTTCGGCCAGCGTGGTTAACGGGGCGCCGAGATCAACGTCCACCGCGAGGCGGCCTAACAGCCGACCTGGCTCTTGGTGAGACCGCGTTTCTCCTGTGGGAACTTCTCCTGTGGGAGCGAGCTTGCTCGCGATTGCAATTCATCATTCAATTCAAATATTGACTGACACACCGCTATCGCGAGCAAGCTCGCTCCCACAATAAGATCGGGTACGGCCGGAGAGATAGGCCGGCTGTTAGGCCGCCTCGCGAGCAAGCTTTGCTCCCACAGATCTGACGGGTGTACGACCGGGAGAACCAGGCCGGCTGTCAGGCCGCCTCGCTTTTGATCTTGATCTTGATCTTGATCTTGATCTGGGGCGCCCCGTCAACCATGTGTCCGGTCCGTACACGCTCTTCAAAAGTGACCCGCCGGGCGGAACCCTAAGCAGCCGTTACCGCAGCAAAGGATATGTACCCAATCCAACCCAACACCAACACCAAAGAAAACGGCGCCTTCCCCTCCCTCGGAAAAAGCGCCGTATCCTCAAGTGAACAGCATTACGCTCAATGCGCAGCGTTCTTGTACCTCACCAGACAACGTCCGGCTTACAGCGCTATGTCAGCTGCTGGGTTGGCTTCACGTGGAGCCGCCGGCTTGGCCGGTGCCGCGGTGGTGCCTGGCTTGCCGATTGCCGGTGGCGGGTCCAGTTGCAGAACCTCGCTGGTATACGCCCATTCCTGGGCTACACGCTCAGGGCTTTCGTTGAGCTTGGTGCCGTAGCTCGGCACGATCTGGCGCAGTTTTTCCTGCCAGGCCGGGCTGGCGACCTTGTCCTTGAAGACTTTCTCAAGCACGTTCAGCATGATCGGTGCGGCAGTCGAGGCGCCTGGCGAGGCACCCAGCAGGCCGGCGATGCTGCCGTCCTGGGACGCGACCACTTCGGTGCCGAGTTTCAGCACGCCGCCCTTCTCCTCGTCACGCTTGATGATCTGCACGCGCTGGCCAGCCTGCCACAGGCGCCAGTCTTCCTGCTTGGCCTCCGGGAAGTACTCTTTCAGGGCGTTGAAGCGATCTTCATCCGACAGCATCAGTTGACCGGCCAGGTACTCGACCAGTGGGTACTGTTCGATACCAACCTTGG
The DNA here is from genome assembly GCF_001425105.1 of Pseudomonas sp. Root401. Classification (NCBI taxonomy): domain Bacteria; kingdom Pseudomonadati; phylum Pseudomonadota; class Gammaproteobacteria; order Pseudomonadales; family Pseudomonadaceae; genus Pseudomonas; species Pseudomonas sp. Root401. Next base: position 114,037 of record NZ_LMDO01000018.1, on the reverse strand, counting down.
TCATCGGCCACACGTTGTGAGTGGTGGTGCTGGTCAGCAGGTCGAAGTACGAACCGTTCTTCAGGAACTTGGTGGAGAAGGTTGCGAATGGGCCAAACAGGATCACGCGCTTGCCATCGAGCACGCGGGTGTCCAGGTGCGGAACCGACATCGGCGGTGCGCCCACCGAAGCCTTGCCGTAGGCCTTGGCCAGGTGCAACTGGGCGACGGTCGGGTTTTCGGTGACCAGGAACGAACCACCCACCGGGAAACCTGCGTATTCACGCGCTTCCGGGATGTCGGACTTCTGCAGCAGGTGCAAGGCACCACCGCCGGCGCCGATGAACACGAACTTGGCGTCGGTCTCGGTTTCGGTACCGTCTTTGAGGTTCTTGTACGAAACGCGCCAGGTGCCGTCTTCGTTGCGGGTGATCTCTTCCACTTCGCTGGACAGCTTGAGGGAGAAGTTCGGTTTGGTTTGCAGATAAGTGGCGAACTGACGGGTGATTTCGCCGAAGTTCACGTCGGTACCCAGCGGACTCCAGGTGGCCGCGACTTTCTGGCTCGGGTCACGCCCTTGCATCATCAGCGGTACCCACTTGCTGATCTGCTCGCGATCTTCGGAATACTGCATGCCGGCGAACAACGGGCTGGCCTGGAGGGCTTCGTAGCGCTTCTTCAGGAACGCGATGTTGTCATCACCCCATACGAAGCTCATGTGCGGCGTGGAGTTAATGAACGAACGCGGGTTCTTCAGCACACCGTTCTTGACCTGCCAGGACCAGAACTGACGGGAGATCTGGAAAGCTTCGTTGATTTCGACGGCCTTGACGATCTCGACCTTGCCGTTCTTGTCTTCCGGCGTGTAGTTCAGCTCGGCCAGCGCAGAGTGACCGGTACCGGCGTTGTTCCAGCCGTTGGAGCTCTCTTCGGCAACACCGTCCAGGCGCTCGACCATTTCCATGGTCCAGCCCGGCTCCAGCTCATTGAGCCAGACGCCGAGTGTCGAGCTCATGATGCCCCCACCAATGAGCAAGACGTCCACTTTTTTTGGCTCGGCGGCGTGCGTGGTCGCAAGACCCATCGCCATCGCCAGGCCCAGTAGCGCCGTTTGTGTTTTCTTCAACATGTGTGTATCCCTAGGATGAACGCCATTCCGTCCACCTGTCCTGATCAAGGATAGACCACGACCATGGCCGGCAACGCCAGCAGGGCGGCTATCGAGAAGGACCGGAGGATGGACCTACAGGGCCGAGCAATACGTCGGCCTCTCGTTTATGTCTCTCCGGCGCTGACTTCTTGTAGGTCTTGGCTTCAGCTGGGGTGAGGGACGCTGCAAACGGTGTTCATCGGGCCTGGCGTGGCCGTGCCCGATTGTCGCAGCGGGGGGAGTTTACATAAGGAAATAAACAGATCGAAGCGTCTTTTTACATTCCGGGCAAAAACGCCGACCAAATGACGGCATTTTAATGGCCATGGTAACCGATTCGCGTAGGAACTGTGCCGGCCCCGTGTAGGAGCTGACGAGTGAAACGAGGCTGCGATCTTGCCCTGGCCGCTTGAGTCTTAAGCGAATGAATTAAAAGATCGCAGCCTCGTTTCACTCGTCAGCTCCTACACAGCTCCTACAGGGTATCTACAGCGCCGATCTACCCGAGCATCTGACTCAACACCGCCCGCAACTTGCCAGGCTTGACCGGCTTGTTGAGCAGCGGTGCATCCAGCTTGCGCAAGGCGCGGCGGCACTGGTCGCTGCGGTCGGCGGTGATGATCACCGCCGGGATCGCCTGCTGGAAATGCTCGCGCAGATGCCTGACCACTTCACACCCCACGACCCCGTGATCCAGGTGGAAATCCGCCAGGATCAGCTCCGGCGCACGCCCTTGCAGCGCGTCAAGGGCGCCCGCTTCGTCGGTGGCGGTCAAGACTTCGCAGCCCCACTGCCCCAACAACGCCGCCATGCTCTGCAAGATGCTCAATTCATTGTCGATCACCAACAAACGTCGCCCCGGCAGCGGGTTGCCGGCGACCGCCTGTACGGGCATCTGAGCAATGGGCAGCGGTTTTTCGGCTGACAGTGGCACCTCGATGCTGAACACCGAGCCACGCCCCGGACGGGAACGCACCTGGACCCGGTAGCCAAGGATACGGGCGATACGTTCGACAATCGCCAGCCCCAGGCCCACGCCTTTGCGGTCCGCCGCCCGACCGACGTCCAGTTGATTGAACTCCAGGAATATCGACTCCAAGCAGTCGGCGGCAATGCCGCGACCGGTGTCCCAGACTTCCAGGCTCAACCGCTCGCCCCGACGCCGGGCAGCCAAGAGAACACCGCCCCTGGTGGTGTAGCGACAGGCGTTGCTGAGCAGGTTGCGCAGGATGCGGGTCATCAATCGCAGGTCAGTCAGCACGGCTTCATCGCCAAAACGCACCCGCAGCTCCAACCCGACGGCGCCTGCCACCGATTGGAATTCCGACACCAGCGGCGCCAGCAACTCATCCAGTCGATACGGAGCCAGGTCGGGCCTGACCTCCGCCTGGTCCAAACGGGAAATGTCCAGCAGGTCTGTGAGCAGATCTTCCGCGCCTTCCAGGGCCTGGTGGGTACGCTCAACCAGCACATGTTCGGCGGTGGGCAGTTGGCGTTCGCGCAACGTGGAAATCAACAGGCGGGCGGCGTTGAGCGGTTGCAACAGGTCGTGACTGGCCGCTGCCAGGTATTTGTCTTTGCTGCGGTTGGCAGCCTGTGCGGCGTCGCGCGCGTCGCGCAACTGCTGCTCAATCAGCTCGCGCTGAGCAATCTGTTGCTGCAGGTTGTGGTTGGCCTCCAGCAACGCGTCGGTGCGCTCGGCCACGCGCTGCTCCAATTGATCATTGAGCTGTTGCAGGTGTTGCCGGGCCTGCTCCAGCTCATCGAGGCGCGCCGCCAGTTCCGGGTAGTGACTCTTGCGCGTTGAGTGATTGCCCAGCCCCAGCAGCCCGGCCAGGGCTTTTTGCTGCTCGTCAGAGGGCTTCGCCATAGACGACCTCGACATCCCGCTGGCTCGACTCCCGAGGGTTGGTGAGGATGCACGGGTCGTGCATCGCATGCTGCGACAGGAACGGAATGTCCGAAGTGCTCACACCATGCAGGCCCAGGGTCTCGTGGAAACCGATGGTGCGCTTGAGGGCAATCAGGTGTTCCACCAGCCGAGTGCGGATCTGCCGGTGGTTGAGCCCCCGGCAGTCGATACCCAGCGTCTCGGCAATCACCTTGAAACGGTCCGGTGCCGAGTTGTAGTTGAACGCCACCACATGCTCCACCAGTACCGCATTGCACAAGCCATGGGGCAAGTCGAGGAAACCGCCCAGGCTGTGGGACATCGCGTGCACGGCGCCGAGGATTGCGTTGGAGAACGCCAGCCCGGCCTGCATGCTGCCCAGCATGATTTTTTCCCGCAGGGCGATGTCCGCCGGGTTGGCGATCATTTGCACCAGGTTGCCGTTGATCAGGCGCATCGCTTCCAGCGCATGGGGATCGGTCAGCGGGCCGTGACCGGTGGACACGAACGCCTCGATGGCATGCACCAGGGCGTCGATGCCGGTACAGGCGGACAGGAACGGGTCCATGCTCAGGGTGGTTTCCGGGTCGATCAACGATACGTCCGGCACCGCCGCCTTGCTGACAATGGAGAATTTCATCCGCTCTTGCTGGTTGGAAATGATCACGAATTGCGATACGTCAGCCGACGTCCCCGCCGTGGTGGGAATCAGGATCAGCGGCGGGCTGGGTACGTGCAGGGTGTCGACGCCTTCGAACTCGAGGATGTTGCGACCGTGGGCAACGACAATGCCGATGCCTTTGCCGCAATCCATGGGGCTGCCACCGCCCACCGCGACGATGACATCGCAATGGTTTTCCCGGTAAAGGTCGGCGCCGAGCATCACTTCCTCGACCCGCGGATTGGGCGAGACCGCGCTGTAGACACAGTAATCGATGCCTTGGGCCTGGAGACTGGCTTCGACGTCAGCCACCCAACCGGCGGCGATGACCCCGGGATCGGTGACGATCAGCACCTTGCGTGCACCGAAAGTCTTGGCGTAATTGCCGACATTGTGCCGACAACCGGCACCGAACATGATTTCAGGTGAAACGAACTTGCGCAGCGGGCTGAGACTCATCTTTTCAGGTACGTGGCTCATCGGTAAGCCTGTTGTTATTGTCTTGGGATACCTTGAGCCTAAAGCATCCCACCGCGATTGCAATCAGACCAATAGGTAGCCCGGCCTGAACGCATCAGGCCGGGCCGGCACTTATCGGTTGGCGAAGTACATCGTCACTTCAAAGCCAATACGCAGGTCGGTGTACGCGGGTTTAGTCCACATGGGTCTTTCCTCTTCTTGTACCGGGCGATTCCGGCAAGGTCATTAATGCACGCCACGCCTGGGGGTCGAATGCTACTTTCGAAGCGGTGGGTGGGGTGCGTTGGTAGCAATTCAGGAGAGCTACAAAACCCATTGTGAGAGCAAGGCTTACTGTGGGAGCAAAGCTTGCTCGCGATGAGTCGCCTCGGCCTGACGGGAGACCGAGTCGCCTGTATCGCGGGCAAGCCTTGCTCCCACAGCAAGCTCGCTCCCACAGGGTGTCGTATTGTGTTATCGGGTTAGAAGAACCCCAACGGATTGATGTCGTAGCTCACCAGCAGGTTCTTGGTCTGCTGGTAATGATCGAGCATCATTTTGTGGGTTTCACGCCCCACGCCGGACTTCTTGTAGCCACCGAACGCGGCGTGCGCCGGGTACAGGTGGTAGCAGTTGGTCCACACGCGGCCGGCCTTGATCGCCCGGCCCATGCGGTAGGCGCGGTTGATGTCGCGGGTCCAGAGGCCGGCGCCGAGGCCGAACTCGGTGTCGTTGGCGATCGCCAGGGCTTCGGCTTCGTCCTTGAAGGTGGTGATGCTCACCACTGGGCCGAAGATTTCTTCCTGGAACACGCGCATTTTGTTGTGGCCCTTGAGCAGGGTCGGCTGGATGTAATAACCGCTCGACAAATCCCCCTCGAGTCGCTCGGCAGCACCGCCAGTGAGCAGTTCGGCGCCCTCTTGCTGGGCGATTTCAAGGTACGAGAGGATCTTGTCGAATTGCTGCTCGGACGCCTGGGCGCCGACCATGGTCTCGGTGTCCAGCGGGTCGCCACGCTTGATCTTGGCGATCTTCTTCATGACCACGGCCATGAACGATTCGTAGATCGACTCCTGCACCAGCGCCCGGGACGGGCAGGTGCAGACTTCGCCCTGGTTGAAGAACGCCAGCACCAGGCCTTCGGCAGCTTTTTCGATGAAGGCCGGCTCAGCCTGCATGATGTCTTCGAAGAAGATGTTCGGCGACTTGCCGCCCAATTCCACGGTGGACGGGATGATGTTCTCGGCGGCGCATTTCATGATGTGCGAGCCGACCGGGGTGGAACCGGTGAAGGCGATCTTGGCGATGCGCTTGCTGGTGGCCAGGGCTTCACCGGCTTCGCGACCGAAACCATGGACGATGTTCAACACCCCTGGCGGCAGCAGGTCAGCGACCAGCTCGATGAAGACCATGATCGACAGCGGCGTCTGTTCAGCCGGCTTGAGCACGATGCAGTTACCCGTGGCCAGGGCTGGGGCGAGTTTCCAGGCGGCCATCAGCAGCGGGAAGTTCCACGGGATGATCTGCCCGACCACGCCCAGCGGCTCGTGGAAATGATAGGCCGTGGTCAGTTCATTGATCTCGGCCGCCCCACCCTCTTGGGCGCGGATGCAGCCGGCGTAATAACGGAAATGGTCGGCCGCCAGCGGCACGTCGGCATTGAGGGTTTCGCGCACGGCCTTGCCGTTGTCCCAGGTTTCGCTGACCGCGAGGATTTCCAGGTTCTGCTCGATGCGGTCGGCGATTTTCAACAGCACCAGGGAACGGTCCTGCACCGAGGTCTTGCCCCAGGCATCGGCTGCGGCGTGGGCGGCATCCAGTGCCTTGTCGATGTCGGCGGCGCTGGAGCGCGGGAATTCGGCAATGACTTCGCCATTGACCGGTGAGGTGTTCGTGAAGTATTCGCCGTTGACCGGCGCGACGAATTCGCCGCCGATGAAGTTGCCATAGCGCGGCTTGAAGGAAACGACGGCGCCTGGGGTTCCGGGTTGTGCGTAGATCATGATGGGGCCTCTGCCTGGTCGATGCCTGTCACGGGACAGGCGATAGGCCGATGGTAGAGAGCCCCGGCTGCCGGACGAATGCGTCGTTGGCAGGGGGGACTCTCGTTATTTGGTCGTAGATTTCAAGCATTGGGACGAGGCTATTTGGCGAAACGTCTGTGGGAGCAAGGCTTGCCCGCGATGAAGGCGATGCGGTCTCCCAGGAAACCGAGGCGACTGCATCGCGAGCAAGCTTTGCTCCCACAGAGCAGTCGCCACAAGGGCAACGCTCGGCTCATTATTTACTAGCGCTTGACCACCAAGTCCTTCGGCAACTTGAAGGTCCAGAGCATGCCGCCCTGGTTGAAGTCCTTCACGCGCTTGGCCACCTCGCCGCCCCACAGCGGCACCGCGCCGCCCCAGCCGGAAACCACGGAGACGTATTGCTCGCCGTCCATTTCCCAGGTGATGGGTGAACCGAGCACACCGGAGCCGGTCTGGAATTCCCAGACCTTTTCCCCGGTCTTGGCGTTGAACGCCTGCAGGAACCCTTCAGGCGTGCCGGTGAACACCAGGTTGCCCTTGGTGGTCAGGACCCCGCCCCACAGTGGCGCGTAGTTCTTGTGGCGCCAGACTTCCTTGCCAGTCTTGGGGTCGATGGCCCGCAGCACGCCGATGTACTCCTCGTTCAGCGGCTTGATGGTGAAACCTGCCCCGAGGAACGCCGCGCCTTTCTTGTAGGCGATGCCTTCGTTCCAGATGTCCATGCCCCATTCGTTGGACGGCACGTAGAACAACCCGGTGTCTTGGTTATACGCCATCGGCATCCAGTTTTTCGCGCCGAGGAAGGCCGGTGCGACGAACACCGAACTGCCCTTGGCTTCGCTGCCCGGCGCTCCCGGGCGGCTGGCCTCGTTGTAGATCGGCCGCCCATCCTTGTCCAGGCCAGTGGCCCAGGTGATCTTGTCGACAAACGGGAAGCCACGGATGAACTTACCGTTGGTGCGGTCGAGCACGTAGAAGAAGCCGTTACGGTCCGCGGTCGCCGCGGCCTTGATGTCCTTGCCGCCTTCCTTGTAGTTGAACGAGATCAGTTCATTGACGCCGTCATAGTCCCAGCCGTCGTGTGGCGTGCTCTGGAAGTGCCACTTGATGGTCCCGTCGTCGGGATTCAAGGCCAGGCGCGACGACGAATAGAGGTTGTCGCCAGGACGCAGGTGGGAGTTCCACGGGGCCGGGTTGCCGGTGCCGAACAGCAGCAGGTTGGTTTCCGGGTCGTAGTAGCCGCCCAGCCAAGGCGCGGCACCGCCGGTTTTCCAGAGATCGCCCGGCCAGGTCTTGCCGGCCTCGCCGCCGGAGATGCCGTTCTCGACCGCCTTGCCGTCCTTGTAGACGTAGCCCATGTGGCCTTCCACCGTCGGGCGGGTCCACAGCAGTTCGCCATTTTTCGGGTCGTAGGCGCTGATCTGGCCCACCACGCCGAACTCGCCCCCGGCCACGCCGGTGATCAGCTTGCCGTTCACCACCATGGGCGCGGCGCTGATGGAATAACCTTCCTTGTGGTCGGCCACCTTCTTGCTCCACACCACCTTGCCGGTGTCCTTGTTCAAGGCCACCAGCTTGGCGTCGAGGGTGCCGAAGAACACCAGGTCGCCATACAACGCCACGCCACGGTTGATCACGTCGCAGCAAGGACGGATATCATCGGGCAGGCGCGCATCGTATTGCCACAGCTTCTTGCCGGTGCGTGCATCCACTGCGAATACCCGCGAATAGGAACCGGTGAGGTACATCACCCCGTCCTTGATCATCGGCTGGGCCTGCTGGCCGCGCTGCTTTTCGCCACCGAAGGAGAACGCCCAGACCGGGCGCAGGTCCTTGACGTTATTGACATTGAGGGTATCGAGCGGGCTGTAGCGCTGGCCCTGGACACCCAGGCCGTTGGTCACGACCTGTTGCGGGTTTTTCGGGTCCTGGAGAATTTCCTGATCGGTCACGGCTGCAAGGGCCGAACCGGACAGCAGCATGGCACTGAGCAGCAGGCTCACGGCGAAGGGTTGGCGACGTGCGGGATGACTCATGACGGCTACCTCTGCGGTTATTGTTATACCCGGGAATTTTTCCCGGTCTGCCACAGATTCTTGGGCTCGGAGCCGTTGCCAACAATTGCCCGCTGTGTTGAGTTTTCTAGTTCCTTGGTACATACGAGAGACAAGATGGGCCCATTGTGGCGAGGATATCTATCCCCGCTGGAATGCAGGAGCTGTAGAAGCTGACGAGCGCAGCGAGGCTGCGATCTTTCCCCAAACACTTGAATCTCAAGCGAAAGATCAAAAGATCGCAGCCTTCGGCAGCTCCTACAAGGATCAGTGGTTGTCGACCCGCCTCATCTGGGTTCGCTCATAGCGCGGATAGAGATGGCTGACGCTGCGAATCAACTCATACCGACTCAGGCTGATCCCGGCAAAGCGCTCGGGAATGGGGCTGCGGATCATCTCGGCCATGTCGTCGCCCCGGGCCGCGCCGTCGCGCATCAGTTGGTCGAGCCAGCCCAGGTAGTCGCGCATCTGCGCGAAGGGCCGGGCGTCGCTCGCGACCGGGCCATGGCCGGGCACGATCTGCTTCCAGGGCAAGGCCTGCAAGGTGTCCAGGTCCTGGAGCCAGACCTCCAGCCCCGGGCTGTTTGGGGTGGTCAGGGCGCGTTCGTAAAACACCAGGTCGCCGGCAAACAGCACGCCGGTGGTTTCATCGAGAATCGCCAGGTCGGCCCCGGTGTGCCCGGCCAGTGGCAGCAAGCGCAACGAATGGTCGCCGACGGTCAGCGTCCCGGCAGCCAGCTCCCGGGTCGGTAACACGACCTCGGTGCCGCGCATCCAGTCGCCCACCAGCCGGTACATGTTTTCCGCCAGCGCATCACCCTGTTGCCGAAGCAGGTCGGTGGTGCCCGCCAAGGCACCAATGGGCACGTCGCTAAAGGCCTGGTTGCCCAAGACGTGATCGGGGTGATGATGGGTCAGCAAGACCTGGATCACCGGTTTATCGGTGGTCGCGGCAATGGCCTGGCGCAGCGCCTCGCCGTAGCGCTTCGACGGCCCGGTGTCGATCACCACCACGCCGGCATCCGTGACGATGAACGCGGTGTTGACGATGTTGCCGCCGTTGGCCTTGGCAAAATTCTCGGTGCTGCCTTCCAGCAGCCAGGTGCCTTCGGCGATCTGCCGGGGCTTGAGTGCGTAGTCCATGCCGGCCCACGTCGGCCAGCACAGGCTCAGGAACATCAGCAACAACCAGCGCATGGCGCGCTCCTTGTGGTCAGGGGATCGCCGCCTCGAACGTATTGCCGCTGTTGTCGCGCAGCAGCAGGCGGGTCTGGCCCAGGCCTCGGATGTCGAAGCCCAGGTTGGGGTTTTCGCTGACCGCCGGGAACAGTTCCAGGCGCGCCAGCACCTGGCCATCAGCGTCCAGCAGTTGCGCCTGGTTGAGGAAAAACTCCGGGATGCCGCTCACCAGGCCGTTATCCATCGGATGAGCCACCTGCAGGCGCAGGCGGCTCGAATCGCCCCGGGGATAGCGGGCGCCCAGCACCTCGCCCAAGTGTTCCTCCCAACCCGGCTGGGTGCGCACGACGCTGGGCGCAGTACAGCCGCCCCCGGCCGCGTCGATCAGGGTCGAGCCGACGTGCCACAGGCCATCGCGGGTCTGCACGGCAGCGCGCAACGGCGTGGCTTGCTCGATGCGAATGCGGATCGACAGCCAGGGCAGCACTCGCTCCCCTGGTTGAAAGTCGACGATTTTCGGCAACGGATTCAGTTCGGCCCAGGCCAACACCCGCACGACGTCGCCGGTAAAGGCCCGGGCATCGATTTCCAGTGGCACCTGGCGTGCGTCTTCGGCAAAGGGTGGCGCCAGCAGCCGCACCCGATCGTCGAACACGAACGGCGCGTCCCCCAGCAATTGCTTGTGATAAAAGGCCCACATCACCGACGGCACCGGGTCCTTCCCTGGCTCGACCGCCGCCCACGCGGTCATTGGCAGACCACACCACAGCAGGCACCACACGACCCATTTCATCCCGGCGCTCCTATTGATACATCTCCGGCACTTCATAACGCAGGCCGTAATGGGCATAGACCGTCTTGACGCTGCCGTCGCGGATCAAGCCTTCCAGAGCCTCTTCCACCGCATAGGCCAGCTGACGGTTGCTTTCATGCACCGCCATGCCGATTTCCCAACGTTGCTTGCCCATATTCGGGTAGGCGTTTTCCGCCAGCGCCAGTTGCGGATCGGCCGCCTCGTGCACTTGCCAATCGACCTCACCGCGCATGGCCATGACGGCGTCCACCTCCCCGGCCTGCATGGCCTTGAAGGCCTGGCTGACACCGGGGTAATGGTGGGTCTTGGCCCGGAGCATGCCGTTGAACACCGACGTCAGGTAGAACGACGGCACGCTGTCGACTTCAACGCCAATGGGGTGCTGCTGGAACACCGCGACACTGCCCACCGAATCCAACCGGCTCCGGTCGTATGCCACCTGCCAGCACTCCTGCTGATAAGGTCCGAACATCACCACCTGGGCGTTTGCCAGTTCGCCGATGTCGTTGCGCTTTTGCGCATAGTCGTGGTCGTAAGGCACGCGCATCATCAGGTCGGCCAATTGCCGCTCGTGCAACGGGCTGCTGCGCCAGATGTAATCGCGCAGGTCGTCATCGAGTTTTTCGCCCGGCGGTGCCCACATCAATTGCAGGCGCACGCCGAGCGCCTTGGCCAGGGCCTGGGCCAGCTCCACGTCCACGCCCCTGGGTTGGCCGTGGTCCTCGAAACTGTAGGGCGCGAAGTCCTTGTAGACCGCGACCTTCAACTCCCCGGCGGCAATCATCTGGTCGTAGCTGCGCACCTGCGCCTGCACCGCCTGGCCACACAGGAGCAGGCTGCACATTACCCACGCGAACAGGCGCATGACGATCACTCCTCGACGTGCACGCTGTCGAGATAGGTGCGCACCGCCCACAAGGCTTCCTGGCTCAGGTAGTCGGCCATTTTCGGCATGTAGACCCGGCCGTCGCGTACCGCGCCGTGACGTACGCGTTCGACAAACCACTCATCGCCGACTTCGGCGGCGTCGAGCATGCGCAGGTCCGGGGCGATGCCGCCGGACTTGGCTTCCAGGCCATGGCAGGCCGCGCAGTTCTGGTTGTAGGCCGAGGCACCGATTTCCACGGCTTTTTCACGCTCGGGAGAGTTGCGATACGGGTTCTGGGCAGCCCACCCATCAGCGTCCAACGGCAAGTTGGCGTCCTTGATCGGGGTCAGTCCCTTGGTTTCCACTGCCTGGGGCACTACGTTGCCATGGGCCCATGCGGAGCCTGCGCCGGTCAGCCCCATCAGCAGTGCGGTAGCGATGATGGCGTTGCGTTTTGTTGTCATTGTTATGCCCTCTGGATTGCACGCAAGACCTCTTTGCGGAGGCCGTGCCGTCATCTTAGGAACCCTGCGGCACCAGCCGAATGCTGCTTTGGTGGCCGGGGTCTAGTTCCTTGGTAGCAAGCCATCCGACGCAGGTCGTAAAGACAGGCGGTTCGGGAAGTCTTCCCGGCAAGGGCGGGACTTTTTCCGTATCGGCGGGCCCTGGCGCGACTCACCCTAGTCAGGCCAAAACCTTTCACTGGGAACTGCCACCATGAGAATAAAAACGCTACCCGCCCTCTCCTCCCTGACCGTCGCCTTGCTGCTCGCTGGCAGTCTGTCGCTGAGCCCCTTGGCCCGCGCCGCCGCACCAGGAGTCAGTTGGGAAGACATCGCCAACGACCACCTGACTACCAAGGACGTGCTGCAATACGGCATGGGCACCAACGCCCAGCGCTGGAGCCCGCTGGCCCAGGTCAACGACAAGAACGTGTTCAAGCTGACCCCGGCCTGGTCCTACTCATTCGGCGACGAGAAACAGCGCGGCCAGGAGTCACAGGCCATCGTCAGCGACGGCGTGGTGTACGTCACCGGCTCGTACTCGCGGGTATTCGCCCTCGATGCCAAGACCGGCAAGCGCCTGTGGACCTACAACCACCGGCTGCCGGACAACATTCGCCCGTGCTGCGACGTGGTCAACCGCGGCGCGGCCATCTACGGCGACAAGATCTACTTCGGCACCCTGGACGCGCGAGTCATCGCCCTGGATAAAAACACCGGCAAAGTGGTGTGGAACAAGAAGTTCGGCGACCACGCCGGCGGCTACACCATGACCGGCGCCCCGGTGCTGATCAAGGACAAGACCAGTGGCAAGGTCCTGCTGATCCATGGCAGCTCCGGCGACGAGTTCGGTGTGGTCGGGCAACTGTTCGCCCGCGACCCGGACACCGGCGAAGAAGTCTGGATGCGCCCGTTCGTCGAAGGCCACATGGGCCGTCTCAACGGCAAGGACAGCACGCCGACCGGCGACGTCAAGGCGCCCTCCTGGCCCGACGACAAGACCACTGAAACCGGCAAGGTCGAAGCCTGGAGCCACGGCGGCGGCGCACCTTGGCAGAGCGCCAGTTTCGACGCCGAGACCAACACCATCATCGTCGGCGCGGGCAACCCTGGCCCGTGGAACACCTGGGCGCGCACGGCCAAGGATGGCAACCCTCATGATTACGACAGCCTCTACACCTCCGGCCAGGTCGGTGTCGACCCGAGCACTGGCGAAGTGAAGTGGTTCTACCAACACACGCCCAACGACGCCTGGGACTTCTCCGGCAACAACGAGCTGGTGCTGTTCGACTACAAGGACAAGGACGGCAAGGTTATCAAGGCCACCGCCCACGCCGACCGCAACGGTTTCTTCTACGTGGTGGACCGCAACAACGGCAAGCTGCAGAACGCCTTCCCGTTCGTCGACAACATCACCTGGGCCAGCCACATCGACCTCAAGACCGGTCGCCCGGTGGAAAACCCCGGCCAGCGTCCGGCCAAGCCATTGCCGGGTGAAACCAAGGGCAAGCCGGTGGAAGTCTCGCCGCCCTTCCTCGGCGGCAAGAACTGGAACCCAATGGCCTACAGCCAGGACACCGGCCTGTTCTACGTCCCCGGCAACCAGTGGAAAGAGGAATACTGGACCGAGGAAGTGAACTACAAGAAGGGCTCGGCCTACCTGGGCATGGGCTTTCGCATCAAGCGCATGTACGACGATCACGTCGGCAGCCTGCGGGCGATGAACCCCACCACCGGCAAGGTGGTATGGGAACACAAGGAACCACTGCCACTGTGGGCCGGTGTGCTGGCGACCAAGGGCAACCTGGTGTTCACCGGCACTGGCGACGGCTTCTTCAAGGCCTTCGACGCCAAGACCGGCCAGGAACTGTGGAAATTCCAGACCGGCAGCGGCATCGTCTCCCCGCCCATCACGTGGGAGCAGGACGGCGAGCAGTACATCGGCGTGACCGTCGGCTACGGTGGCGCCGTACCGTTGTGGGGTGGCGACATGGCCGAACTGACCAAGCCAGTGGCCCAGGGTGGGTCGTTCTGGGTGTTCAAGATTCCGAGTTGGGATAAGGCGACGGCGCAGAAATAACCCCTGACCTGTACCCCATCCCCTGTGGGAGCGAGCTTGCTCGCGATAGCGCAGTATCAGTCAACATGAATGCCGGCTGAACCACCGCCATCGCGAGCAAGCTCGCTCCCACAGATCAGCGAGTTCGAGACATGAAATTCTTGCCATTGCTGCTTCTGTTCATCGGCGCCCTTGCCCATGCCGACGACCCCGATACCCCACTGACAATCAACGGCTGCCTCATCGCCGAATCCAGCCAATGCCCCGGCGCCAACCTGCGCGGTGCAAAACTGGCGAACCAGGACTTGCGCAAGATGAACCTCAGCGGCGCCGATCTGCGCGATGCCGACCTGCGGCACGCGCGGCTGGACCTGGCCAACCTTGAGAAGGCCCAGCTACAGGGCGCCAACCTGACCCGTGCCAGCCTGCAACAAAGCAACCTGCGCCTGGCGGACTTCAGCGGCGCCACGCTCAAGGCAATCCAGGGTTGGGGCCTGTTCGGCCAGGGTGCGCAGTTCCAGCGCGCCGACCTGACGGCGGCCTACCTGCAATTCGCCCGTTTGTCCGGCGCCCGTCTGCACGAGGCCAACCTGCAGGCGGCGGACCTGGAAATGGCCTGGCTGAGCAAGGCCGACCTCAAGGGCGCCGACTTGCGCGACGCCAACCTGCAGGAAGCCAAGCTCGGCGAAAGCAACCTGGAACAGGCCAACCTGAGCGGTTCTCGCCAGCATTACGGGAATTTCCAGGATGCCAATATGCAAGGCTGTACCGGGTGCCCGATGTCCTGGGATCAGTGAAGACCCTGGATCACAAACCCCTGTGGCGAGGGGATTTATCCCCGCTGGGCTGCGAAGCGGCCCTAAAACCAGACAACTCGGTATGCGAAATAGATCTAGGGGGCCGCTTCGCGCCCCAGCGGGGATAAATCCCCTCGCCACAGTGGATTGTCATCGCCTGGGAATGGGAATTTTCACCCCGCCACCCGCACTACCCCCATATCGATCCCCAGGTGCACCAGCTCGGCATGGGAGCTGACCTGCAACTTGCTCTTGAGCAGCGTCAGGTGGTTGGACACGGTCTTGGCGCTGATGCACAGCTGTTCGGCAATGGTGCGAGCGGGGGTGCCCTTGGCGAGCATGACGAAAATCTCCAACTCCCGTTGGGTCATACTCTGCAGGCGCGGGTCGACATCCTGGCGCGAGCTGGTGCAGGCCAGTTGCGTGGCCAGGGATTGCTCGATGTAGACATGCCCGGCCAACACCCGGCGTACCGCTTCCATCAGCACCTGGGGTGCCGAATTCTTGGTCAGGTAGCCCGCAGCGCCGGCGTCCAATGCCTGGCGCACCAAGGGCAATTCATCGTGCATGCTGAAGAACAACACCCGCAGTTGCGGTAGACGCTGGCGTAGCCGGCGGGTGGTTTCCAAGCCACTGATACCGGGCAGGCCGAAGTCCATGATCACCAGATGCGGCACCTGCTCCTGCACCTGGCTCAACGCCTCCTCGCCGGTGGCCGCTTCGCGCACCTGCAGGTCCGGCATCAGCACCCGCAAAAGGCTGGCATAGCCCTGCCGAACCACCGCATGGTCGTCCACCAACAAAATGTTCATCACGCCTCCAGGGCAATATTCAAGGCCAGCGCCCAACCGGCGCCAGGCTGGCTGATGATGCGCAGCTCACCGCCCAGGCTGCGCGCCCGCTCGGACATCGAGTGCAAGCCAACACCGGCGCGCGATGGTTGCGTCGCTCCGCAACCGTTGTCGCGCACCAGCAACCGCAGGCGCCCGGCGCGGCGTTGCAGGCGAATCCGCACCTGCGTGGCGCCGGCATGCCGGGCAACGTTGGTCAACGCTTCCTGCAACAAACGATACAAGTGGGTCTTGTCCGGACCGGACAAGGGCGGCAGTGTTTTGTCGATCCACACCTGACAGGCGATACCTTGGTTGGCCTGCCATTGCCCGGCCAACAGCCTGATGGCCTCGCACAACGGCAGGTGCTGCAACACCACTGGGTACAAGTCATGCACCAGCGCCCGGAAACCCAATTGCAAATGCTCGCAATGCTCTTCGAGCTGGCTGACGGTCTGCTCCAGCGCCGGCGGTTGATCCATCACCAACCTCAGCAGGCAGGCGCGGGCACGAATGCCGGCCACGTATTGGCCCAGGTCGTCGTGCAGGGTCTGGGCCAGCCGGGTGCGCTCCTGTTCCTGCACGGCCAGCAAGGCCTGGGTAAGCCGGGCGTTATCGGCCTGGGCCTCGGCCAGGGCGGCGGTCATGCGATTGAAATGCCCCGCCAGTTGCTGCGCCTCCGGGACACCCCCAGTGCCCAGGCGCACCTGCAGGTTCCCGGCTGACACCTGACGCAATGCATCCAGCAACTCATCGAGCAAACGCATGCCCCGGCGTACACCCCAGCGAATCACCAACAAGCTGAGCGACAGCGCCAGGGCGCAGACGTATAACAGTTGCACCAAGGAATCGAGAATTTCGTCGATTTCATCGCGGGGGTCGACGGCAATCCAGGCCCGCCGACCGTCCGGCAAATCCACCACCTGAGCCGCAGGGCCGTCATCCAGTAACCGGCGGCCGAGCCTGGCCTTCATCCCGTCTTCATCCGCCGGGAACAGTTCTCCAGGGGCCAGCCAACGCACCCGCACGTGACGCAGGCTGCCGGTCAATCGCGGCTGGAGACTGGCCGGATCGCGCTCGACGGTTTCGCGCAGGTAATGCACCACCGACTCGGCCGATTGCAGCTCGCGTTTCACATCGGCCGTGGCCTGGTGCAACAACAGGACTGCACAGGCCAGGGTGACCAGGGCGAAAAAGGCACAAACCCAGAGATTGATGCGCCAGAGGGCTGACATGGTTAGCGCTCCGACCCTGAATTGACACCCATCCCCTGTGGGAGCGAGCTTGCTCGCGATGACGGCGGCACATCCAATACTGAGGTTGACTGAACCACCGCTATCGCGAGCAAGCTCGCTCCCACAGAGGGGCTTGGAGGTTTCCAGGTTTTGGGACGGTCAACCCCAATCAAACTCAGGATCAGCAGAAACGGCAGCAGCAGCGCTTTGAGAATCCGCATGGTCTGTCCCTTCCTGGTCAATGACGATGCCTTGCATGCTAAAACCCCGGCCTCCAAGGTGAGTTACTACCTTGGTACTGCACCGGCGGTACTTTCTGCATATTTCCCCATGGCCGCAGGCTTCCTATGCTGGCGCTACCTGCAATGGAGGACGTCATGCGCCGGCTCGTCAGTTACGCCCTGGTTTCTCTGCTGGCAGCGGCAACCGCTCACGCGGGCGATGCCACGCCGCTGCAAGTGCGCATCGGCTACCTGGGTTATCGTCCCGATCCGGGCCCGCTGCTGTCCAACGTCATTGCCGAACCGGCCGATGCCGGGTTGCGCGGCGCCGAACTGGCGATCGTCGACAGCAACAGCACCGGGCGTTTCCTCAAGCACGACTACCGCCTGGAAAGCGCCAGCGTCGACACGCCCGAAGCGCTGCTCCAGGCCGCCCGGGCCCAACACGACCAGGGCCTGCGGTTGTTCGTGGTCAACGCACCGGCCGCCAGCCTGCGCCAGCTCAGCGCCGCCCTGCCCGACAGCCTGCTGTTCAACGCCGGTAGCGCCGACGACAGCCTGCGCACCACCGACTGCCTCGGTAACGTGCTGCACAGCCTGCCCGACCGCGCCATGCTCGCCGATGCCCTGGTGCAGTTCAGCGTCGTGCGTAAATGGCAGCGGGCCTTGCTGATTGTCGGCCAGACGCCCGAGGACCAGGCCTATGCCGCCGCATTGCGCCGGGCCATGAAACGCTTCGGCATGAAGATCGTCGCCGAGAAGGCCTGGCAGTTCGACAACGACCAGCGCCGCAGCGCCCAGGCCGACATGCCGCTGTTCACCCAGACCGCCGAGTACGACGTGGTGCTGGTGGCCGACGAACGCGGTGATTTCGGTGAATACCTGCCCTACCAGACCTGGTACCCACGCCCGGTGGCCGGCACCCAAGGGCTGACGCCCACCGGCTGGCACAAGACCGTGGAAACCTACGGCGCGGCGCAACTGCAAAAACGTTTTGAAGCCCTGGCCGGACGCTGGATGAACGACCGCGATTTCGCCGCCTGGATCGCCGTGCGCAGCATCGCCAGCGCCGTGAGCAAGTTGCGTCAGGACGACCCGCTCGCCATCCACCAATTGGCCCTCAGCGACCAGTTGCCCCTGGACGGGTTCAAGGGCCGCAAGCTCAGCTACCGGCCCTGGAACGGCCAGTTGCGCCAACCGATTCCCCTGGTCCAACCCCGGGCGCTGGTCAGCACCTCGCCCCAGGACGGTTTTCTGCACCCTGCCAATGAAATGGACAGCCTGGGCTATGACCGGCCCGAAGTGAGCTGCCGTTACCCCTGATCGATAACAACAATAAGGAAAACCGCCATGCGCCGCTCCCTGATTTACCCGGCCCGGCTTTGCCCGACCCGGTTATGCAAAGCCCTCGCCCTGGGCGCAGTGTTGCTTGCCGCCGGTCCCGCCGCCGCCAGCATCGCCTGGGTCTCCAACGAGAAAGACAACAGCCTGAGCCTGATCGACATGCAGAGCCTGGAAGTCATCGAGACCCTGCCGGTCGGCCAGCGTCCCCGAGGCCTGTTGCTGTCCCACGACTATCGCCTGCTGTACATCTGCGCCAGCGACTCGGACCGGGTCCAGGTGATGGACGTCGCCACCCGCAAGATCATCAAGGAACTGCCCTCCGGCAAGGACCCGGAGCAGTTCGCCCTGCACCCCAACGACCGCTGGCTGTATGTCTCCAACGAAGACGATGCGCTGGTCACGGTGATCGACACCCAGACCTCCGAAGTGCTCGGCCAGATCGGCGTCGGTGTCGAGCCCGAAGGCATGGCCGTCAGCCCTGACGGCAAGTGGGCGGTCAACACCAGTGAAACCACGAACATGCTGCACTGGATCGACACCAGCACCCAGACCCTGGCCGACAACACCCTGGTGGACCAGCGGCCACGTTTCGTCGAATTCAATCGTGACGGTACGCAGCTCTGGGCCTCGGCCGAGATCGGCGGCACGTTGACCGTGCTCGACGTGGCGACGCGCAAGATCCTCAAGACCCTGACGTTCCAGATCAAGGGCGTGCACCCGGACAAGGTCCAACCGGTGGGCATCAAGCTCAGCGCCGACGGCAAGCTGGCGTTTGTCGCCCTGGGCCCGGCCAACCATGTGGCGGTGATCGACGCCAAGACCTTCGAAGTGCTGGATTACCTGCTGGTGGGCCGGCGGGTCTGGCAACTGGCGTTCACCCCGGACCAGAAACAGCTGCTGGCGACCAACGGCGTCAGTGGCGATGTCTCGGTGATCGATGTAGAGAGCCGCAAGGTGCTCAAGTCAGTGAAAGTCGGACGCTACCCCTGGGGCGTGGTGGTCACGCCATGAACGCCCTGGAGGTCAGCGACCTGAGCTTTGCCTATGGCGCGCGCGAAGCCCTCAAGCAGATGAGTTTCAGCCTGCCCGCCGGGCGTTTCGCCGCGCTGCTGGGGCCCAACGGTGCCGGCAAGTCGACGCTGATCGCCCTGCTCACGCGTTTGTACGACCTGCAACGTGGCGAGATCCGCATCGGCGGTCATTCCCTGCAAAAATCACCAAGATCGGCCTTGCGCCAATTGGGCGTGGTGTTCCAACAGAGCACCCTGGACCTGGACCTGAGCATTGAACAGAACCTGCGCTATCACCTGGCGTTGCACGGGTTTTCGCGGCGCCAGGGCAGCGCCCGCATCGACGCCGAACTGACCCGCCAGCACTTGACGGAGCGCCGCCACGAGCGGGTGCGCGACCTCAATGGTGGCCATCGGCGCCGGGTCGAAATCGCCCGCGCCCTGCTCCACGAACCGCGCCTGTTGCTGCTCGACGAACCCAGCGTCGGCCTTGATCCGGCCAGCCGCCTAGCCCTGGGCCTGCACATCCGGCAACTGTGCTGCGAGCAAGGTATCAGCGTGCTCTGGACCACTCACTTGCTCGACGAAGTGCAGCCCAGCGACGATCTGTTGATCGTGCATCAGGGCCGCCTGGTCGCCAGCGGGCAGGCCGACGCGGTGAGCCTGGAACACGGCGGCACCCTCGGCTCGGCCTTCACTCGCTTGACCGCCTCGGGAGTCCGGCCATGAATGCGTACTGGCAATGTTTCAGCGGCATCGTGACGCGCGAATGGCTGCGCTTCGTGCTGCAACGCACCCGGCTGCTCAGCGCCCTGGTCCGGCCCCTGCTGTGGCTGCTGGTGTTCGCCGCCGGTTTTCGCGCGGCACTGGGCATCGCCATCATCGCGCCCTACGACACCTACATCCCCTACGAGGTGTACATCGTGCCCGGGCTGGCCTGCATGATCCTGTTGTTCAACGGCATGCAGGGCTCGCTGTCGATGGTCTACGACCGGGAAATGGGCAGCATGCGCGTGCTGCTGACCAGTCCCCTGCCCCGGGCTTTCCTGCTGGCGAGCAAGTTGTTGGCGACGTCGCTGATCTCGCTGTTGCAGGTCTATGCCTTTCTCGCCATCGCCTGGCTGTACGGCATCCAGCCACCGACCATGGGCCTGCTGCTGGCCCTGCCGGCCCTGTTGCTGGTGGCCCTGATGCTCAGCGCCCTGGGCTTGTTGCTGTCCAATGCCATCCGGCAACTGGAGAACTTCGCCGGGGTGATGAATTTCGTGATCTTCCCGATGTTCTTCCTGTCTTCGGCACTGTACCCGCTATGGAAAATGCAGGAAGCCAGCCCTTGGCTGTACTGGCTCTGCTCGGTCAGCCCGTTCACCCACGGCGTGGAGTTGGTGCGTTTTGCGCTGTACGAGCAGTTCAACTTGCTGGCGATGGTGGTGTGCGTGGGGTTGACCCTGGTGTTCGCGCTGTTGGCGGTGTGGACGTTCAATCCGCAGCATGCGGCGTTGCGCAAGGCCGGCAGCTAACCCTTAATTGCACAGACAAAATCTGTGGGAGCAAAGCTTGCTCGCGATGGCGGCTCATCCAGAGTTGATGCTGACTGGCACACCGTTATCGCGAGCAAGCTTTGCTCCCACAGGGCTCGGTGCATGTTCTCCATGTCGCGCGGGTCTTTAACACTCAAATTACTACTTTAGTACTGGTTTTCCTGTCCATGGTCGCATTCACAAGACCTCGACCCTGGCATGTAATGGGCGCATAACAAAAAGGATAAATCCTATGCCCCGTTTGCTGGCGATCCTCCTGCTGGGCCTGGCGCTGAATGTCGCGCAGGCCGATACCGCGCTGTTTTCCGCGCAGGGCTATCGCATCGCCCAATACCGCAGCCCGACGCCCGCCACCGTCGACGGCGCCCAGACCCTCGACACCCAGGCCCTGCAACAGCTGCTCGGCCAAGCCTCGCCCCCAGTGCTGATCGACGTTTATCGTCGACCGTGGGTCCAAGGGCGTTTCATCGACAACGAACCCCACGCCAACCTCCCCGGCAGCCTGTGGCTGGCCAATACCGGCGACGGCGACCTCGACTCGACCTGGCAGGACTACTTCAGCCATCACCTGCGCGCGGCAACCGGCGGGCGGTTGGATTTGCCGTTGGTCTTTTATTGCCGCGCCGATTGCTGGCTGAGCTGGAACGCGGTAAAACGCGCCGCTGCCATGGGCTATAACCATGTGTACTGGTATCGCGATGGCCTCGATGCCTGGGAGGCGGCCAACCTGCCCCTGCAAGCGGCCCGGCCCGAACCGTTTCCCTGATCTTGCAAGAAGTGCGTGCAACTGCTCTGCCCCACACGACAATAACGAGGTGAATGGCCATGTATAAAATCCTGATAGCCGACGATCACCCACTGTTTCGCGAAGCCATCCACAACGTCATCAGCGACGGATTTCCTGGCAGCGAGGTCATGGAGACCGCCGACCTGGACAGTGCCCTGGCCTTGACCGCCGAGCACGACGACCTGGACCTGATCCTGCTGGACCTGAACATGCCCGGCATGCACGGGCTCAATGGCCTGATCAACCTGCGCAACGAGGCGCCGACCATCCCCGTGGTGATTGTCTCCGCCGAGCAGGACAAGCAAGTGGTGCTGCAGGCGATCACCTATGGCGCGGTGGGCTTCATCACCAAATCCTCGCCACGCTCGCAGATGACCGACGCCATCGAGCAGATCCTCAACGGCAACGTGTATCTGCCGCCCGACATCATTCGCACGCAAAAAAGCCCGCTGGGCCGGCGCCTGAACGAAAACCCGAGCTTCCCGCCGGAACTGCTCCAGGCCTTGACTCGCAAGCAATTGCTGGTGCTCGAACGCATGACCAAGGGCGAGTCGAACAAACAGATCGCCTACACCCTGGACATCGCCGAAACCACGGTCAAGGCCCACGTCTCGGCGATCCTGCGCAAACTCAACGTGCACAACCGGGTACAGGCGATCCTCAGTGCCGGGGATATCGATTTCGGGGCTTACCTGCGGCGTTGAACGGCTGGACACTACCGATCGTTCCCACGCTCCTGCGTGGGAATGCCGCCAGGGACGCTCCGCGTTCCGCTTCTGGAAGGTGACGCAGAGCGTCACGGGATGCATTCCCACGCAGAGCGTGGGAACGATCAATGTCCCTGGGCCTGCCCCAACAGATGACTCATCGCAATCTTCAGCTTCATCGGCCGCACCGGCTTGTGCATCAGGGTGTGCCCGCGTTCGCGGATCTGCTGCTTGAGTTCGTTGCTGTAGTTGGCGGTGATCATCATGGCCGGGATCGCTGAGGCCCGGCGGGCATTGATCCGGGCCACCGCATCGACGCCGTTCTGATCGTGGTCCAGATGATAATCAGCGATCAGCAAGTCGGCCTCAGCGTGGTAGTTGTCCACCTGGCGAGCCAGGTCCTGCTCCGACAACGCTGTCACCACCTGGCAACCCCAACCCTCCAGCAAAGTACGCATGCCAGCGCAGATCGCCGCATCGTTATCCAGCACCCAGACCCGCGCCCCACGCAGGCGTTCGAGCATCGGCTCGCTCATGTCCAGGCACGGCAGCGGCTTGGGCGCGGTGGCGCTCAGCGGCACGTCGATAGAGAACATCGAGCCCTTGCCCGGCCAGGAGCGCACCTGGATCCGGTGCCCGAGGATCCCGGCGATTTTCTCGACAATCGCCAGGCCCAGGCCCAACCCACGGTCCTGGTTCGGGCGTTGCACGTCGCCACGCTTGAACTCCTGGAATATTTCCTCCAGGCGGTTCTCGGCAATGCCGATGCCGCTGTCCCAGACCTGGATCGACACGCGCTGGCGGTGTCGCCGACAACCCAGCACCACCCGGCCGCTGGGGGTGTAGCGAATGGCATTGCTCAGCAGGTTGCGCAGGATCCGCGCTAGCAATTGCATGTCGCTGCGCACCAGCACCGAACAGCCGACAAAGTGCAGCGCCAGCCCTTCGCTGCGGGCGACCTGGGCGTATTCGGCGGCCAGGTTGTCGAGCAGCTCGCTGAGGGCGAACGGCGCGACATCGGCCTTGATCACCCCGGCGTCCAACTTGGAGATGTCCACCAGGGTGCCCAGCAGGTTCTCCACGTCCTGCAGCGAATTGCTGACGTTGCGCACCAGTTGCGCGTTGGCGACCGGCTCGCGGCGCTCAAGCAAGGCACTGGTGAACAGCCGGGCGGCGTTGAGTGGTTGCAGCAGGTCATGGCTGACCGCTGCGAGGAATTTGGTCTTCGACAGATTGGCCTGCTCGGCCTCGCGCTTGGCCTCCCGCAGACGCAACTCCACCCGGCTGCGCTCGTCGATCTCGCGCAGCAACTGCTCGTTGAGGGTGGTCAGTTCGGCCGTGCGCTCCTGGACCCGCTGTTCCAGGTTCTGGTAGGCCTGGTGCAGCGCTTCAGCAGTGCGCCGGCGTTCGGTGATGTCGCGGATCAGCACGAAGATCCCCACCACTTCGCCGTTGGCCAGGCGGTTGGGTACGTAGGAGCGCAGCATGTAGCGTTCCTGGTTGTTGATGTTGGTCTCGGCGAATTCGAAGGTGACGCTCTCACCCGCCAACGCCCGCGCCACGTAGGCTTCCAGACGCTGGTAATGCTGCTCGCTATGGGCTTCGCGCAGGCTCTGGCCAAGCATCACGCCACGGGGCCAGCAATACCATTGTTCGTAGACCTTGTTGGTGAATTCGTAGACCAGGTCGGCGTTGAGGTAGGCGATCAGCGCCGGCACATGGTCGGTGATCAGGCGAATCCAGCGTTCGCTTTCGCTCAGCGCCTCGGCGTGCTGGTAGCGTTCGGTGATGTCGGTGAAGGTGTTGACGTAGCCGCCAGTGGGCAAGGGATGCGTACGGATCTCCAGGACCCGGCCATCCGACAGGCGCTGCTCGGATTCGTGGATCAGCCGGCCGTTGCTGTCGCGACTGGCCGGGGTCAGCAGTTGCAATTCACTGTCGGCAATCACTTCGTTGAACGGCCGGTGGGCCGCTACCGGTGCCAGGCCGCTGAGTTCGAGGAAGCGTCGGTTCCACAACTCCAGCACGCCTTGGGCGTTGACCATCGCCACACCCTGGGACAAGTTGTCCACCGCCCGCTGCAACAGGTGGGATTTCTGCGCGATGGCCTGCTCGCGGCGCACGGTTTCACTGAGCTTGACGTCGGTGATGTCGGTGAACAGGATGACCCGGCCGCCCTCCTGGGTCGGCCGCTCGCTGACTTGCAACCAGCGCCCGTTCTGCAAGCGATACAGCACGTGCTCGTCGGCCTGGCCCCGGGGCTCTTCGCTGAACAGTCCGTTGGCGGTCATCAAGCGCTTGACCTCGGAAAGGCGCATACCGGCGATGATGCGCACCCGGCTGTTGGCCCAGAAGGCCTTGAAGCGGCTGTTGAACAGGACAATGCGTTGCTGCTCATCGAACAGCACAAACGCATCGGAGATGCTTTCGATGGCGTCGATCAGATGCCGGTGGGCGGTTTCCGCCCGCAGCCGCGCCTCGCCCAGCAAGTGATTGCCGGCCTTGAGTTCAGCCATGGCCTGGTTCAGCGCATCGGTGCGCTCGCGCACCTGCTCGGCCAGCACCACCGAGTGCTGGAACGCCGCATACGGGTCGTTGCCCCGGGTTACACCGGACTCCACCCGTTCGATCAGCGCCTCGTTGATGCGCCGCAACTTGCGATTTTCATGCTGCAGGGCAGCGAGCTGGGCCTGCAGCTCAGCGATGGCCGGGGACGCGATGTCGGGCAATGGCAACTCCGGTGAACGTCTGGTTGATGTGCATGCCATTGAACTGTTCTCCATAGGTGTTGAACCCCATCACCCGTTGTTCGCGCAGGAACTGGCCGATCTGCTCCAGGCCGCCGCGATCTTCCAGCTCCAGGCGCCTGAGGAAACAATCGCAGCCGATGGTCAGCAACAGGTCACCGAGACGGGCCTGCAAACCGTCGAACAGCGTTTGCAGGTTGTGCAGCAAGGGCCCGGGGGTCATCGCAGTGAGAACGATGCCGTTCTCCACCGCACAGTAGAAACTCAGGCTCAGGTCCGAGTGCACCTGCTGAATGGCCCGCACGTAGTACTGGTCGTTGATGCGCACCGCCAGTGGATGGGCAGCGAAGACCCGGTAGTCGAGAGCGCTCACCGGCACGCCGATGTGCCGGGCGTATTCTTCGGCGGCGGGTTCGGCGTTGAGCTCGTAGACCCGTCGTGAGGCGCTGTCGGCGCCGGTCACCACCAGTTTCTCCTCCCGGGGCAGGATGTGATGGGTGGTGAAGACTTCGAACTCCAGCCAGGTATTGATCAACACCACCACCGCCGCGCCGCTGTGGAACTGGCCTTCGAAGTACACGTGGGTGTGGGTCAGGTAGTTGTCATCGCCGGCCGACCCGCCGAAATGCGGGATGTCCCCCAGCGCGGCGCTCAAGGCCGCCAGCACCATTTCCTCGCGGCTGGACAGGCCATCAAGCAGGGTCAAGGCGAAACTGTGGCCCTTGATCGGCGCCAGGGCGTTGCTGCGACAGCCGCTGGCCAGGCGTTCGACCATTTGCTGGGCGTCGATCAGGCTGAAGTGCTCCATTTCGCCGATCAGCTCGGCGGCGATGGAAAAGTGCCGGTGATCGAACCCCACCGCCGTCACACAGTTGCGACCATAACCTTGGGCGGTGATTTCACCGGCGCTGGTACAGCCCACCAGGCGAATCCCACCGAAACTCTGGGACAACGCCTGGCCCAGGGCCGGCAGATCGTATTCGGCGGAACAGAAAAACAGCACGAAGCCCAGGTGTGGGTGCAACAACTGCCGCGCCAACTCTTGGGCCACCTGCTGGACGTCCGTCGCCTGGGACATGGCGCTCACCACACCTTCGCTCTGGGCCTGCTGCATCTTCGCCTCCGACGGGTGCGTGATAGGAGCCCTGAGTGTACGAAGCCGCGGCGGGTCGACGAATGCTACTTGGGTAGCGGGTGGACGCTTCCATGGGATGAGATTGATGCACAACGTGGCGAGGGAGCTTGCTCCCGCAGGGGTCTGTAGGAGCTGGCGAAGCCTGCGATCTTTTGATCTTGATCTTGATCTTGATCTTGATCTTTCGCTTGAGACTCAACTGTCTGGGACAAGATCGCAGCCTCGTTGCACTCGACAGCTCCTACACAGCTCCTACACAGCTGCTACAGACCTCAGCAGGAGCAAGTTTCCCTCACCACAAAGAGCTATTCGGTGCCCAGACCATATCAGTGACTCATCGGCGCCATGGCAGTCGCCTGCCCCAGCAGTTTCTGGTCGATGTCTTCCAGGCGCAGCACCCGGCCGCCGGTGTCGCTGGCGAGCTTTTGTGCCGCCTGGGGGTCGGAGAACGAGGCCAGGACCACGCCCATGGCGCCTTTAAGCCCGCTGCCGATGACGAAGTAGGCGGTCCGGGCGTCGATCAGGTGGGCGTCATCCGGTGTGTCCCAATGGCTGCGGCCCATGTCGTGGACATATAGCTTGACGTCGGCCCGATGGTTTTCCGGCTGCAACCACCAGCCCAGCATCTCCGCCGGCGAGCAGAATTTCTTCACGCCCCCTGCCCCGACCGCCGCGCCCTTGGGCCCGGGGAAGTCAGTGATGACCATGCCGCACACATGGCACTCGTCACTGGGATGAAACGCCAGCGCCGCCTCGCTGGCCGCAGGTGGTTCGGCCTTGCCGCACGCCGCCAGCGCCAGGCACACCAACACCCCGGCCAAGAGGCGGCCCCCCTTGAGGTACACCTTGTTCATCGTTGCATGCTCCCTTATCAAGATTGAAATTCACGGGCACCGGCGATTGAACAGCCGATAGGCCAGCCACAACGGCAGCGCCATCCACAGGCCCAGGCACAGCCAGAACAAAGGCGCCGACACCGGCAGGTCGCTGCCCAAGGTCAGCACCGCGGCGCCGCTGGACGCCACATCGAACCCGGACAGGTTGATCAGCCGATACACGTCGGTAGGGTTGAACAGCAGCAGCCATGGCAACAGTTCCGGGCTGAAGCGCCCCTCGCTCAGCACCAGCAACGCCAGCAAGGCCAGGTCAAACACCAGCACGAAGAAAAACCACACCCCCAGCGCCAACCCGGCCGCGGTGGATTTCTCTGCCGACAAACTGCTCAGCACATAGGCCAACCCGAGGAACACCCAGCCCAGCAGCGTGCTGGACACCATGAAGCGACCGAAGGCCCAGAGCAGCAGGCTCAACTGGACATCGTCCACCCACAGGGCGATGGCCAGCATCGCGCAGCCAAAACCGATGAAAGTGGCCAGGGCCAGGATCAAGCCGTGCCCGACAAACTTGCCCAGCAGCAATTGGCCGCGACCCAACGGATAGGTCAGCAACAGCAGCAAGGTGCCGCTCTCGTCCTCGCCGACAATCGCGTCATAGGCCAGCAGCAAGGCAATCAGCGGCATCAGGAAGGTCGCCAGGCTGGACAGGCTCGCCACCGTGGCCGGTACCGAGGTGAACCCCAGTTGACCGGACGCCGCCGCGCCGAGCCAGGCGATGCCGATCGCCAGCACCGCGAACAACAGGCTGATCGCCAACAACCAGCGATTGCGCAGGCCATCGCTGAATTCCTTGCGGGCCATGTTCCAGACCGGATTCATAGGCTGGTCTCCTCGGCCGCGGCACGGACCATGTAATGACGGTACAAATCCTCCAGCGACGGCGGCTTGATCTCGACATCCGACGGGTCATCCTGGGCCAGTAGCTGGCGCAGCAATCTAAGCTTGCTGCCATCCGGCGCGGACACCTGCACCCCTTCGGCGCCCCAGCCCTGGGTGGCGTGCCCTTCACTGCGCCAATGCTGGCGAAGCCAGTCGGCCCGCGACAGGCCCGAGGCGCGGATCAGCGTCGGCAACCCGGCGTCCTCGCGCAGCCGGGCCAGGCTGCCCAGGGCCAACAGGCGCCCGCGGGTGAGAATCGCGGCGCGGTTGATGTGAGCTTCCACGCCAGGCAAGACGTGAGAACAGAGAATGATGCTGGTGCCCTGCCAACGCAGGCGGTCGAGCAACTGATAGAGGTCCTGGGTGGCGATGGGGTCCAGGCCCACGGTCGGCTCATCCAGCAATAACAGGCGCGGTTGGCCGAGCAGCGCCTGGGCCAGACCGAGACGCTGGCGCATGCCCTTGGAATACGTCTTCACGCGCCGTGTCGCGGCACCCGCCAGCCCGACCTCTTCCAGCAAACGCTGCACTTGCTCCGGTGCAGCACCTTTGAGCCGGGCAAAATGGCGCAAGGTTTCCAGTCCGCTCAGCTGCGGATAGAACATCACGTTCTCGGGCAGATAACCGAGCATCTGCCGCACGCTCGGGTCGCTGGGCGCGCGGCCGAAGACACGCACCTGCCCCTCGCTGGCCCGCAGCAAACCGAGGATCAGCTTCATCGTGGTGGTCTTGCCCGCACCGTTATGCCCGAACAGGCCGAGCACTTCGCCCTGGGCCAGGTTCAAGTCCAGCCCGCGCAGCACGGCGACATCGCCATAGTACTGGCTGACGCCTTCGATCTCGACGACGTTCAAGACGCGTCCTCCTGGGCACTGTTGCGTGGCGGGGGTTGGACAGGCGTTTCCATCAGCGGATGACTGTCCATCACCCCGGGGGATTTCATCACCGGGAAGGCTCGCTGCACCCAACGCAGCAGTTCGATCCCCGGGCTGTTCATCAACAAGCGCACCTGGGGATACAGCCACAGCAGGCGATCGACGTTGTCGTTGGGTTCATAGGCGACATCGCCCAAGCCATCGCCGTTGCGATCCCAGCCCAGGTAGTCGCTCCAGTAATTGCCGCGGCCATCCACCGACCATTCCTGCAACCGCGTGGCAACGTATTTGACCTGGCGCTGGTTGTGGACGAAGGCATTGCCGGCGATGCGGTTATCCTCCGAGCCGGCCGTCAGGTGGATGCCCACGGCGCTGCGCTCGAAATGGTTGCCTTCGATGCGGTTGAACAATGAGTTGTAGATGAACAGGGCCTTGCCCTCGGCGCCGGTGATCATGGTGTCGCCGGTGGACCCGTCGCGCACGTCGGTGACGAAGTTGTCGCGCAGGGTCGAATAGGTGATGTAGTTCATCAGGATCCCGTAGTTCTGATCCTGTTCGGAGCGATTGCCGATGACCGTCAGCTGGCGGCTTTGCATCAGGGCATAACCGGTGCGGGTACGCCGGGTGACGTTATCCAGCAGGCGGTTATCGTTGGCGAACATGTAATGTACGCCGTAGCGCAGGTCCTCCAGGACATTGCCCTGGAGCAGGTTGCCGCTGGAGGTGTCGATGTAGATGCCGTCGCGGGTTTCGCGCACCTGGTTACCGATGACCCGGGCGCCGTGTACGGCATACAAATGGATGCCATTGCCACGGTCCTGGGAGCGCAGGCTGGGGTCGCCCTGGATGCGGTTATCGATCAGGCTGACGTCCCGCGTGCCATCGACCCAGATACCGAAGCCCTGGCCCTGCATCCGGTTGCCACGCACCACCGCTCCTTGGGCAACCGGCTGGATGAACACGGCGGCATTCATGGCCGTCAGGTCGTGGCCCCAGTCCAGGAATGTACAGCCCTGGATCCGCACGTTCGGGGCGCGAATGATCACGCCATTGCCCTCGCCCTGGCCCTGGAATACCGCCTCCGGCGCACAGGTGAGGGTCATCGGCTGGTCGATGCTGAACGAGCCCCGGTACTGGCCCGCAGGCAGGCGCCATTGCTGGTCGCCCTCGGCCTGCAAAGGCAAATCGGTGATCGGCTGCGGCGCGCCGAGCGCGCCGCCCGACAGCAGGCAGAACACCAGGGCAATGACCGGCCGACGAACGTTTGAATGCTGCATATTCCCGGTCATTGCGCCTGTCTCCCTAGTGAATGACTCAGGCCTTTTCAACCAGCATGCGCCCGACCATTTCCATGTGCAGGGCGTGGCAGAACCAGCTGCAGTAGTACCAATGCAAACCGGCCTTGTCGGCGATGAAGGTGATCGATGAGGTCTGTTGCGGGCTGATCTCCATACTCGCACCGTGGTTGGTCATGACAAAGCCGTGGGACACGTCTTCGATCTGGTCGATGTTGGTAATGGTCACCGTCACCTCGTTGCCTTGCTTGACGGTGAACTCGGTCAGGCCATAGGCCGGCGCCATCGACGTCATGTACACCCGCACCTTGTTGCCGTCGCGGATGACCTTGTTGTCGGTTTCCAGGTTAATGCCGTCCTTCTTCGCCAGCTCCACGGTGCCGGCGAAGAACGGATCGTTGCGGTTCCAGATTTTCTGGGTCTTGATCTGGTCGCGCCGGGCGAGAATGCAGTCATGGGGTTCGGCGAACGCCGGCCCGTCGTGCACCAGCTTCATTTCTTCACCGGAAATGTCGATCAACTGATCGTTCTCCGGGTGCAATGGGCCGGTGGGCAGGAAGCGGTCCTTGGAGAATTTGCACAACACTACCAGCCACTTGCCGTCCGCCTCGCTGGTTTCGGTGAGGGACGCATGGTTGTGGCCAGGCTGGTACTGGACATCGAGCTTTTGCTTGATGTAGTTGACCTTCTCGCCCTTGTAGGCGCGGATGGCCTCGTCCATGTTCCACTTCACCACCTGGCTGTCGATGAACAGGGTCGTGTAGGCATTGCCGCGCCCGTCGAACGTGGTGTGCAGCGGCCCGAGCCCCAGTTCCGGCTCGGCGACGATCACTTCGCGTGGGTCCTTGAAGCGGTCGGCGAACAAATCGTCCAGGCGGTCGATGGCGATCATCGAGACCGTGGGCGACAGCTTGCCGTTGGCGATGAAGTATTTGCCGTCCGACGAGGTATTGAGCCCGTGGGGGTTCTTCGGCACGGGAATGTAGCGGGTGAATTCGGAGTCCTTGCCATCGGTCTTGCGGCCATCGACCACCGGCACCTTGGAGCCGTCCAGGTTGATGAACTTGCCGGCCTTGATCGCCGCCTCGATACGCGGGATGTTGAACACCACCACCCAGTCGCGCTCGTTGCGCATCATGCCGCCCAGGTCGTAGGCCTTCTCGGAGTTGTAGCAGGTGCTGGCGGCGTATTTGCCGGTGTAGTCAGCGTCGGAGTTGTCCAGGTTGCCGTCGACGATCACCTGGAACGCCATTTCCATTTTCTCGGCATCGATGGCGTTGAACATCGTGAAGCTGTTTTTGTCCTGCAGGTCGAAGGTATGGCCGTCGTTGGGGTGCGGGATCACGAACTCAGCGTTGGCGAACACGTACTTGGTGTACGGCACCTTTTGCAGGCGCAGGCCGTGGATGGCTTGCACGTTGGGCACGGTGAGGATCTTGTCGCACTTCATGATGTCCAGGCGAATGCGCGCGACCCGCGAGTTGGCCTTGTCGTTGATGAACAGGTATTTGCCGTCGTACTTGCCGTCGGTCATGGAGATG
Organism: Pseudomonas sp. Root401; assembly: GCF_001425105.1. Lineage (NCBI taxonomy): Bacteria > Pseudomonadati > Pseudomonadota > Gammaproteobacteria > Pseudomonadales > Pseudomonadaceae > Pseudomonas > Pseudomonas sp. Root401. The sequence continues at coordinate 82,553 of NZ_LMDO01000018.1, read as the reverse complement.
TGCGGGTGGTGGCAATCGCCGTTCTGGTACTTGGCGCTGTCGCCCAGGATGCGCTTGCTTTCGTTGGTCAGGCCCCAACCAGTGGCCGAGTCGACGTTGAACACCGGGATACGCATCAGCTCACGCATCGATGGCACCCCCAGCACCCGCACCTCGCCCTGGTGGCCGCCGCTCCAGAAACCGTAGTATTCGTCCAGCTCCCCGGGCCCGACGTGGATCTTGGACTTGGCCTCCTTGGCCGCCGCAGCCCAGGACTCACGGGTGAACGTCCCGGCCCCCAGCGCCGTCGCGCCGGCCAGTACGGCACCGGTTACCGCGCCAGTGCCGAGAAAACTGCGCCGGCTGACACCCCTGGGTTCTCCCACCGAGCCCGGGGTTTGGTTTTTTTTATCGCTCATGCTGTGTGCTCCATGAAGAATGAAACGGTCAAGGGACAGGCCATTGGGGTGCCTCAAGGCGCCGGGTTCACCTGCACCACGGGAATCAGTTGCGGATCGCTCACGGTCGCCTTGCCGCGCTTCTTGCGCTTGTTGATCAGCGGCGGGCACTTGTTTTCGTTGTGCCAGGTCATCTGGCAGTCGAGGCAGTAATGGCATTCGTTGGCATTGATCCGGCCATCGGGATGAATCGCCTGGATCTCGCATTCCTTGGCGCACAGTTGGCAGGGGTTGCCACATTCCTTGCGGCGCTTGAGCCAGTCGAACAGCCGCAGCCGGGTCGGCATCGCCAGGGCCGCGCCCAGCGGGCAGACGTAGCGGCAATAGACCTTGCGGGTAAACAGGTTGATCACCAGCAGGCCCACGGCGTAGGCCACGAACCACCATTGGCGATCAAACCTGAGGGTGATGGCGGTCTTGAAGGGTTCCACTTCGGCCAGCCGTTCGGCGGTGGCCATCGACTCCAGCGAGACGCCGAAGAGCACCAGCAGAATGATGTACTTGATCGCCCACAGGCGCTCATGCACCGCGAACGGCAACTCGTATTGGGGCACCTTGAGCTTGCGCGCCAGTTCGTTGATCAACTCCTGCAACGCGCCGAACGGACACAGCCAGCCGCAGAACACCCCACGCCCCCACAGCAGGATGCTGCCGGCGGTGAACACCCAGAGGATGAAGATCAGTGGATCGGTGAGGAACAGCTCCCAGCGAAAGCCTTCGAACAAGGCGTGGACGAAGGTCAGCACATTGACCACCGACAACTGGGCCAAGGCGTAGCCGCCGAGAAACACCACGGTGAAGACCAGGTAGCCGCGGCGCAGCCAATGCAACAGCGTCGGCCGTCGGGCCAGTGAGTCCTGGAAAAACAGGATCGCCGTCAGCACCAGCAACGCGGCCCCAAGCACGCTGATTTCGATACTTTTCTGATACCAGAGCGTCAGCCACATCGGCCGGCTGGCTTCTTCGGCCGCCGCCAATTGCTCGGCGGTGGGCAATGGCCGTTCCAGGTAAGGTTCGGGCAGTTGATAGGCCAACTCGAAACTGCTGAAGGTGCCGCTGACCGGTCCGGTCTGGCGGCGCACCAGCAGCTCCAGGTTCCAGGGCGAGCCGGGGTCGAAACGGTGGGAGGCACGGATGATGAAAATCGCCATTTCATCGAAGTCCGGCATGTCGTCGAGGGCCACATCATTCAGGCGCTGAAAATCCAGGTCGCGAAAGCTGATGGTGTCGCCGGACTGACGCAGTTGCACCCGGTCGAAGATGCCGCCACGCACGTATCCCGAACCCTTGAAGGAATAACGACCGCTGCCCATCACCGCGATGGCTTGCTCGCCCGGCTTGAGCTCGGCCATCAGTGTGCGGTATTGCGCCTCGCCCAGCAGGTTGCGACCGATGGTGGGCGGGTTGAGGTGGGTGGCATAGAGGTCGATGAAGGTGTCGTTCACCTGCTCGCCGCTGGCGGTTTCGACCTGTTCGGCCTCAGTGCCTTTGAAGGAAGCGTCGACCTGGCCACGGGTCAGGAGCAGACGGCGGATAGCGCCGTTGCCGGTCAGGGTCTTCCAGTCGGCGGGCTGGTAGATGTCCTCGCGCACACGCGCCGGCGCCACGGCCAACCCCACATCGCCCTTGACCAGGCCCAGGGACACCGCGACATCGTGGGCGGCGCGCATGATGACTTCGTTGACCACCATCGCCGTCACGGTAGCCCCGGCGATGGCATCCACGGTCACGGCATTCGGATCGCTGGAATGCCCCACCACCACCCGTTGGTTGACCTTGATGCCGCTGTAGCGCGCGCTGAACGCGTGGAGTTTTTCTTCGGCGATGCCGATAAGCAGGATCGGCTCATGGTGTTCGAGTACGTAGGCATCGAGGATCACCCCCGCAGGGTCGAGAATGACCTGGACGTTGATCGGCTTGCCGGAATAGGCGGGAATGTCCACCACGTCCAGGCTCTGGAACACATAGCCCACGACCTTGCCGGCAGCGGACAGCGTGCGCACCTTGAACCGCCCTTCGGGCTCGGAGATCGAGTCGGTTTGATTCAGGACATGGTGGATGCGCTGTTGCGGGAGGTCACCGTAGTCCTTGGCCTGGGCCAGGCCCGTGAACAACAGCAGGAAAACGAACAGCCCGGGGAGCCAGAGGCGGGATAGGTGCAGCATCACAAAGGGAGGGGTCATGGACGCCAGGGCTTAAAGACAGGATCTTGGCGCTCATGGTAGGGGCCGGCCCCTTCTTCGGCCCTTGATTGAAATCAACTTGGGAAAAACTTAAGCCCGAATCCATGCACCGACGCCCGTCCACTTTAGCGGCAAGCGCGCTCCCGCTGGAGCCGTGGGCCCTACGGCAACTGTGAGCCGTATAAGAGCCGTATAGAAGCCGTGTAGAAGCTGTGTAGAAGCCGTGTAGAAGCCGTGTAGAAGCCGTATAGGAGCTGTGTAGGAGCTGTCGAGTGCAACGAGGCTGCGATCTTTCCCCAGACACTTGCAAGWKMAAGATCAAGATCAAGATCAAGATCAAGATCAAGATCAAGATCAAGATCAAGATCAAGATCAAAAGATCGCAGGCTTCGCCAGCTCCTACAGCGCCCGGCGCGAGCAAGCGCCCTCGTCCGTTTTCGGCGGACGGATCCATGGGAAAAACCGGCCGAGCTTTCTCATCTCATTCGCTCAGGGTAAGTTTTATGGCACGCGAGCGGTTGAACCCGGTCGCATAATTGTCAGCGCTGTGATCCAGTCCACTCTGCCATCGCCATAATGCAACGCCATAACGCCCTCAAGCGTTGCACCAACGTTCACAAGGAATGCCCGATGCCCCCACGCTCCGCCCCCGCTTCAACCGCTGACTTGCCGCAAGGCACCGGTTTCGTCCGGGTGCGCGGCGCCCGTGAACACAATCTCAAGAATGTCGACGTGGACATCCCCCGCGATGCCCTGGTGGTGTTTACCGGCGTGTCGGGCTCCGGCAAGTCGTCGCTGGCCTTCTCCACGCTCTACGCCGAAGCCCAGCGTCGTTATTTCGAGTCCGTCGCACCCTATGCGCGGCGCCTGATCGACCAGGTCGGCGTGCCGGACGTGGACAGCATCGAGGGCCTGCCGCCGGCAGTCGCCTTGCAGCAACAGCGCGGCACCCCCAGCGCACGCTCATCGGTGGGCAGCGTCACCACCCTGTCGAGCCTGATTCGCATGCTCTACTCCCGTGCCGGCAGCTACCCGGCCGAGCAACCGATGCTCTATGCCGAAGACTTCTCGCCCAACACGCCACAGGGTGCCTGCCAGGAATGTCATGGCCTGGGCCGGGTCTATGAGGTGACCGAAGCGTCCATGGTGCCGGACCCGTCGCTGACCATCCGCGAGCGCGCCGTGGCCGCCTGGCCCATGGCTTGGCAGGGCCAGAACCTGCGGGACATCCTCGTGACCCTGGGCTATGACGTCGACATCCCCTGGCGCGACCTGCCGAAGAAGCAGCGGGACTGGATTCTCTTCACCGAAGAAACCCCGACCGTTCCCGTCTATGCGGGACTGACGCCGGCCCAGACCCGCGCCGCCCTCAAACGCAAGCTGGAACCGAGTTACCAAGGTACCTTCAGCGGCGCGCGGCGCTACCTGTTGCACACCTTCATGCACTCCCAAAGCGCGCAGATGCGCAAACGCGTGGCGCAATACATGCGCGCCAGCCCCTGCCCCGTGTGCGAGGGCAAGCGCCTCAAACGCCAGGCGCTGACCGTGACCTTTGCCGGCCTGGACATCGCCGAGCTGTCGCACCTGCCGTTGCTTGAGCTGGCCGAAGTACTCAAGGGCGTCCTGGCGCCCGACTACCTGGAACAGGCCGAAGAAACCGGAGACGTCCTCAGCCACCGGCAAACCCGAGAGGCCCGCGAGCAACGCGCCTCCAGGGGCGACAACCCGCACGCGGGTGGACCCGACGCGCGCCACACCCCCAACCTCTCCCTGGAGAAACGCCTGGCCGCCCAACGCATCGCCGCCGAGCTGCTGGAACGGATCGTCACCCTGATCGACCTCGGCCTGGGCTACCTCGCCCTCGAACGCAGCACGCCAACACTTTCGTCCGGCGAACTGCAACGCCTGCGCCTGGCGACCCAGCTCAATTCCCAGTTGTTCGGGGTGATCTACGTGCTGGACGAACCCTCCGCCGGCCTGCACCCGGCCGACAGCGAAGCGCTGTTCGGTGCCCTGCAACGCCTCAAGGCAGCGGGCAACTCGGTGTTTGTGGTCGAACATGACCTCGATACCATGCGCCGCGCCGACTGGCTCATCGACGTCGGCCCGGACGCCGGCGAACAAGGCGGGAAAGTCCTCTACAGCGGTCCGCCGGCAGGCCTTGGCCAGGTGTCGGAATCACGCACCCGCGCCTACCTCTTTGCCGAAGAATCCCCCGCGCCGCGCAGCCCCCGAGCGCCCAAGGATTGGCTGCGCCTGGAAGACATCACCCGCAACAACCTCGACAACTTGAGCGCCGCCTTCCCCTTGGGTTGCTTCACCGCCGTGACCGGCATCTCCGGCTCAGGCAAATCCAGCCTCGTCAGCCAGGCCCTGCTGGATCTGGTCGGCGCCCACCTGGGCCAGGCCAGCCCCAACGCCGAACCCGATGAACAAAGCCTGGAAGACGAACCCTTGCAAACCAGCGCCGGGCACGTTACCGCTGGGCTTGAAGCGGTCAAGCGGCTGGTGCAGGTGGACCAGAAACCCATCGGCCGCACCCCGCGCTCCAACCTCGCCACCTACACCGGGCTGTTCGATCACGTGCGCAAACTGTTCGCCGCAACCGAGCAGGCGCAAGCACTGGGATTCGATGCCGGACGGTTTTCCTTCAACGTCGCCAAGGGCCGTTGCGAGACCTGCGAAGGTGAAGGTTTCGTCAGCGTGGAATTGTTGTTCATGCCCAGCGTGTACGCGCCCTGCCCCACCTGCCACGGCGCGCGCTACAACCCGCAGACCCTAGAGGTTCGCTGGCAGGGCCTGGACATCTCCCAGGTATTGCAACTGACCGTGAACCAGGCGATCGAGGTGTTTGCCGAGCATGCGGCGGCCAAGCGTTCGTTACAAGTACTGCAGGATATCGGACTGGGCTACCTGCGTCTGGGCCAACCGGCCACGGAACTGTCCGGCGGCGAAGCCCAGCGGATCAAGCTGGCGACGGAACTGCAGCGCAAGGCCCGGGGCGCAACGTTATATGTGTTGGACGAGCCAACCAATGGGTTGCATCCCCAGGACGTGGACCGTTTGCTGGTGCAGTTGAATCGACTGGTGGAAGAAGGTCATACGGTGGTTGTGGTGGAGCATGACATGCGGGTGGTGGCGCAGAGTGACTGGGTCATCGATATCGGCCCGGGGGCTGGCACCCAAGGCGGAAAGGTAGTCGTGTGCGGGGATCCGCAGACCGTGACGAAATGCCGGGAGAGTCGAACGGCAGGGTTCCTGAAAAAAGCTATGCAGCAGGAGAATTAAAGGCTTTTTTTAATGTTTCTCGCTGTTGCTAAAAGCTGTCTATACTGCCCTCCAGTTAAACGTTTCAGTAGTCGTATAACTACAACCTCAGGAGCAAAGGGCTGAGGTTGCACAGGCAAGGACGCAAAATGACATCACCCCTGTTGAGAGAACAAGCATTGCACGGCGGCATGAGGGGTCATTATCGCGCCCTGAAACGACCCCCTATGAACTGGAAAAATCCATTCGATACTCCAGCCCCCTTCGCAGCCCCGATGGCGCTCAAAAAACGGCGAGCGGGTGTTGATGCTAACGCTATAAAACTACCCTCCTCCGCTTGGCGAATATCAAGGTGAAACCTCTGCTAAATACAGGTATTCACACTAATAGTTTGCGAGCGCGGCCACTATGCTCAAACCCATTTCAAGCCACCTGCTCAATTTAATTCAAGAGGTGGAGCATAACATTCCAGGAAAAAGCCACGACGAGTATACCGAGATACTAGGCTGGATGTTCTCGAAACTAGGGCTTGAAAAATTTGCTTATGTTCATCTGGAATCCACCCCCTTCGATAACTCAAAAGTCTCCATCCACAGCAATTATCCCGCCGAATGGGTGGACACCTACCGTAAGAACTCACTTCATAAATCAGACCCTGTCATGGCCAACACAGCCATTACCGCCACGCCCTTTTTCTGGGATGAAATCCCACAAGAGATAGGCAACAATCCGGAAATATTTGATCAGTCCGCATCCTATGGCATCAAGCAAGGGTTCACCATTCCGATTCATGAGCCGGGCAGATCATTCGGCTCCATTCATTTATCCTCAGAAGAAAATGACCCCGACTTCCCTACCATCGTCCGGGAGAATATGGTCATCATCCAAACACTCAGCGTTATCGCCAACCAACACCGTCCGGTTGAAATCAGTGCAGAGAGCACGCTCAAGCTATCGCCCAGGGAAGTTGAATTCTTGCGTTGGCTTGCGCTTGGGAAAAACTATAAAGAAATCGGCTTGATCATGAACATCACTGAACGAACAGTGAAGTTTCATGCCAAGCAAATGACTGAAAAAATGGAGTGCACCAATGTCAAGCAAGCCATGTTCAAAGCAGCGCAGTTGAACCTCATCTAAATAACGCCTAGTGTTAAAATTTGCTTACCCAGCCAACCAAGATCCCGCCCCCCTTCGCACCCGACGCCACTCAAGTTCAATATCAGAGCACACTCAGGTGAAACTCACTTGGGATGCGATATTGAAAAGCATGCCGCAGGCAAACAACCCAATCACCAGAGAGATGGCTCGATTTAGAAATCGCCCGGATACAATCGCGTGAAATTTTCGACCACAAAAAGCGCCGGCCGCGATCCACACCAATCCCACCGGAAAAATTATGACTGAAAATAGCAGCATGAATGACAGCCAGTTATCCAGCGACAGGAATGTTCCCGCCGGCGCAACGAAGGAAACAAAAAACAAACCTTTGGGGTTTGTCAGTGTTGCCACAAATAAATCCGGCACAGTAATACCCTTCATGGCGCCAGGCGCGTGATCTTTTACCGAGAACCAAAGTTTCAAGGATATATAAAAAAGAAAACACACGGCAAAAATCTTGGTAGCGATCACCACCCACGAGTGATCCGCCATCAGCAAGTCAATGAATACCCCCCACATCGTCATCTGAATAACGTATGCCAGCCATTCGGCGACGATGAAGCGCATCGAATGCGAACTGAGTCCTCTACTTACACCCGTCTGCAACAATAATGAATTCGTCGGCCCCGGAACCAACAACACGGTCAACAACGAAAGCGCAATATAATTCATAACATCCATCCATATCAGCAGCCTGTACGGCTAATTTTCAGGGCCAGATCAATCCATCATCTTTCCACATGACTTCAAGCCGAGTCGCATCAAGCCAGCCACCTCAGTCATACGAGGTCGGACAACCGCCTTAAATAGAGCAATCACACTAGACCACCATCAATGTGCCACCCGCCTAAATCCGTTCGCCAATCGATATCCTTCAGACTCACTGCCCGTAAGTCTGCCTGCGAAAGAAGTCAGCGTGCCCACAACTAGATGACCCTTTGCTTACAGGTACTGGCGCCATATCTCAAGGCGTCAATTTTTTGATCAAAACAAGATCAGTTGCTTACGAGAGTTTTTTTAGGATCGTCAAAAAAACAATAGATCACTCCTACATCAACTCTCTTCAATCAGCACCAGTCCGCCACCATGCCTCACCTATACTATTTTGGATTCCCAGCAATACCATTTCAAAACTAACGAGCTCCCCAGTAGTTATAATTCAACCCCAAAATCCCCGCCCACTAATTAGGCTGCACACTCTATAAATCAAAGACTGTACTTTAGGACAGTTGAAATACCTTAGTGCAGAGTCAACAGTAGCTTCACCTGTAGCCAAGAAGTCGCAGTCATGAACTACTCCCCATGCACCTATGGATTTTCCGGCGTTTCCACCCGCATCGTAAGCTACTCCAAAATCCCCCTCAGAACCCTCGAGCAAATATTGTCCATTCGTAAACTCGCCTTCATCGATCGAAAGAAGTGGGACATAGGAAGTTATCAAGGTAGCGATTATGAGTGGGATGAATACGACGACCCCGACGCGATGTATATCTACGCCCATGAAAACGATCGCGTTACCGGCTGTGTTCGACTACGCCCCTCCAGCAAACCCACACTGATGAGTGGCGCCCTGAGCTTTATCCTTCCAACCGAAAAAAACAGACCGAACTTGGATCACTGTTGGGAAGCCACGAGGTTTGCACTTTCGACTGATCGTTCTTCCACGGGAAAACTCACCCGAGCCAATGTAGACATTCGCACGGCGGCACTTTTCCTGTCAATGATTAAGTTCGCCCAACAACAAAAGATTCACACCTATGAAATCGTCATTGACACCCTGATGGAAAAAATCCTGAAACGTTCTGGATGGGCGATTGAAAGACTCAATACAGCATCAGGTTCGAAGGGAGAACATGTAATTTACGGCACATTGCCATGCACTTTGAAAACTTATGAGGAGGTCCTCAGCAAAAACGCCATCGACCGAGCAACCGTACTTACCCACCCACTAATTACCGACCGCTCATCAGATACACTCCATAAATCCCTGGACACGACCAAGAGACTCCCCGACCGAAATATTCTGGCAAAGAGAGCCCTGCACACTGAACTGCAGCTTTAATCAAATAATTGGATGATTTTGGAGAAAGGATGAACCTACAACGATTATTCCCGCACGTTGGCAAAGTCATTGCCAGTACAGGCAGCCGCCATTTCCCGCGCATGTTGCACGACCTGATACTTACGGAAATACCCGTAGACGCAACACATATTACCGAGCAACGGATCGGTACAAGTAATATGTCGGAACCCAGCACCTCCAGCATAGGTTGCGTCGGCATGGACAACGCTTGCGTGGGTGCGCTCATGGACACGCACACCGCCAAACCCTTTTTCCTCGCCGACGACATTCTCTTTGAAGACGCGACGCCACAGAAAATACCTAACTTTTCTCGGTGCCTGCTTAAATGCGAGCGTTCGGACAAAGTCCCCGCCTATAGCACGACGACGCAATTACACCTGACGACCCGCAAGAATGGTCATCGTTATGTGCTGTCCATCTACCGTTCGCCTCTTTCAAAGGGATTTACCGCACAAGAACATGCACTGTTAAAAGATTTTTCCTGTCTCTTATTACCTATGGTCGAAGAGCACGTCGCGGCCCTTGTTCCACCGGAGTCGACACGACAGGACCCTTTCCTGGCATTGGACGCATCGGAAAATGGCGGCATGGAAGCACTGCGCCAAAGGTTCGCTGATCGACTGCAACTGTCGGGATTGAGTCTGTCCTCTCGCGAAACGGAAGTGTGCGTAGGTCTGCTGGCCGGGCGCACCGCCCCCGAACTTGCCGAACAACTGAACCTGAAGGTCAATACAGTCGAAAGTTATCTCAAGCGCGCCGCCATAAAGATGGGGATTGGCGGGCGTCGTTCGCTGATCCGCTGGATGCATTCAATGGATGCCGCACCGGCTCACATGGAATGGAATGGCAGTAACCCGATTCAACAAGCCGTATAACCTATCCCCCCAACGATTGCTCGCTCACTGACCGGGTCGAGTACTTGTTGGGGGAATATTGCTTGCCCTTCATGCCTCCTCCAGCGAACCTTTCTCCTTGGGTGATCGAATGCGACGCTTCAGCCAGCCCAGCGCATCGTCGACGTAAGTGAAAATCACCGGTACCACCAGTAGGCTCAACAGCGTCGATGTCAGCAAGCCACCCATGACCACCACCGCCATCGGTTGCCTGAAACTCGGGTCCTCGCCCATTCCCATCGCCGTCGGCAACATCCCGGCCCCCATCGCAATGGTGGTCATCAGGATTGGACGGGCCCGTTTGTGGCAGGCATCCACCAACGCATCATATCGACCCAGACCATAATCGCGGCGAGCCATGATGGCGTACTCCACCAAGAGAATGGAGTTCTTGGTCACGATGCCCATCAGCATCAACAAGCCAATGACCGATGGCAGGGAAAAACTGAAGTTGCACACCAACAAGGCCAACAACGCGCCACCCAGCGAGAGCGGCAGTGCCGACAGAATCGTGGCCGGTTGCAAGAAGTCGTGAAACAACAACACCAGGACTGAATAAATACAAAACACACCGATGGCCATGGCCAGGCCGAAGCTGGCGAACAACTCCGTCATCAATTGCAGTTCGCCCTGCTCCACCAGTTTGACTTCGGCTGGCAAGTTGCGCATCACCGGCAGTTGGCGGGCCTCAGCCATGACCTCACCCAGGTTACGACCGTTGAGTTCGATAGACAGGGTGACGTTGCGCAAGCGGTCCAGTCGGCTGATTTGCGCCGGCCCACTGCCCATGCTGAGTTCCCCCAACGAAGCCAGGGCGACCTGGCCGTCTCGCCCGGTTACCCGCAATTGGCTGATCGCCTGCAAATCGTCGCGCAACAGCGAATCCATGCGCACCCGCACGTCCACCTGGCGCTGGGACAAATTTATCTTACCCAGTTGCGAGGAATATTCGCCATAAGTCGCCATGCGCAAGGTATCGGCGATGTCCTGGCTGGTGATGCCCAATTCCGCTGCCCGGGCAACATCCGGCCGCATCTGGATTTCCGGTCGTTGCAAGGCGCTGCTGGACGAGACATTGCCGATCCCGTGCAGCTCACGTAGCTGGGGCTCAAGGGCACTTGCCGTGCGCTCCAGTAGATCGCCATCATCGCTGGCAAGCACGATATTGAGTTTCTCTCCACTGCCATCGCCGCCAACGTTGATGCGTACCCCCGCCAGGGTGCGCAACGCCTGGCGCATCTGCGCTTCGACCTCCACCTGCTTGCGATCACGAGCATCTCGGGGCGCAAGCTCCACCGTCAGGACCGCATCGCCGGCGCCGGTGATATCGGCAGGCCCGGCGCCCGTACTGCTGGCGGTCCCCACCGAACTGAACACGTGCTTGACGTCCGGTAGCTCGCGCAACCGCTCACTGGCCTGCAAGGCCACCGCGGTGGTTTGCGCCAATGTCGTTCCCGGCGGCAGTTCCAAGGTCACTTTGCTGCGACCGGTGTCCTGCGCGGGGAGGAAACTGGTGGGCAGCAAAGGAACCAATCCCAGGGCGCCGACGAAGCACAGGCCGGCCAGGCCCATTGTCGTCTTGCGCCGAGTCAGGCTGGTGTGGATCCAGCCCAGGTAGCGGGTCATCAACGGCCCGTCATGGTCGGTTTCGTTCCTTGTCTTGAGGAAATAAGCCGCCATCATCGGCGTCAGCAGCCGCGCCACCAGCAGTGAAAACAACAGCGCGACCGAAGCCGTCACGCCGAACTGGCGAAACAGCTTCCCAGCGATGCCGCCCATGAACGCCGTGGGCAGGAACACCGCGACCAGGGTAACGGTCGTGGCAAGCACCGCCAGACCGATTTCGTCGGCAGCCTCGGTGGCGGCCTGGAGCGGAGTCTTGCCCATGCGCAGGTGCCGCGCGATGTTCTCGATCTCGACGATGGCATCGTCCACCAGCACACCGATGACCAGTGCCAGGGCGAGCAGGGAAACGGAGTTAAGGGTAAAACCGGCCAGGTACATCACCCCAAAAGTGGGAATGATCGACAGCGGCAGCGCCGTGGCGACAATGAGCGTGGCGCGCCAGTCCCGCAGGAACCACCAGACCACCAGTACCGCCAACAGCATGCCTTCGTACAGCAAATTCATCGAGTCGTGATAATTGGCGAGCACGGCCTTGACCGTGTCGCTGGCTTCAACGATTTGCACGTTCGGATGTTGTTCGCCAAAGGTGGCCATGGCCTTGCGCACATCATTCGCGACGCCGACATCAGAGAACCCCAGGGAACGGGTGACCTGGAAGCCGATCACCGGCCTGCCATCGTGAAATGCCCGGGTGCTGCGCTCGGCGTGGGTGTCACGAATGTCGGCCAACTGCCCCAGGGCAAGCAGGCGACCATCGCCGCTGGGAATATCAATGGCACCGAGTACCGCCGGATCGTCAATGGCGCCCAAGGTACGCATGGCTTGTTGGCCACTGCCCAGATTGCCCTGGCCACCGGAATTGTCCTTCTGCATGGCCCGCAACTGGTTGGCGACATCCGCCACACGAATGCCCAGGCCCGCCATCAGCGCCGGGTCGAGATTGACCTGGACTTCCCGGTCCACGCCGCCCATGCGCGAGATCATTGCTACCCCGGGCACCGCCAGCAGTTGCTTGCTCAACTCATTGTCGACGAACCAGGACAAGCCCTCTTCGTCCAGGTTGTCGGAATCGATGACATAGGTGAGCAATGCCGAGGCACTGGTGGTCAGCCGCGAAACCGACGGTGTGTCCAGGCTCGCCGGCAGTTGCGCCATGGCACTGTCCACTGCGTTGCGCACTTCGTTGAGTGCCTCGTTGCCATCCTTGTCGATGTCAAAGCTGACGCTGATGTTGACGGCACCGTCGGTGATGCTTGTCGTCACGTGCTTGAGCAGGCGCAGCGACGTCAGCTTGTCCTCGATCTTGCGCGCCACTTCGGTTTCCAGTTGCTCCGGGGCCGCACCTTCCAGCGAGGCGCTGATCACCACCACTGGCAAATCCATGTCCGGAAAATCCTGGATCGCGAGCTTCTTAAAACCCAACAAGCCAAATAGCGTCAGCAGAATGAACAGCATGACGGCCGGGACCGGATGGCGGATCGACAAGGCCGAAACGTTCATGGCTGGGCGACCTGGGATTGAACGAGGGTCACACTCGCACCGTCATTGAGGAACGCACCGCCGGCGCGCACGATGCGGGCAGGCTCATCGAGACCGCTGAGGATCTCCACGGCCTGATGCAAGCGTCGGCCGACCACCACCGGTCGCTGGACAACGTGCATATCGTCATTGAGTGTGAACACATAGGAACGCCCATCCCGCAGGATGACGGCGGTGTCCGGCACAGTGAGGGCCTCGCGCGGCGCCAACTCGATCTGGCCACTGGCATACATGCCAGCCTGGGCGGCGCTGTCAGTTGGCAGGGAGACGTAGATCAATCCCCGGCTGGTCTTGGTATTCAACGTGGGCGATACCAGCCGCACTCGCCCTTCCAGGCTCTGGCCGCCGGGCAACGTCATGCGGGCAACTTGGCCAGGCTGCACCTGGGCCAGTTGGCGGGCATCCAGCTCGGCCTGCCATTCGATGCGACCATCGCGCACCATGCGAAACAACTCGTCGCCGGCGGAGAGCACTTTGCCGAGCAACGCAGTGCGCGCCGAAATGACGCCATCGTCCACGGCGACGATGCGTGTCTGTCCGAGCCTGATCCGAGTGCTCTGCAATTCGGCACGAGCGCTGGCGAGATCAGCTTCGGCGAGCGCGACCTTGATCCGGTAGTCCTCGCGTTGTTGCTCCGACAGTGCGCCGCCCTGCCCGACGACCCGGGCCCGACGGTCATTGGAACGGGCCTGCTCCAGGTTGGCGTTGGCTTGAGCGACGAGCGCCTTCTGTTTGTTTTCTTCGGCAACCACCGTTTCGCTGGCCAGCGTGGCGAGCAATTGGCCCTTCTTGACACGGCTGCCCACATCAGCCTCGATGCTGGCGATGCGCAAATTGCTGGTCTCGGCGTTGATCACCGCTTCCTGCCAGGGGGCGAGCGCGCCATTGGCAAACAGCAATTGCGGCCAGATCTGGCGTTGCGCCTGGACGACCTCCACGCTCAAGCTGCTGACCTGGGGAGCAGCCTCGACTGGCTCGGCGCCCCGGCGAAAATAGACCAGCGCGACGATGAGTGCGCACACGACGATGACCAACGTGAACTTGCCTGGCCTGGACCTCACGCGCCGTCTCCGTTCGATGCCCGGCTCCGCGCCAGGGGCTGGTCGGCTTGCCAGCCGCCTCCCAGCGCCTTGTACAGGGCGATCCAGTAACGCACTTGATTCTGCTGCAAGGTAATCAATTCAATCTCGGCGGTCAGCGCCTGGCGGCGCGCGGTTTCCCGGTCCAGCAGGCTGACGTTGCCGGCCTGCCAACTGCGGTCGATGGCCTCGAAGGACTCCCGGAAGCCGGCGGTGGAGCGCTCCACGTCCGATTCCCGGCGACGTGCCGCATCAAGTCGCACCAGCGCCTGCTCCACTTCCATCACACTGGTGCGCAGCGTTTGGCGATAGGCCGCGAGGGCCGCGTCATACGAGGCCTTGGCGCCGTCCACAGCAGCACGACGCTTGCCACCGTCGAACAGCGGAACCGACAGCACCGGGCCCAAGGACCAGGAGCGGTTACGCTGGCCCACCATGGTGCCCACGGAAATCGTTCCAGAAAGACTCAGGCTCGGCAGGCGATCGGCCTGGGCTACGCCGATTTCGGCATTTGCCGCGGCCAGCTCACGCTCGCGGGAAGCGATGTCCGGGCGCTGGCGCAGCAGGTCGGCCGGCACTTGCCGAACGTTGAGTTCGGCCGGCTGCGGCAGTTGTGCCGGGGTGTGGCCAAGCATTTCCAGCAGTCGCCCTTCGTCACTGCCGGTCAGCGTCACCAGGCTTTTGAGCAGCACCTGGCATTCACTCTGCTGTTGGACCAGAGTCGCGGCGCTGCTGGCGGCACTGGCATCGGCCAGCGCCGCGTCGGCCGACGACGTGAAGCCCGCCCCGTACGACTGGCGCGTCATGCGCGCTGTCTCTTGCTGCGACTGGGCCTGGTCGCGGTAGGCCAGTACCAATTTCTGACAACCCCGGTATTGCACGTAGTCATCACCGACCTGGGCCGCCAGGGAAACCCTCGCGTCATGCCAGTCATCGACCCGGGCTTCGACGCGGGAGCTGGCCGCTTCATTGTTGCGGCGCAACTTGCCAAACAGATCGAGTTCCCAGGCGGCATCCATCGTTGCCGAAGAGCCTGATCCCCCCAGGCGCTCCGAACCGGTCTGCTGCCCGCCTCGACCACCGGACAGCCTGCCGTCGAACTTGGGCAAGGCATCGGCGGCGTCGCTGTTGGCGGTCGCACGGGCCAGCGAAATATTGGCCCAGGCCTGGTCCATGGAGGGGCTGTCAGCTTCAGCCAGGCGCAACAGCTCGGCCAATGTCGGGTCATCGAATTGCCGCCACCAGTCGGCCAACGCGGCCACGGACGCGCCATGGGGCACCGGGGCCTGCCATTTAGCGGCGATCGGGACGTCTGGCACCCGATAGTCAGGGCCCAGTACGCAGCCGCTCAAGGCTACCGCACACAGTGTCACCAGCAATACGCTCTCTGGGGGCTTGAAGACATGCATAGTGTTCTCTAGGGGTGTCAACGATGAAAACAGCAAGGCACCCGGCATCGGCGCAACTCAGGGAGGTGGCAGATCATTAACGATGGCTTGGTGAGGCTCGTGTGGCAGGTATTTAACCCCGCGCCCGTTCCAATGTCTGGCGTGGAAATTGGGGACAGCTGCCGGCTGGAAAACTCGCGATAAAAACGGGGGCCTGTTGAAATGAGCTCGACCTGCCCAGTAATGGCTGCACTTGCTGTCGAGCATGAATGGCCCCCGCTCGGTTCACGTTCCATCGCCAATGGATGATCGAATATGGAAGCACTCACTTACCTTGGAAACATCGAGTCGAACGCACGTACCTACGCGCAGACTTTCCAGCGACTGTTCGTCAGCGGCAAGGGCATGCGTATCAAGGATGCGAGCGGCCAGGAGTTCCTCGATTGCCTGTCCAACGCCGGGACTCTGGCCCTGGGGCACAACCCGCCGCAAGTTCGGGATGCGGTGATGCACTTTCTCGACAGCGATCACTTGCAGCAGGCATTGGACCTGGCGACGCCGGCCAAGCATGCCTTCGTGCAGGAGCTGTTCTCGATGCTGCCGGCGCGTATGCGTGACACCAGCAAGATCCTCTTCTGCGGGCCCAGCGGCTCGGATGCCGTCGAGGCGGCCATCAAGTTGGCCCGCCACTACACCAAACGCTCGCCATTGATGGCGTTCCACGGCGGCTACCACGGGATGACGGCCGGCGCACTGTCGGCGATGGGCAAGCTGTCGCCCAAGACCGGCGATGGCCTGATCGCCCAAGGCACACACTTTCTGCCCTTCCCCTATCGGTTTCGATGCCCGTTCGGCACGAATGGCGAGCACACCGATCAGCTGTCCATCGACTACATCCGTACCGTCCTCTCGGATCCCGAAGGCGGCGTCGCCAAACCGGCGGCGGTCATCGTCGAGGTGGTGCAAGGCGAAGGCGGTTGCATCCCGGCCTCGGCCAGCTGGTTGCGGGCCCTGCGGGAGATCACCCTCGAGCAGGACATCTTGCTGATCGTCGACGAAGTCCAGACCGGCCTGGGTCGTACCGGCAGCACATTCGCCATCGAGCACGCCGGCATCGTTCCCGACATCCTGGTGCTGTCCAAAGCCATCGGCGGTGGCTACCCACTGGCGGTGATCGTGTATGCCGAGCATTTGGATACCTGGGGCCCTGGCATGCATGCGGGGACCTTCCGCGGCAATCAAGTGGCGATGGTCGCTGGCGCGGCCACAATGCAGCAAATCCGCAAAGACCATCTCGTCGCCCATGCCGCCCGGATGGGCGAACGCTTGGAGAGCGGCCTGCAGGACATCGCACAGCGTTTTCCATTCATCGGCGACATCCGCGGTCGTGGATTGATGCTCGGCGTGGAAATCACCAAGCCGGCCGACAATCAGCGCGCCGGCCAGGCTGACGGCGCCCGGGCACACGCCATCAAGCTCAACTGTTTCGACAACGGCTTGATGATGGAAACCGGTGGGCGCCATGGCGCAGTGCTCAGGTTCCTGCCGCCCCTGACCATCACCGAGACCGAGGTCGGCATGGTGCTCGACCGCTTCGAGCAGGCGGTGAGGAAGGTTGGCGAAATGCGCCCACAGGCGGCACGCGCARCGGTATARGGCGCCCATGTGGCGAGAGAGCTTACTCCCGCCGGGTCTGTAGCAGCTGTGTAGGAGCTGTCGAGCGGAGCGAGGCTGCGATCTTTCCCTATTCACTTGAGTCCCAAGTGAAAGATCAAAAGATCGCAGGCTTCGCCAGCTCCTACACAGCCCAGCGGGGCTCCCTCGCCACAAGGTTCCATGCCTGGCTTCAAGCCNGAGTCCCAAGTGAAAGATCAAAAGATCGCAGGCTTCGCCAGCTCCTACACAGCCCAGCGGGGCTCCCTCGCCACAAGGTTCCATGCCTGGCTTCAAGCCAGGCCATCACCGAGACCGAGGTCGGCATGGTGCTCGACCGCTTCGAGCAGGCGGTGAGGAAGGTYGGCGARATGCGYCCACAGGCGGCACGCGCAGCGGTATAGGGCGCCCATGTGGCGAGAGAGCTTACTCCCGCCGGGTCTGTAGCAGCTGTGTAGGAGCTGTCGAGCGGAGCGAGGCTGCGATCTTTCCCTATTCACTTGAGTCCCAAGTGAAAGATCAAAAGATCGCAGGCTTCGCCAGCTCCTACACAGCCCAGCGGGGCTCCCTCGCCACAAGGTTCCATGCCTGGCTTCAAGCCTGACCATCACCGAGACCGAGGTCGGCATGGTGCTCGACCGCTTCGAGCAGGCGGTGAGGAAGGTTGGCGAAATGCGCCCACAGGCGGCACGCGCAGCGGTATAAGGCGCCAGCCCCCCCTGTGGCGAGGGGGGATGTCTGGGTTCAAGTAATGGAGCCCGGCTCAGTCCCGCGCCAATGCATTGATCGGATCGAGCCGTGCGGCGTTGCGTGCGGGCACGAAGCCGAACACGATCCCGATGAGGGTCGAACAGACGACCGCGGTGACGATCGATCCCATCGAGAACACCATCTGCCATTCCTTGACGAAGATCGAAAAGACGTAGCCGATACCAAACGACAAAGCGATGCCGATCGTGCCACCCAGCAGGCAGACCATCACCGCCTCCACCAGGAACTGCTGGCGAATGTCGGACTGGCGTGCGCCGACGGCCATGCGGATACCGATCTCCCGGGTACGCTCGGTCACCGAGACCAGCATGATGTTCATCACTCCGATGCCACCGACCACCAGTGAGATGATCGCAATCAACGAGAGCAGCAGCGCCAGCGATTGGCTGGTCTTCTGCACCGTTTGCATCACACTGTCGAGGTTGTAGGTGAAAAAATCCTTGAGACCATGACGCTGCTCCAGGAGCTTGACGACGTTGTCCTCCACTAGTTTGCTCGGTTGCCCGTCCTTGATACGCACCGTAATGCTGTCCAGGAAACGCTGGCCCAGCAACCGACCCGCCGCGGTTTCATAGGGCATCCAGATATTCAGGTTCTTGCTGGTGTTGAACACGCTTTTGCGGTCTTCGGTCACGCCGATGACCGTGCAAGGCAGGTTGTCGACGAGAATCACCTTGCCCAGCGGGTCTGTGTGCGAGCCAAACAATCTGTGGCTTGTGTTGTGGTCGATGACCACCACTTGCGATTGCCGCCGGGCATCGTCGTTGCTGAACGCCACACCCGAGCCGATCTTGATTCCGCGAACCTGGAAGTAACTCGCGCTCACACCGTTGACGGTCGCATTGACGTCGATATTTTCATAACGCAATAGCAGGTTGCGACCCAGGTTGGGCGTCGCACTGTCGATGTAGTACTGGTCGCCCAGGGCGGTTACGTCGGACAGCACCAACGTTTCGATAGCCGTCGAGCGACTGTCCCCCCAGTCGGACCCAGGCATGATTTCGATCGTATTGCTGCCGATCGCTTGGATGTCCTTGAGGACATATTGCTTGACTCCTTCGCCAATCGCCACGATCGATACCACGGAGGTGATACCGATAATGATGCCCAACATGGTCAGCAGGGTTCGCATCCGATGCGAGACCAGCGCCACCCAGGCCATGTTGAACGCTTCGCTGAACAGGCCGAAGCTGGCGAGCAGACCGTTCGTGGGCTTGACCTTGGCCGGGCGCATGTCTTGTGCCGGCAGGTCTTGCAGCGGCCTCTGCGGATTCGGACGATCACTGACGATCTCGCCGTCGCGGATCTCGATGATGCGTTGGGCATGGGCCGCCACTTTCTCATCGTGAGTCACGATGATGACCGTATGCCCCGCCGCATTGAGCTCCAGCAGGATCTTCATGACCTCCTTGCCGCTGGTGGTGTCCAGCGCACCGGTGGGTTCGTCCGCCAGAATGATCTCGCCACCATTCATCAGTGCCCGAGCGATACTCACCCGCTGCTGCTGGCCCCCCGAGAGTTGACTCGGCCGATTGGCCAAGTGCCCCACCAACCCCAAGCGCTTCAATAGGTCCCCGGCACGGTTGTGGCGTTGCGACTCTGCGGCACCGGCGTAAATGGCCGGCATCTCGACGTTGTGCAAGGCGCTCAGATGCGGCAGCAAATGGTAGCGCTGGAAAATGAAACCGAAGTGGTCGCGCCGCAGCCTGGCCAGCTCACGGTCGTCCATCGAACCGGTTTCGCGCCCGTCCACCTTGTAGCTTCCGGCGTCCGGATGGTCGAGGCAGCCGAGTACATTCATCAGGGTCGACTTGCCGGAACCGGAAGCACCGGTGATCGCGACCACCTCGCCCGCATTGATCGTCAGGTTGATGTCCTTGAGCGCTATGAAGGCCTTTTCGCCCGCGAGAAAACTGCGGGTGATGCCCTCGAGTTCCAACAGTGGTCGCGTCATAGTCAGGCTCCCGCCACGGCTGGGGTCGGCTCACCGATGACGACCTTGTCACCTTCAGCCAGGCCATCCTTGATCTCAGCCCTGACGTTGTTGTTGATGCCCGTCTGCACGTTACGCGGCTGGGCCTTGCCTTCGGCGTCCAGTACGCGGACCACGAAGCTGCCATCCTGGTTTTTCGCACCCAGGGCGGCGACGGGAACCGTCAGCACATCCTTGGCCTTGTCCAGGACGATACGAACCTGGGCGGTCATGGAGATACGCAAGCGATGATCGGGGTTCGGCACATCGAAGAGGCTGTTGTAGAACACCGCCGTGTTTTGCTTGGGCGTCCCGGCCGCCTGGGTCTCGAGGAAGTTTTGCGGCGCCGGCTCGGTGCCTCGCAGTGTGGCGTAATAGCGCTTTTCCGACTCCCCCAGGATGGTGAAATACACCTCCTGGCCGGGAACGATGTGAATCACATCGGCCTCCGATACCTGGGCCTTGACCGTCATGGTGTCCAGGTCGGCGAGCTTGAGCAGGACCGGCGCCAACTGCTCGGCGATCACGGTCTGGCCCTCCTGCGTGACGATCCCCACCACATAGCCATCGATCGGCGCGACGATGTGGGTGTAGGCCAGGTTGACCCGTGCGGTTTCCACTTGGATGCGCGCGTCCTTGATCTGCGCATTGAGGGAGAGCAGGTTCGCCTCTTCCACCCTGTAGTTGGACTCCGCGGTCTCGTATTCCTGCTTGGAAATCGCGTCGTCCGGTTGCAGCTTTTTGTAGCGATCATAGGTGGCCTTGGCGTCCTTGAGTTGCGCCGCCGTGGCCTGCCGCTTGGCCACCAGGTTCTCTTCGTTAACCAGGGCCTGGCGCAATGAATTCTGCGCCAGCATCGGGTCGATTTCCGCCAGCCACTGGCCCTTCTTGACCTTGTCGCCCAACTTGACCTTGAGCGATTTCAGCTGGCCCGACACCTGGGCACCGACGTCGACCTGCTTGATCCCCTGGAGCGTCCCGCTCGCCAGCACCGAATTCTCGATGTCAGCCCGCTCGACCGTGGCGGTCAGGTACTCCGGCGGTTTGCCCGGTGATTGTGCGCTGTAGAAAATCAGACCGGCCACCACGACCAGAACGAGCACGATAGCGATTTTTCGAAACTTCGACTTTTCCATAAATAACCATGAGTGCGTTGATTTCAGACCCGGCCAGCGTGGCGCCGAGTTCCATGGATGGGCGTCGAGGAAGGACAGTCATACGCAATCACTGGCGGCCTCCTCGTCGAGCATGGGAAGGCCGTCCTGCCACCAGGCTGCCAGGTTATGTACGTGAGGGGCCTTGAGGATCGTGAAGTGGTTACCCGGACCGTACCAGATACTGAGGTCAGGGATATGCTTGCGCCATCCTTCGATCATTTGTTCCTGTTCGCGTTTGTTACCGGCCGTGTCCAGGGTCGGATCATTGGCCAGCACCAACCGCACCGGTCCGGTGTAGCGGTGTTGTGGTTGATAAACCGTGCGCAGTGCCGTACCGAAGGCTCGCGCCGGACCGCGCATGGCATCCACCGCCGAGCGCTGCGGCAACATGCCGGCGCGGACCATGCCGGCATGCAGCAAGCGCATCTGCGCGGTATCGTCCTGGGTCCCGAAGACCGTGGCATCGATCCCCAAGGACTTGCCGGAAGCCAACTGCATCGCCTCGATCAACCGATTCAGCACCCCCGTCGCGGTGTAGGGCTTGCCCACCACGCCGTTGCCGCCCGGCGACTCACTGTCGATCAAGGTCAGCGAAGCCACCTTACGTCCGCGGGCGTGCAGGCGGGCCGCCATTTCGAACACGATCCAGCCGCCGAAGGAATGGCCGAGCAGATGCACCGGCCCCTCCGGTTGTACCTTGTCGATCGCGTCGAGGTACGCCTGGGCAGCGGTCTCCACGAGGCTGAAAGGCTCTGTGCTGCCGTCCAGCCCACGATGTTGCAGCCCATGGATAGGCCATTCCGGTCCAAAGGCATCGGTCAGCCCGATAAAGCCGGTCACGCTGTCGCCGGCCCCCGGGACACAGAATATCGGTGCCCGGTCGGCGCGTCCGCCCTGAATCGTCAGCAGTGGTTGGTAACGGTTCTTCGGCGCAGGTGCCGGACGGGCTGCGACGGTATCCAGTACATCGCTGATGGCTTGGCCCAGTGCCCTGACCTGTGGGGCCTGCATCATCGTCTGGTGGTTACCAGGCACCTTGACGCAGTGCATCTGCGTCTTCGGCAGGACAGCGTCCCACCCCAGGTAACCGGAATGTTCGGGCGCGTCGTCCTTGCGTTCCTCGGCCACCAGCAGATGTACCGGTACAGAGATCGGATACACCAGGTAATGGGCCAATGCATGACCGTGGGCGACCTCGCGATCCAGGTACTGCCAGAGTTGGGCCGCGCTGTACTCCGCCAGCTCGGGCGGGAGCAGGCCGTCGTCGTAGCAGTGTTGCACCAGGCCTTCGAACGCGAAGTCGCTCAGGCGAATCTGCAGGAGGGCCAGTTTTTCGAGCACCAAGGCGAGCTCCGCCTCCCCCAGGACACCGGCCTTCCAGAACACCTCGCAGCGATCCAGCAAATGCCGTGCGTGGGCTTCAGCCGGTGACCAGCGTTCCCTGCCCTGGTCCACCAGCCGTGGCAGGTAGCTGTCGATCAGGCCGAGGAACTCGACCTCTTCGTCCAGGCCAATGAGCTGGATGGCGATCTCGTAGGCCAGCACGCCGCCGAACGACCAGCCGGCCAGGCGATAAGGGCCCTGTGGCTGTACCGAGCGGATGACGCCCACCAACCGTGAGGCCAGGCACTCCATCGTCTGCAACTGCGGTTCGCCCCACGGGATGGCAGGCAGGCCATAGACCGGAATATCCGGATCGATGTGTTTGCCCAGCATCGGGAAGTAAAGATCCAGGCCGCTGAACTCGTGCACCAGGAACAGCGGGTTCTGCTGGCCGGTGGTGCGCACCGGTACAAAAGCCTCCTGCACCTGGATTTCGGTGCTACGGGTCTGCAGCAACAAGGCCATGGCCGCGACGCTGTCGTGCTGGAACAACTCGGCCAGCGACATCGGCAGGTTGGCTTGGGCCAGCACTCCCAGCAAACGAATCGCCAGCAGCGAATGCCCCCCCAATTCGAAGAAATTGTCGTGGCGGCCGACCTGTTGCAGGCCCAGTACCTCCTGCCAGATCTGCGCGAGCAGGGTTTCGACTTCGCCTTGGGGAGCCTCGTAGACACGGCTGACGACAGCCTCCTGGTCCGGTGCCGGCAGCGCCTTGCGATCGAGCTTGCCGTTGGCGGTCAGCGGCAGCGCATCGAGTCGCACGTAGGCCGCCGGCACCATGTAGTCGGGTAACTGTGCGTGCAGATGCCCGCGCAGGTCTTCGATTGGCAGCGCCTCATCCGCCGCGTGCTGGGTGAAATAAGCCACCAGGCGCTTCTCACCCGGGGCGTCTTCGCGCACCAGCACCACGGCGTCCTTGACGTCGTCATGCAGGGCCAACCGGGCTTCGATCTCGCCCAGCTCGATACGGAAGCCACGGATCTTCACCTGATCGTCGTTTCGTCCCAGGCATTCCAGGCTACCCTCCGGCAACCACCGACCGAGGTCGCCAGTGCGGTACAGCAACGCGTCGGGTTCATGGCTGAACGGGTCGGCGATGAACTTTTCCGCAGTCAGGTCCGGTCGGTTCAGGTACCCCTTCGCCACGCCCTTGCCGCCGATGTATATCTCACCGACAACCCCCATTGGCGCCAGGTGTTGGCGGGCATCGAGCACATAGACCTGGGTGTTGGAAATCGGTCCGCCAATGGGCACGCATTCGGCCTCCGGCGCCACGGACTTCACCTCATAGGTAGTGGCGTAGGTGGTGGTTTCGGTCGGACCGTAGCAATGCACCACGCGCAACTCCGGAGCCAGTTCCAGCAAACGCCGGAACGAAGCCACATCGGCCCGTTCACCACCGCACAACAGGATCCGCAGGCCGCCGATGGCCTGGGGAATCAGTTGCACGTATTGGTTGAAGATCGCGGTGGTCACGAACAGTACCGTGACCCCCGAGTCCTCCAGCACTTGGGCGAACCTTGACGGCTCAAGCAGGGTTTCATGATCGATCACCACCACTTGCCCACCATTGAGCAAGGCGCCCCAGACGTCCATGGTGCTGGCGTCGAACGCCGGGTTGGAGGCGAACGCGATACGGTCGTGTTCGTTGAAATCAGCATAACCGTTGTTTATCACCAGGCGACTGATCGCCCGGTGTGGCACCAGTACGCCTTTCGGCGTGCCGGTGGAACCAGAGGTGTACATTACGTAGGCGACCGATTCAGAGCTTTGCATCATGTCGAGGTTATTGGACACTTCGTCCAGCACGACGGTGTCCAGGTCCACGCGCAATGTGTCTTCAGGAACAGTCCTAACGCTCAGGGTCAGTACGACCCGTGTCCCACTGTCCCGCGCCATGAAGCCTTGACGCTCGAGCGGCGCGTTGACGTCCAGTGGCACGTAGACAGCGGCACACTTGAGAATCGCCAGCTGGCTGACCAGCAGTTCGATCGAGCGCTCCAACTGCATCGCCACGCAATCGCCCGGTTGTACGCCCAGGCCGATCAGATGACGGGCCAGGCGGTTGGCCCGGACATTAAGCTCGCTGTAGGTCAGGGTTTGTGCGTTGTGCACGACCGCAATAGCCTCCGGACGCTCGTTGGCCTGCGCCTCGAACAGGCCATGGACGGTCCTGTCCTGGGGATAGCGACGGGTAGTGGCGTTGAAATCCACCAGCAATTGCCGACGCTCGCCCGACGGCAGGATCGACGCGCTGTTCAAAGGTGTTTGCGGCGCTAGCTCCAACGCCTCCACCAACTGCTCCAAGGCAATGTTCATGTAGACACAGATCCGCTGCGCACCGATCTGCGGCACCGCCAGCGCCGACACGCTGAAACCTTCGCCCAGGTCATCCACCGACAAGGTCAGCGGGTAATTGGTGCGTTCCTCACTGCCCAGGGCCTCGATGCCTTCCCAAGCGGCGAACGCTTCGCTCGAAGCCGTGCCCATGGCGCTGTGCCGATAATTGAGCAAGGCGCTGAACAGCGGCAGCGGCGCGACCACGCCGCTGCAACGCTGGGCCAAGGCCAGCGAGGCGTGTTCGTGCCCCAGCAGATCGGTCAGGCGGGCGTGGGTAGCTTTCACCCCATCACGCACGCCTTGGGTATCGACATCCACCCGCAATGGCAGGGTGTTGATGAACATGCCCAGTGCCCGGTCGGCGCCCTCGCCGCCCTGCATCCGGCCCATCAACACCGTGCCAAAGACCACATCCTGCTTGCCGGACACTTTGCTCAGGACCTGCGCCCACGCCAAGTGATGCAGGCTCGCAGCGCTCACCCCCAGCTGACGGGCCTGGGCCCGCAGGCGCCGGCTGAGGTCGGCGGCGAGGTTGAGCCCGGCCGCTTCGATATCGCTGCCGTCGCCACGGACATCCAGCAAGCCGAACGGCAACGTGGGTTCCTCGATGTCGCCGAGCATGTCGCGGAAGAACCCTTCATGTTCCTCACGGCTCACGCCCAAGCGCGCCTGGGCCACGTAGTTGCGGAACGGTACAGCTTCGCCCAACTGATCAGCGTGGCCCAGCAGGTGCGCCTGCATCTCGTGTTGCACCACTTCCAGCGCCGTGTGATCGAGGGCCATGTGGTGGAACAGCAGCATGGCGATCCACCGCTGGTTGGCGGCGTCATGGGTGAACGCCAGACGCATCAACGGTGCCTGGCGTACATCGAGGCGCACGTGTTGCCGGTCGAAACGTTCGAGCAGTTGCGCGGTGACGTCGTGGCCCGGCTCGAAAACACACTCGTCCAGAATCAATTGCGCCTGGCGAACGACCACTTGCACCGGCTCGCACAGGCCTTCCCAGAGTACAGCGGTGCGCAAGATGTCATGCCGGTCGATGACGCCTTGCAATGCGTCGACAAAGGCGTCCAGCCGGGCGCGGTCCTTGAAGTGGAAGGTGGCCTGCTGCACGTAGAGATCACCCTGCTGCGAAGCCAGGTGGTGATACAGGATGCCTTCCTGCAGCGGCGCCAGGGCATAGATGTCCTGGACGTTGCTTACGCCGCCCGGCACCGCCGCGACGATCTGCTCGATCTCCGCTTGGGACAGATCGGCCAGCGGCAGCATGTCCGGCGTGATGCGGGCGCAGCCGCGGGTAATGCCGTTGACCGGCACCATGACCTCCGTCACGCCCCCCACCGCCGCCGCCAATGCCGCCAGCGTCGGCTGGCCGAACAGCACGCGCACATCGGCGCTCAGGCCCACCTGACGCATGCGTTCGATCAGCGTGACCGCCAGCAGCGAGTGGCCGCCCAGTTCGAAGAAGTGATCGTGTCGTCCGACCCGCTCGACCTGGAGCAACTCGGCCCACAACTGTGCCAGGGTCGTTTCGACGGTGCCCTGCGGGGCCTCGTATTCGCGGGTAATCACCGCGTCCAGGTCCGGGGCCGGCAGCGCCTTGCGGTCAAGTTTGCCGTTGGGGGTCAGCGGCAGCACATCGAGCCGGATGTAGGCGGTTGGCACCATGTATTCCGGCAGTTGCCCTAGTAGATAAGCGCGCAGGGCTTCGATGTCAGCGACCGCTTCTGGCGCATGCGGGGTGAAATAGGCCACCAGGCGTTTCTCGCCCGGTACATCTTCACGGGCCAGCACCACGGCTTCTTTCACCGCATCATGCTGCGCCAACCGCGCTTCGATCTCGCCCAACTCAATACGGAAACCGCGGACCTTCACCTGGTCATCATTACGCCCCAGGTACTCGATGTTGCCGTCCGGCAGGTAACGACCCAGGTCGCCGGTGCGGTACATCCGCGCATTTGCCGCGGTGCTGAACGGATCCCCCAGGAAACGCTCGACGGTCAATTCCGGACGGTTCAGGTAACCCCGCGCCACCTGTACACCGCCGATGTAAATCTCACCGGCCACGCCCAGGGGCACCGGTTGTCGATGGGCATCAAGCAGGTAGATCCGCGTATTGGCAATCGGCTTGCCAATGGGCGTGCTGTCCGGGGTTTCTGCACCCGTGCAATCCCACGCCGTCACGTCCACCGCCGCTTCGGTCGGGCCATACAGGTTGTACAGGCCGCTGTGCGGCAATTGCGCCTTGAAGCGCCGCACCAGGTGCCCCGGCAACGCCTCGCCGCTGCACATCACCCGCACCAAACCTTCGCACTGTCCCGCCTCGCCATGGGCCAGGAATACATCGAGCATCGACGGCACAAAGTGCAGCGTGGTGATGCCCTGGGCCTGGATCACTTCGCGCAGGTAGGCAGGACCCGCCTCGCCATGGGCCAGGAATACATCGAGCATCGACGGCACAAAGTGCAGCGTGGTGATGCCCTGGGCCTGGATCACTTCGCGCAGGTAGGCAGGATCACGATGCCCGCCCGGACGGGCCATCACCAGCCGCGCACCGCTGAACAGCGGCCAGAAGAAYTCCCACACCGACACGTCGAAGCTGAACGGGGTCTTTTGCAGCACTGCGTCTGTGGCGCTCAAGGCGTATTCGTCCTGCATCCACAACAGCCGGTTGACCACCGCGCCGTGCTCGTTCATCACGCCTTTGGGCAGGCCCGTGGAGCCCGAGGTGTAGATGACATARGCCAGGTGATGGGCATGCAAGCCTTYAACCTGCGGATTGTCGGTTGGCTGCATCGAGAACCCTTGCGCCTCATCCAGCAGCAAGGTCCGCGCCTGCGTAGCCGGCAGGCTGGCCTGCAAGGCGCGCTGGGTCAGCACCACCCTCGGCGCGCTGTTCTCCAGCATGTAGGCCAGGCGCTCGNAGGTCCGCGCCTGCGTAGCCGGCAGGCTGGCCTGCAAGGCGCGCTGGGTCAGCACCACCCTCGGCGCGCTGTTCTCCAGCATGTAGGCCAGGCGCTCGTGCGGATAATCCGGGTCCAGTGGCACATACGCCGCGCCGGCCTTGAGAATGCCCAGCAGGCCCGCCACCATGTCCAGGCTGCGATCGGCACAGATCGCCACGCGGTCATCCGGGCGAATGCCCAGTTCCAATAGGCGATGGGCGACCTGGTTGGCGCGCGCATTCAATTGCGAGTAGCTCAACTCTGCCTCACCAGAGACAACCGCGACGGCATCCGGGCAGGCCGCAACCCGTGCCTCGAACAGACCGTGCAAGGTCAGGCCTTGCGGATAATCGACCGCAGTGCTGTTGAGCGTTTCCAACAGATGCAGACGTTCGGCCGCCGGCAGACTCGTGAGGGCCTGCTGTGGCGTATCCGGCGCCTGCTCCAGTGCGCTGACCAGACTTTCGAGCGTGGTCTGCACGTACTCGCCGATACGCTGCGCACCGGTCCCGACCAGCGCCTGTACCACCAAGCTGAAGCCCTCGCCTTCATCATCCACGGCCAGCACCAAGGGGTAATTGGTCCGTTCTTCACCACCAATCGACTCGATGCCTTGCCACGCCGTCAGCGCCTGCGCGGTCACCTCGACCCCGCAATGACGATAGTTGAGCATCGAACTGAACAACGGCGTTGGCGCAACCACACCACTGCAACGCTGGGCCAGTGCCAACGGAGCATGCTCATGGCCCAGCAGGCCGCTGAGTCGCTTGTGGGTCGCTTTCACCGCTGCGTATACACCTTGTCCAGCCAGGCTCACCCGCAATGGCAGGGTGTTGATGAACATGCCCAGGGCACGGTCGGCTCCATCACCGGCCTGCATGCGCCCCAACAGCACGGTGCCGAAGACCACGTCGTCGCGACCGCTGACACGGCCCAGGACGTGCGCCCAGGCCAAGTGCATCAGGCTGGCCGCGCTGACGCCCAACTGGCGAGCCTGGGTGCGCAGACGACGGCACAGGCCCGCCTCCACGGCCAGCTTCACCTCTTCCACGCCATTGCCATCGCCTTGCACGTCCCGCAGGCCGAACGGCAACGTAGGCTCGTCGACGTCGCCAAGCATGTCGCGGAAAAACGCTTCGTGCGCCTGCTGATCGACACCCAGGCGCGCCTGGGCCACGTAATTGCGATAAGGCACCGATTCGCCCAGTTCATGGACCTTGCCCAACAACTGCGCCTGCATTTCACGTTCCAGCACTTCCAGGCCGGTATGGTCCAGGACCATATGGTGGAACAGCAGCATGGCGACCCAGCGCTGGTTGGCGACGTCCTCGGCGATGGCCAGGCGCAGCATCGGTGCCTGCCGCACGTCCAGCCGGTAATGCCGGGCATCGAAACGCTCATACAGCCGGGCAACGGCATCGCCGCCGCTCGGGTCCGAGTCCAACTCGTCAACGCTGAGCCGAGCCTGTCGCCACACGACCTGCATCGGTTCGTCGAGGTTTTCCCAGACCATCGAAGTCCTGAGAATGTCATGCCGGTCAATCACCCCCTGCAAAGCCTGGGCAAAGTCATCCAGCCGGGCCCGGCTGTCAAACCCGAACAGCGTTTGCAGCACGTACGGATCACCCATTTCCGCCGTCAAATGGTGATACAGGATGCCTTCCTGCAACGGCGCCAGTGGGTAGATCTCCTGCACGTTGCGCGCACCTCCCGGCACGCTCGCCACGATCCGATCGATGGCCTCCTGGCTCAATACGGCCAGCGGCAACATGTCCGGTGTGATGCGCTCACAGCCTTCGACGACGGCGCAGGCCGGCACCACCACATCCCGGTGCCCGCCCACCGCAGCGGCCAGCGCCTGCAGCGTTGGCTGGCTGAACAGCACGCGCACATCCACCGATAGTTCGACCTGGCGCATGCGCTCGATCAGCCTCATCGCCAGCAGCGAATGGCCGCCCAGTTCGAAGAAATTGTCGTGGCGACCGACCCGCTCCACTTTCAACAGCTCGGCCCACAGGTCGGCCAAGGCCTGTTCGATCTCGCCCTGCGGTGCCTCGTAGGCCTGGCTGGCGTACGCCTCGGCATCCGGTGCCGGCAGCGCCTTGCGGTCCACCTTGCCGTTGAGCCCGCCGGCACCATGTAGTCCGACAGGGTCGCGGACAATTGCTCGCGCAACCCGGCCACGCCCAGCGTCACCTGCGGTTGGGCAATGACATAGGCCACCAGGCGTTTCTCGCCCGTTTCATCGGCCCGCACCAGCACCACCGCGTCCCTCACACCCTCACAGGCCACCAGCTTGGCTTCGATCTCGCCCAGCTCGATGCGAAAACCGCGGATTTTCACTTGGTCGTCGTTACGCCCCAGGCATTCCAGGCTGCCGTCCGGCAACCAGCGGCCGAGGTCGCCGGTGCGGTACAGCAGCGCGTCGGGTTCATGGCTGAACGGGTTGGCGATGAATTTTTCCGCGGTCAGGTCCGGCCGGTTCAGGTAACCCTTGGCCACGCCCTTGCCACCGATGTACATCTCGCCGACGACGCCCAACGGTGCCAACTGCTGGCGCGCATCGAGCACATACACCTGGGTGTTGCCGATCGGCCCGCCGATGGGCACGCACTCGGCATCCGCCGCCACGGCCTTCACTTCAAGGGTGGTGGCGTAGGTGGTGGTTTCAGTCGGACCATAGCAGTGCACCAGACGCAAACTCGGCGCCAGCTCCAGCAAACGCCGGAACGATGCCACATCGGCCCGCTCGCCGCCGCACAACAGGATGCGCAAGCCGCCGATGGCCTGCGGAATGAGCTGCACNGCCAGCTCCAGCAAACGCCGGAACGATGCCACATCGGCCCGCTCGCCGCCGCACAACAGGATGCGCAAGCCGCCGATGGCCTGCGGAATGAGCTGCACGTACTGGTTGAAGATCGCCGTGGTCACGAACAGCACCGTGACGCCCGAATCCTCCAGCACCTGGGCAAACCGCGCAGGCTCGAGCAGGGTTTCATGGTCGATCACCACCACTTGCCCGCCATTGAGCAAGGCACCCCAGACGTCCATGGTGCTGGCGTCGAACGCCGGGTTGGAGGCGAAGGCGATGCGGTCGTGTTCGTTGAAGTCGGCGTAACCGTTGTTGATCACCAGGCGGTTGATCGCCCGATGGGGAACCAGCACGCCTTTCGGGGTGCCGGTGGAACCCGAGGTGTACATGATGTAGGCGATCGATTCACTGGACTGCGCCAATGCCGGGTTGTGCAGCGGCCCCTGGCTGTCCAGCGTGTCCAGGTCGATGCGCCGGCACGGCCTCGGTACTGAACGTCAGCAGGCACTTGGCCTGGCAATCGTCGAGCATGAAGCCCTGGCGCTCCAGGGAGGCGTTGCGGTCCAGCGGCACGTAGGCCGCCGCGCACTTGAGGATTGCCAGTTGACTGGCCAGCAGCTCGATGGAGCGCGGCAACAGGATCGCGACGCAGTCGTCCGGCTGCACACCGAGGCCGATCAGGTGATGGGCCAGGCGATTGGCCTGCTCGTTCAGCTGCGCGTAAGTCACTTGCCGCTGCCCGTGCACCACCGCAATCGCCTGCGGCAGGTGCGCGGCCTGGGCTTCGAACAGCGCCAGGACGGTTTGCTCGTGTGGATAGACGCGCTTGGTGGCGTTGAAGTCCACCAGCAACTGGTGGCGTTCGCTTTCCGGCAGGATCTCCAGGCGGTTGAGTGGCGTCTGGGGCACGTGTTCGAGGGCCCGCACCAGGCTTTCCAGGGCCGTGTGCATGTAGGCGCAGATGCGCGCCGCACCGATCCCTTGCACCACCAGGGCACTCAGCATGAAACCGTCGCCCAGGTCATCCACCGACAGGGTCAGCGGGTAGTTGGTCCGTTCTTCGTTGCTCAGGATCTCCATGCCCTGCCAGGCGCTCATGGCCTCGGCTGAAGCGGAGCCGGTCGCGCTGTGCCGGTAGTTCAGCAGCGCACTGAACAACGGGGCCGGTGCGGCCACGCGGCTGCAACGTTGCGCCAGGGCCAGCGAAGCATGTTCATGACCGAGCAATGCGGTCAGCCGCCCATGGATGGTCTTGACCCCGGCGCGCGCGCCCTGCTCATCCAGGCTGACCCGCAGCGGCAAGGTGTTGATGAACATGCCAAGGACCCGGTCGGCGCCCTCGCCGCCCTGCATCCGCCCCATCAGGACCGTGCCGAACACCACGTCCTCCCGCGCGGACAAACGTCCCAGTACCTGTGCCCAAGCCAAATGGTGCAGGCTGGCCGCACTCACCCCGAGCTGCCGCGCCTGCGCCCGCAAGCGGCGGCTCAAAGCGGCGTCCACTTCCAGCTTGGCCTCCTCGATGCCGCGCCCGTCACCCTGCACCTGTTGCAACCCCAACGGCAGGGTCGGCTCGTCGACATCACCGAGCATCTCGCGGAAAAACGCCTCGTGCTCTTGCTCGCTGACGCCCAGGCGCGCCTGAGCCACATAGTTGCGGTACGGCAGCGCGGCGGCCAATTGACCGGCCTGGCCCAGCAAGTGTGCCTGCATTTCCTGCTGCACCACCTCCAGCGCGGTATGGTCCAGGGCAATGTGGTGGAACAGCAGCATCGCCACCCAGCGCTGGTTGACCGGATCATGGGCATAACGCAAGCACATCAGCGGGGCCTGGCGAATGTCCAGGCGATGATGACGGGAGTCGTAACGTGCATGCAATTGGGCCACCGCATCGGCGTCCGACGCGTCCAGTTGCAGGCGCTCGACACTCAACAGCGCCTTGCGCCAGACCACCTGTATCGGCTGCTCCAGCCCCTCCCACATGATCGAGGTGCGCAGGATGTCGTGCCGGTCGATGACCCCTTGCAATGCCTGGGCGAATGCCTCGAGGCGCACCTCGTCCTGGAAAGCGAACAGCGCCTGCAACACGTAGGGATCGCCCTGCTGCGCCGAGACATGGTGATAGAGAATACCTTCCTGCAACGGCGCCAGCGGGTAGATGTCCTGCACGTTGTGCACGCCACCCGGCACCGTGGTGACGATTCGGTCGATCGCCGCCTGGGTCAATGTCGCCAGCGGCAGCATGGCCGGGGTGATCCGCTCACAATCGGGGGTGATGCCATTGGCCGGCACCTCAATCTCATTGCCGCCGCCCACCGCCGCGGCCAGTGCCGCGAGGGTCGGCTGGCCGAACAGCACGCGGACATCGGCACTCAAGCCGACCTGGCGCATCTGCTCGATCAGATTGACCGCCAGCAAGGAATGGCCACCCAGTTCGAAGAAATGATCGTGGCGTCCCACCCGCTCGACGTTAAGGACTTGCCGCCACAGGCGAGCCAGGGTGATTTCGGTGTCGCCCAGCGGCGCTTCGTAGCCCCGGGTAATGATTGACGCCTGGTCCGGCACCGGCAGGGCCTTGCGGTCGAGCTTGCCGTTGGGGGTCAGCGGCAAGGCATCCAGGCGCACGTAGGCGGCCGGCACCATATAGTCCGGCAAGCGGCTTTGCAGGTGCGCGCGCAGGGCTTCGATGTCCGTGCTGTCATCCGTTGGATGCAAGGTGAAATAAGCCACCAGGCGTTTTTCGCCGGGAACGTCTTCACGCACCAGCACCGTCGCCTCTTTCACCGCAGCGTGTTGCGCCAGGCGGGCTTCGATCTCCCCCGGTTCGATGCGGAAACCACGGATCTTCACTTGGCCGTCGTTGCGGCCCAGGTACTCGATATTGCCGTCCTCCCGGAAGCGTCCGAGGTCCCCGGTGCGGTACATCAGGGCCTGGGCGTCCTGGCTGAACGGGTCGAGGAGGAATTTCTCGGCGGTCAGGTCCGGCCGGTTCAAGTAGCCTATGGCGACCCCCAGGCCGCCAATGTACAGCTCGCCGGTCACGCCTTGGGGCACGGGTCGCTGCTGCGCATCGAGGATGTAGACCCGGGTGTTGCCCAAGGGCCGGCCAATCGGGACGCTGCCCTCGCCACCGGCCTTGATTTCGTAGGTGGTCGAGAACGTCGTCGCTTCCGTAGGGCCGTAGCCGTTGAGCAGATGGGCCGGCGCGCCGTCCTTGAGGACGCGGGCGATCACCGCCGGATCCAGCACGTCGCCGCCGACAATCAAGTAGCGCAACTGGGCGAACACGTCCATCAGACGGTCGGCATATTGGTGAAACAGCCCCGCCGTCATCCACAACACATTCACCGCTTGCTCAAGCAACAGCCCGTGCAAGCGTTCCTGGGACAACAGCACATCCTGCTCGACCACAACGACGCAACCGCCGTTGAGCAACGGTGCCCAGACTTCCAGGGTGCTGGCGTCGAAAGCCGGATTGGAGGCGAAGGCCACCCGGTCCTGCTCGTTGAAGTCGGCATAACCATTATTGATCACCAGCCGGCTGATGGCCCGATGTGGCACCAGCACGCCCTTGGGCGTCCCCGTGGAACCTGAGGTGTACATGATGTAGGCCGGCGCTTCGCTCGATGCGGGTCGCTGGCCGTAATGGGCCGCTGGCTCGGGAAGGTCGACGCTGTCCAGGTCCACCCGACGCACGCCCGGCGCCAAGGCTTCGTGGCGGTGGGTCAAGGCCAGCACGGCATGGCTGTCCTCGATCATGAACTGCTGGCGCTCGGCGGGCGCGTTGACGTCCAGCGGCAGGTACACCGCCGCGCACTTGAGGACAGCCAACTGGCTGACCAGTAGATCGAGCGAGCGCGGCAGCAGGATCGCCACGGTTTGACCCGCTTGCAGGCCAAGGTCGAGCAGATGCCTGGCCAGACGCCCGGCTTTGCTGTCCAGTTCGCGGTAAGTCAGGACTTGCTCGCCCTGCACCGCTGCCGGCGCGTCCGGACGCGCCTCGGCCTGGGCCTCGAACAAGGCATGGATTGGCTGCTCCCGCGGATAATCACGGTCGGTGTCGTTGAACGACAGCAGCACCCGTTCGCGCTCCGATTCTGGCAGGAACGATAGGTCGTTAAGCATTACTTCGGGCGCAGACTCCAAGGCGGTGACCAGGCTTTCAACGGCGGCCTGCATATAATCGCCAATGCGTTGCGCGCCAATCAGCGCAGTGGCTTGCACCGACAAGGCGAAGTCATCGGAGAAATCGTCCACCGAGAGGATCAGCGGGTAGTTGGTGCGTTCTTCCGCCCCCAGGGCTTCCATCCCGTCCCAGGCCAGGCTGACCTCAGCCGCGGGGACTTGCGCCGCGCTGGCGCTGTGACGGTAATTCAGCAGCGCGCTGAACAGCGGTGCCGGCGCGGCCACGCCGCTGCAACGCTGGGCCAGGGCCAGGGACGCATATTCGTGACTGAGCAGGCTGCTCAACCCGGCGTGGGTGCTTTTCACCCCATCGCGCACGCTCTGTGCACCGACCCCCACGCGCAACGGCAAGGTATTGATAAACATGCCCAGGGCCCGGGTCATGCTTTCGCCGGCCTGCATGCGCCCGAGCATCACCGTGCCAAACACCACGTCCTCACGACCCGATACGCCGCCAAGCACCTGCGCCCAGGCCAGGTGAAAAATGCTCGCCGCGCTCACGCCGAGTTGACGTGCCTGCACGCGCAGGCGGCGACTGAGGTCTGAGGCCAGTGTCAGATGGCTTTCTTCGATGGCACTGCCGTCGCCCAGCACATCCTGTTGGCCAAAGGGTAAGGTCGGCTCCTCGACGTCGCCCAGCATCTCGCGGAAGAACGTCTCGTCAGCCTGGCGCTGGCCGGCCTGGCGGGTCCGAACGACATAGTCGCGGTAAGGCGCGGCGGGCTGCAATTGCCCACTCTGCCCCATCAGCCAGGCTTGCATTTCACTCTGCACCACCATCAGGGCCGCGTGGTCGAGGGCCATGTGATGGAACAGCAGCATGGCGGCCCAGCGCTGGTTGGCCGGGTCCTCGGCGACCACCAGCAGCAACAGCGGCGCCTGGCTGACGTCCAGGCGATAGTGACGAGGATCGAAGCGCGCCTGCAATTGCGCCATGACGTCGCCCTCGGCGAGGTCGGCGCTGATGTCCTTGACCCCCAGCTGAGCCTCGCGCCAGACCACCTGCACCGCCTCCTGCAAGCCCTCGCGGACGATGGCCGTGCGCAAAATGTCGTGGCGATCGATCACGCTTTGCAAGGCGTCGACAAAATCCGTCAGGCGCTCCTGCCGGGCGATGCTGAAGTGCGCCTGCAACACGTAGGGATCGCCCTGGGTGGCCGTCAGGTGGTGATAAAGAATCCCCTCCTGCAACGGCGCCAGCGGGTAGATGTCCTGCACATTGGCCGCGCCACCTGGCACGGTGGCCACGATGCGGTCGATGGCCGACTGGTCGAGGGTCACCAGTGGCAACATCTGCGGCGTGATATGCCTGCAACCGAGGGCAATGACATTGGCGGGGATGTCGATTTCGCCGGCCTTGCTGTCATCGTATTCCCCAGCCTGGATCAACGCGATCAGCGCAGCCTTGTGCTCGCGTAGCAAAGCCAGCACCGCCGGCTCGCTCAGGGACTGTTTGCGGCCGCGTACCACGAGCTGATCGCCCTTGACGGAAAGCTGTACGTCTTTTTCTTTTAGTGTCGCCAACAGTTCGATCACACTCACAGGACAATCTCCATTTTTTCTGTCGTCGCCGCGTATTCCGAGAGCGTGGGCTGCTCGAACAACGTCCGCACATCCGCTTCCATACCCTCTTGGCGCATCCGCTCCATCAGGCTGACGGCAAGCAAGGAATGCCCGCCCAGTTCGAAGAAGTGATCGTGACGGCCAACGCGCTCTACGTTGAGGACTTCGGCCCATAGCTGGGCCAGTGTGATTTCGGTTTCGCCGATGGGGGCTTCGTAGCCCCGGGTGATGAACGCCTCCAGGGCCGGTGCCGGCAGCACCTTGCGGTTGAGCTTGCCGTTGGGTGTCAGCGGCATGGCGTCGAGGCGTACATAGGCCACCGGCACCATGAAGGCCGGCAGTTGCGCCAGTAGCCAGGTACGCAACGCTTCGAGGTCCGCCATTGCGTGCGGCGCGTATTGGGTGAAATAGGCCACCAGGCGTTTTTCCCCCGGCACGTCTTCACGAACCAGCACTGCGGCCTCCTTCACTTCATCGTGCTGGGCGAGCTTGGCTTCGATCTCGCCCAGTTCGATACGGAACCCGCGGATCTTCACCTGATCGTCATTGCGCCCCAGGTACTGCAACGTACCGTCCGGCAACCAGCAACCGATGTCCCCGGTCTTGTACAAGCGCGCGTCAGCCTTGCCATAGAACGGGTCGGCGATGAAGCGCTCGCCGCTGAGTTGCGGCAGGTTGAGGTAACCGCGGGCCACACCGACACCGCCGATATGGATCTCACCGGGTACGCCCACTGGCAGCAGTTGCCCGTGAGCGTCCAGCACATGCAATTGCATGTTGCGGATCGGCCGGCCAATGGGGATCGACCGGTGCCGGTAGGTCTCAAGGTCGCTGTCGGCGGTGTACCAGGCGACCACGTCGCTGCACTCGGTCGGCCCGTAGCTGTTGATCACCGCTGGCCGTGGCTGGGCGAGTTTTTCCAGCATGGCGACCTGGATCGGCTCGCCCCCCAGCACTACGCGTTTCAGGCAGGCCAGGGCTTGCTGTTGGTCGGCGTCCACCAGCGCGTGGAAGGCGCTGGGCGATATGTTGAGGTGGGTAATCCCGGCCTCGGCGACCTGGGCGACGATGGCGCCGGGGTTGAACGGTTCGGCGGCCAGGTGCAGCGTGGCCCCGACCATCAGCGGCGCGAGGATGTTCTTCTGGGTCAGGTCGAAGTTGTAGGAGGACGCCAGCAGCACCGCAGCCAGGTCCTCGAGGTACCAGTCCAGCAGGTTGCGCAGGCCGCGATGTTCGACCATCACGCCTTTGGGCAAGCCGGTGGAGCCGGAGGTGTAGATCACGTAGGCCAGGTGGGCCGGCGTCAGGCCAGAGACCTGCGGGGTATGCTCCGGCTCGTCTTGCCACGGGCCGGCGTCCAGGTCGATCAATGGCACCTGAACCTGCGACAAGAGCCCTCGGGTCGCGGCCTGGGCCAGCACCGCAGCCGGCTCGCTGTCGGCCAGCATGTAGGCAATCCGCTCGGCAGGATACGCCGGATCCAACGGCACATAACCACCGCCCGCCTTGAGGATCGCCAACAGCCCGATCACCATTTCAGCGCTGCGCTGGACACAGATCGCGACGCGTGAATCCGGTTGCACGCCCTGCTTGCGCAGGTAATGGGCCAACTGATTGGCTCGCGCATCCAACTGCCGATAGCTCAACGCGTGCTCGCCATGCAGGACGGCCACGTTGTCCGGCGTGCGCTGTACCTGGGCTTCGAACAGCCCGAGAACGGTCCGCTCCTGGGGCTCATCGGTACCGCCGGTATTGAACTCGGCCAACAGTTTCAGGCGCTCGCTCGGCGGCAGGATCGACAACTGGTGCAACGGCGCCTCAGGCGTCTGCTCCAGCATCCGGATCAGGCCCTCCAGTGCCTGCCGCACATACCCGCACAGCCGCTGGGCACCGATGCGCGCCGGGGTCATGACGGTGAAACTGAACGCCTCGCCCTGGTCATCCACCGACAACGTCAGCGGGTAGTTGGTCCGCTCTTCGCCACCCAGCACCCGGATACCGTCCCAGGCGGACAAGGCTTCGGCGGAAGCGGCCGCGCCGGTGTGGCGATAGTTGAGCAAGGCACTGAACAATGGCGTCGGCGCCTCTACGCCGCTGCAACGTTGCGCCAGCACCAGCGAGGCGTGCTCATGGCCGAGCAAGGCGGTCAGTCGGGCATGGGTCGCTTTCACACCGGCACGGACACCGG
Organism: Pseudomonas sp. Root401; assembly: GCF_001425105.1. Lineage (NCBI taxonomy): Bacteria > Pseudomonadati > Pseudomonadota > Gammaproteobacteria > Pseudomonadales > Pseudomonadaceae > Pseudomonas > Pseudomonas sp. Root401. Next base: position 43,931 of record NZ_LMDO01000018.1, on the reverse strand, counting down.
TCTGCCCCAGGTTCACCCGCAACGGCAACGTATTGATGAACATCCCCAGTGCCCGATCGGCGCCCTCGCCGCCCTGCATCCGGCCCACCAACACGGTGCCGAACACCACGTCGTCGCGACCCGACACCGTGCCCAGGACCTGGGCCCAGACCAGGTGATACAAGCTCGCCGCGCTCACCCCGAGCTGACGCGCCTGGACCCGCAGCCGACGACTGAGGTCTGCCTCGACCTCCTGGCGCACCTCTTCGATACCGCTGCCGTCACCTTGCACATCCTGCAAATCGAACGGCAACGTCGGCTCGTCGACATCTCCGAGCATGTCGCGGAAGAACCGTTCATGGGCTTCGCGACTCACGCCCAACCGAGCCTGGGCCACGTAGTTGCGGTACGGCACCGATGCCGGCAAGCGTTGTGCCTGGCCGAGCATGTGCGCCTCGATCTCCACCGACAGCACGGCCAGCGAGGTGGCGTCATCCACCAGGTGATGGAACAACAGCATGCCCACCCAGCGCTGGTTGGCCGGGTCTTGCGCATAAGCGACCCGCATCAGCGGCGCCTGGCGGATGTCCAGACGATAGTGCCGGGGGTCGAAACGCTGATGCAGTTGCGTGGCAACGTCCCCGGCCACAGGATCCAGTTCAACCGACTCGACCACCAGCCGCGCCTCACGCCAGACCACCTGCATGGGCTCGGCCAGGCCTTCCCAGAGCACCCCGGTGCGCAGGATATCGTGACGGGAGACAACGGCTTGCAACGCCTGGGTGAAATGCTCCACGTGGGCAAAGCTGTCGAACGCGAACATCACGTATTGCAAGTAGGGATCGCCCTGGGCGGCAGCGATGTGGTGATACAGGATCCCCTCCTGTAACGGCGCCAGGGGGTAGATATCCTGCACATTCGCCACGCCACCCGGCACCATGGCCACGATCCGGTCGATACCGTCCTGGTCCAGGTCAGCCAGGGGCAGCATCTGCGGGGTAATCCGCGTGCAACCGTCCGGGATCGCGTTGCCCGGCACCACGACTTCCGTGTGCCCGCCCACCGCGGCGGCCAACGCGGCCAGCGTCGGTTGGCCGAACAGCACTCGCACATCGGCACTTAGGCCGACGTGGCGCATGCGCTCGATCAGCTTCACCGCCAGCAGCGAATGGCCGCCCAGCTCGAAGAAGTTGTCGTGACGGCCGATCCGCTCAAGGTCCAGCAGGTCTTGCCAGATCGCGGCGATAACCGTCTCGGCCTCGCCTTGCGGCGCTTCGTATTCGCGGGTCGCCACCGCCGACTGGTCCGGCACCGGCAAGGCCTTGCGGTCGAGCTTGCCGTTGGTGGTCAGCGGGAACGTCTCGAGAACCACGAAGGCGCTGGGCACCATGTAGTCCGCCAGCGAAGCCTGCAATTGTGCGCGCAACTCAGCGGCTGACGGTTGCGCCCCGTCTGCGGCAATCACGTATCCCACCAGGCGCTTGTCGCCCGGCGCGTCTTCACGGGCGATGACCACCGCCTCGCTGACACCCTCGCAGGCCGCCAGCGTCGCTTCGATCTCGCCCAATTCGATACGGAAACCACGGATTTTCACCTGGTCGTCGTTACGGCCCAGGTATTCGATGCTGCCGTCGGCCAGCCAGCGGCCGAGGTCACCGGTCCGGTACAAGCGCGCCCCTTCACGCCCGCTAAAGGTATCGTCGATAAAGCGTTCCTGGGTCAATTCCGGACGGTTCAGATAACCCCGGGCCACGCCCGCACCGCCCACGTACATTTCACCCACCACCCCCACCGGCACCGGCTCGCGCCGGGCGTCGAGTACGTACAGTTGCAGGTCGGGAATGCGCTTGCCAATCGGGCTGACGCCCGTCAACTGCGCGTCGGCCGCGTCAAGTGGACGATAGGTCACGTGCACCGTCGTTTCGGTGATGCCGTACATGTTGACCAGTTGCGTGCCGGCATTGGCGACACGGGCATACCAGGGCTTGAGCATCCCGGTTTCCAGCGCTTCACCGCCAAAGATCACCTGGCGCAGGCTGTGACGCAGGTCACTGTCACCCTGGGCTGCGATCAATTGCCGGAAGGCGCTTGGCGTCTGGTTCAGCACGGTCACACCGGCCTCGCACAGCATCGCGTAGCAGTCTTGCGGGGAGCGACTGACCAGTTGCGGCACCACCAGCAGGCGACCGCCATGGATCAACGCGCCCCAGATTTCCCAGACCGAGAAATCGAACGCGAAGGAATGGAACAGCGCCCAGACGTCTTGCGGACCAAACTCGAACCACGCTTGGGTCGCCGAGAACAGCCGTGCGACGTTGCGGTGTTCGACCATCACCCCTTTGGGCAGGCCGGTGGACCCCGACGTGTAGATCACGTAAGCCAACTGCGACGACGTCAGGCCAGGCACTTGCGGGTTGACGGTGGACTGGTTGCGCAACGCCGGGCTATCGAGTTCGATCACCCGTACGGACTCTTCGGCCAGCAGCGCCTGGGTGGCGGCATGCACCACGATCGCCACAGGGGAACTGTCCTCGAGCATGTAGGCGATGCGTTCCGCCGGGGAAGCCGGGTCCAGCGGTACGTAGCCAGCGCCCGACTTCAAGATGCCCAGCAGGCCGACGATCATGTCCAGACCGCGCTCGACACAGATCGCCACCCGGTCATCCGGGCAAATGCCCAACGACAGCAGGCGATGGGCGAGCTGGTTGGCCTGGGCGTTGAGTTCGCCATAGGTCAGTGCCTGCTCCTCGAACACCACCGCCACCGCGTCGGGTTGCACCGCGACCTGGGCCTCGAACTGGCGATGGATCAGCGCGTCATGGGCATAGCTCGCCTCTGGCGCATTCCAGGTTTCCAGCAGTTGCTTGCGTTCGGCCGCCGGCAACACCGCGAGGTTGCGCACCGCCGTTTGCGGCGCGTGTTCCAGGGTATCGACCAGGCTCTGCAGGGCCTCCTGCACATAATCACAGATACGTTGCGCACCGATCAGGGACTCGACCTGCACCGTCAGGCTGAAGCCTTCGCCCAGGTCGTCGACGTTGAGCGTCAACGGGTAGTTGGTGCGCTCCTCACTGGACAACATTTGCATGCCGCTCCAGGCGGACAAGCCCTCATCGGTCACCTGCAACGAACTGTGGCGGAAGTTCAGCAGCGCACTGAACAGCGGCGCTGGAGAGGCCACGCCGCTGCAGCGTTGGGCCAAGGCCAGGGAAGCATGCTCATGCCCCAGTAATCCGGTCAGGCGCGCATGGGTGGCCTTCACCGCGTCCCGCACGCTTTGCTCATTCACGGGCACGCAGATCGGCAAGGTGTTGATGAACATGCCCAAGGCCCGGTCGGCCCCGTCGCCGCCTTGCATCCGGCCCAGCAAGACCGTACCGAACACCACGCTTTCCTGGCCCGACGCCACCGCCAGGACCTGAGCCCAGGCCAAATGGACCAGGCTGGCCGCACTGACGCCCAGCTGGCGGGCCTGAGCCCGCAGGCGCAGGCTCAAGGCGTCATCGACAAACACTTTCGCTTCCTCGATGCCGTGCCCGTCGCCCTGGACCTGGGCCAGGCCGAATGGCAGCGTCGGCTCGTCGATATCGCCGAGCATGTCGCGGAAGAATGTTTCGTGTTCCTGTTCACTCGTCCCCAGGCGAGCCTGGGCCACGTAGTTGCGGTACGGCACCGATGCGGTCAAGTGTTCGTCCTGGCCCAACAGGTGCATTTGCATCTCGTGCTGCATCACGTCCAGGGCGGTGTGGTCCAGGGCCAGGTGATGGAACAACAAAATCGCGACCCAGCGATCCTGGGCTTCATCCCGTGCGTAAGCCAGGTGCAGCAGCGGAGCCCGACCCAAATCCAGGCGACTGTGCCGCGCATCGAAACGGCTGGCCAATTGCGTGACAACGTCGCCAGCCGTGGTATCGGCAACAATGCACTGCGGCTCCAGCACCACTTGACGCCAAACCACCTGCACCGGCTCATCCAACCCTTCCCAGACCACACTGGTGCGCAAGATGTCGTGGCGATCGATCACCACTTGCAGCGCCCCGATGAACGCGTCGAGGCGTTCCCGGTTATCGAAGGCGAACTGTGACTGCAACACATAGGGGTCACCCTGTTCGGCGGCCAGGTGGTGATAAAGAATCCCTTCCTGCAACGGTGCCAGCGGATAGATATCCTGCACGTTGCGCGCACCTCCCGGCACCGTGGCGACGATCTGGTCGAGGGTGTCCCGGGACAGGTTGACCAGCGGCAACAGCTCGGGAGTGATGCGGTCGCAATCCAAGGGAATCAGGTTCGCCGGCACGCTGACTTCCCTGCCGCTGCCAATCGCCGCCGCCAGTGCGACCAGAGTCGGTTGGCTGAACAGCACCCGCACGTCGGCGCTCAAGCCAGCCTGGCGCATGCGTTCGATCAGCGTCACCGCCAGCAGCGAATGGCCGCCCAGTTCGAAGAAATTGTCGTGGCGACCGACCCGCTCCACTTTCAACAGCTCGGCCCACAGGTCGGCCAAGACCTGTTCGATCTCGCCCTGCGGTGCCTCGTAGGCCTGGCTGGCGTACGCCTCGGCATCCGGTGCCGGCAGCGCCTTGCGGTCCACCTTGCCGTTGAGCNCCTGTTCGATCTCGCCCTGCGGTGCCTCGTAGGCCTGGCTGGCGTACGCCTCGGCATCCGGTGCCGGCAGCGCCTTGCGGTCCACCTTGCCGTTGAGCGTCAGCGGGAACGCCGGCAGCATCACGAACGCCGCCGGCACCATGTAGTCCGACAGGGTCGCGGACAATTGCTCGCGCAACCCGGCCACGCCCAGCGTCACCTGCGGTTGGGCAATGACATAGGCCACCAGNGCCGGCACCATGTAGTCCGACAGGGTCGCGGACAATTGCTCGCGCAACCCGGCCACGCCCAGCGTCACCTGCGGTTGGGCAATGACATAGGCCACCAGACGCTTCTCGCCCGACTCATCGGCCCGCACCAGCACCACCGCGTCCCTCACACCCTCACAGGCCACCAGCTTGGCTTCGATCTCGCCCAGCTCGATGCGGAAACCGCGAATTTTCACTTGGTCGTCGTTACGCCCCAGGCATTCCAGGCTGCCGTCCGGCAACCAGCGGCCGAGGTCACCGGTGCGGTATAGCAACGCATCAGGTTCATGGCTGAACGGGTCGGCGATGAATTTTTCCGCGGTCAGGTCCGGCCGGTTCAGGTAACCCTTGGCCACGCCTTTGCCGCCGATGTACATCTCGCCGACGACACCCAGCGGTGCCAACTGCTGGCGCGCATCGAGCACGTACACCTGGGTGTTGCCGATCGGTCCGCCGATGGGCACGCATTCGGCATCCACCGCCACGGCCTTCACCTCAAGGGTGGTGGCGTAGGTGGTGGTTTCGGTCGGGCCATAGCAGTGCACCAGGCGTAGATCCGGGGCCAGCTCCAGCAAACGCCGGAACGATGCCACATCGGCCCGCTCGCCGCCGCACAACAGGATGCGCAAGCCGCCGATGGCCTGCGGAATGAGCTGCACGTACTGGTTGAAGATCGCCGTGGTCACGAACAGCACCGTGACGCCCGAATCCTCCAGCACCTGGGCAAACTGCGCAGGCTCGAGCAGGGTTTCATGGTCGATCACCACCACTTGCCCGCCATTGAGCAAGGCGCCCCAGACGTCCATGGTGCTGGCGTCGAACGCCGGGTTGGAGGCGAAGGCGATGCGGTCGTGTTCGTTGAAGTCGGCGTAACCGTTGTTGATCACCAGGCGGTTGATCGCCCGATGGGGAACCAGCACGCCTTTCGGGGTGCCAGTGGAACCCGAGGTGTACATGATGTAGGCGATCGATTCACTGGACTGCGCCAATGCCGGGTTGTGCAGCGGCCCCTGGCTGTCCAGCGTGTCCAGGTCGATGCGCGAAGCGCCGTCGGGCACGGCCTCGGTACTGAACGTCAGCAGGCACTTGGCCTGGCAATCGGCGAGCATGAAGCCCTGGCGCTCCAGGGAGGCGTTGCGGTCCAGCGGCACGTAGGCCGCCGCGCACTTGAGGATCGCCAGTTGACTGGCCAGCAGCTCGATGGAGCGTGGCAACAGGATCGCCACGCAGTCATCCGGCTGCACGCCGAGGCCGATCAGGTGATGGGCCAGGCGGTTGGCCCGCTCGTTCAGCTGCGCGTAAGTCACTTGGCGCTGCCCGTGCACCACCGCAATCGTGTGCGGCAGGTGCGCGGCCTGGGCCTCGAACAGCGCCAGGACGGTTTGCTCGTGGGGATAGGCGCGTTTGGTGGCGTTGAAATCCTCCAATAGCTGGTTACGTTCGCTGTCTGGCAGGATCTCCAGGCGGTTGAGTGGCGTCTGGGGCGCGTGTTCGAGGGCTTGCGCCAGGCTTTCCAGGGCCGTGTGCATGTAGGCGCAGATGCGCGCCGCACCGATTCCCTGCGACACCAGGGCGCTCAACATGAAGCCGTCGCCCAGGTCATCCACCGACAGGGTCAGCGGGTAGTTGGTCCGTTCCTCGTTGCCCAGGAACTCGATACCCGCCCACGCGGCCAGGGTTTCATTCGAGACCTCGGCCGATGCGCTGGCGCTGTGCCGATAATTGAGCAACGCGCTGAACAGCGGCAGCGGCGCAACCACGCCACTGCAACGCTGGGCCAAGGCCAGCGAAGCGTGTTCATGGCCCAACAACCCAGTCAGCCGTGCGTGAGTGGCTTTCACCCCGTCGCGCACGCCTTGGCTGCTCACTTCGACCCGCAACGGCAAGGTATTGATGAACATGCCCAGCGCCCGGTCAGCGCCATCGCCACCCTGCATCCGGCCCAGCAGGACCGTACCGAACACCACATCGTCCTTGCCTGATACACGTCCCAGTACCTGCGCCCAGGCCAGGTGGACCAGGCTCGCGGCACTCACGCCCAGCTGCCGGGCTTGTGCCCGCAGACGCTGGCTCAACGTCGCCTCGACAACCTGCCGGACATGCTCAATGTCTTGTCCGCCGCCGCTCACGTCCTGCAAGCCGAACGGCAAGGTCGGCTCGTCGACATTGCCGAGCATCTCGCGGAAGAACCCTTCGTGCTCTTGTTGACTCACGCCCAGGCGCGCTTGCGCCACATAGTTGCGGTACGGCATCGCCACGGGCAGTTGGTCGGCCTGGCCCAGCAGGTGCGCCTGCATCTCGTGCTGCACGACTTCCAGCGCCGTGTGGTCGAGGGCCATATGGTGGAACAACAACACCGCGACCCAGCGCTGGTTAATCGTGTCTTCGGCAAAGACCAGGCGCATCAACGGGGCCTGGGTGATGTCCAGCCGGTAGTGTTGCGGGTCGAAACGCGCCTGCAACTGCGCCGCGATCTCGCCCTCGGCAATGTCCAGGGCGATCTCTTCCAGATGCAGTCTCGCTTCGCGCCATACCACTTGGATCGGCGCGTCGAAGCCTTGCCACACCACGCTGGTGCGCAGGATGTCGTGCCGGTCGATGACGTATTGCAGCGCATCCACAAACGCCGCCAACCGGTCGCGGCTTTGCAGTTCGAACACGGTTTTCAGCACATAGGGGTCGCCCTGCTCGGCGGCCAGGTGATGGTAGAGAATACCGTCCTGCAGCGGCGCCAGCGGGTAGATGTCCTGCACGTTCGGCGCCCCTCCCGGCACCGTTGCCACGACCCGGTCAATGGCCGCCTGATCAAGCTGAATCAGCGTAAGCATGTCCGGGGTGATCCGTTCACAGTCCGGGACAATCCGGTTTACCGGGACCGCCACCTCCCGACCACTGCCGATGGCCGCGCCCAGTGCGGCCAGGGTCGGCTGGCTGAACAACACCCGCACGTCGGCGCTCAAGCCGACCTGGCGCATGCGTTCGATCAACGTCACCGCCAGCAGCGAATGGCCGCCCAGTTCGAAGAAATTGTCGTGGCGACCCACTTGGTCAACCCTGAGCAGCTCGGCCCAGAGTTGTGCCAATAGCTGCTCGACCTCGCCTTGCGGAGCTTCATATTCACGGCTGACGTAGGCGTCGCTGTCCGGCGCCGGCAGCGCCTTGCGATCGAGCTTGCCGTTGGCGGTCAACGGCAGCGCGTCGAGGCGCACATAGGCCACCGGAATCATGTAGTCCGGCAATTGCCCCTGCAAATGAGTACGCAAGGTCTCGATGTGTGGCGCAACGTCCAGGGTATGCGGGGTGAAGTACGCCACCAGGCGTTTCTCACCCGAGGCGTCTTCGCGCAACAGCACCACAGCGTCCTGGACCTCGTCATGCAGGGTCAACCTAGCTTCGATCTCGCCCAGTTCGATACGGAAACCACGGATCTTCACCTGGTCGTCGTTACGCCCCAGGTAATCCACCGTGCCGTCCGCGCGCCAGCGGGCCAGGTCGCCAGTGCGGTACAGCAACGCACCGGGACCGGCATTGAACGGATCGCTGACGAACTTCTCGGCGCTCAGCTCGGGGCGATTCAAATACCCTTTCGCCACACCATCGCCACCGATGTACAGCTCGCCGGCCACGCCGATGGGCACCGGCTGTTGGTTGGCGTCCAGCACATAGACGCGGGTATTGCCATCGCCACCGATGTACAGCTCGCCGGCCACGCCGATGGGCACCGGCTGTTGGTTGGCGTCCAGCACATAGACGCGGGTATTGCCAATCGGACGACCAATCGGGATTCCACCCTCGCCTACGGCTTTGATTTCGTGGGTGGTGGTGAAGGTGGTGGCTTCGGTCGGGCCATAGCCGTTGAGCAGGTGCAGCGGCGCGCCGTCTTTCAGGACCCGGCCGATCACTGCTGGGTCGAGCACGTCGCCACCGACGATCAGGTAGCGCAACTCCATAGCCGTTGAGCAGGTGCAGCGGCGCGCCGTCTTTCAGGACCCGGCCGATCACTGCTGGGTCGAGCACGTCGCCACCGACGATCAGGTAGCGCAACTGAGCGAAGACCGGCATCAGTCCGGCGGCGTATTGATGGAACAGGCCGGCCGTCATCCACAATACGCTGACCGACTGTTCTTGCAGCAACGCCGCAAAACGGTCTTGTGTCAGCAGCACGTCCTGGTCGACCACCACCACGCAACCGCCATTGAGCAACGGCGCCCAGACGTCAAGGGTACTGGCGTCAAACGCCGGGTTGGAGGCAAAGGCCACCCGGTCCTCGGCATTGAACTCGGCGTAACCGTTATTGATCACCAGCCGGTTGATCGCCCGGTGCGGCACCAGCACGCCTTTCGGGGTGCCTGTGGAACCGGAGGTGTACATGATGTAGGCCACCGACTCGCTGCTTTGCGTCAGGTCGAGGTTATCGGTAGTTTCATTGAAGACAAGCGTATCCAGATCCACCCGTTGCGAAGCTTCAGGCGCTACCGCCATGCTCAACGTCAGCACGACCTGCGCCCCGCTGTCCTGCACCATGAACTGTTGACGCTCCAGAGGCGCGCTGACATCCAACGGTACATAGACGCCAGCACATTTGAGAATCGCCAATTGGCTGACCAACAGCTCGATGGAACGCTCCAGGGCAATCGCCACCCGATCGCCCGGTTGCACACCCAGGTCGACCAGATGACGGGCCAGGCCATTGGCCCGGTGGTTCAACTCGGTGTACGTCAGGCTTTGGGCATTGTGTACGGCGGCAATGGCTTCCGGACGTTCCTTGGCCTGTGCCTCAAACAGGCCATGGACGGTCCTGTCCTGGGGGTAGCGTCGAGTGGTGGCGTTAAAATCGATCAGCACCTGTTGGTGCTCGGCTTGCGGCAGTACCGCCAGCGTGTGCAAGCGCGATGCAGAGTTGGATTCCAATGCTGTGGCCAGGCTTTGCAGCGCGGTTGCCATGTAGGCACAGACTCGCTGCGCACCGACACCGCTCGTGGCCAGGACAGTCAGGGCGAAATCTTCACCCAAGTCGTCGATACACAGCGTCAAGGGGTAGTGGGTACGTGCTTCGCCTCCCAGTGTCTCGATGCCCTGCCAGGCCGACAATGCCGCCTCGGTATCGGTCTGTTCGCTGGAGTTGCGGTAGTTCAACAACGCGCTGAACAGCGGCAGCGGCGCAGCCACGCCGCTGCAACGCTGGGCCAGTGCCAACGAGGCGTGCTCATGACCCAACAGTGCGGTCAATTGCCCGTGGACCGCCTTGATGCCGGTCTTGACGGCCTGGTCGCCCACGCTCACACGAAGGGGCAAGGTGTTGATGAACATGCCCAAGGCGCGGTCAGCCCCCTGGCCGCCCTGCATCCGGCCCATCAGTACGGTACCGAACACCACGTCCTGCTTGCCGGACGCCTGTCCCAGCACGCGTGCCCAGGCCAAGTGATGCAAGCTGGCGACGCCCACGCCTGACTGGCGTGCCAGGCGCCGCAGCCGACGACTCAAGTCGCTGTCGAGCACCAGGCTCGCATCCTCGATGTCATCGCTGTCACCCTGCACCTGCTGCAAGCCGAACGGCAGCGTGGGTTCGTCGACATCGCCAAGCATCTCGCGGAAGAACCCTTCCTGCGCTTCACGATCCCCCCTCAAGCAAGCCTGGGCCACGTAGTTTCGATACGGTACCGGGACGTCCAATTGACCGGCCTGCCCCAGCAAATGCGCCTGCATTTCAGCCTGTACCACTTTCAGCGCCGCATGATCGAGGGCGATGTGATGGAACAACAGCATCGCGACCCAGCGCTGGTTCGGCTTGTCTTGTGCAAAGGCCAGGCGCATCAGCGGTGCCTGGGTCATGTCCAGGGCATAGTGCCGGGCGTCGAATCGGTGCTGCAGCTGTTGGGTGATCGCTCCGGCCTGTGGGTCCAGCAGCAGTTCTTCAAGGCCCAGCCGCGCTTCGCGCCAGACCACTTGTCGAGGCGCGTCGAGACCTTCCCAGAGGATGGCGGTGCGCAAGATGTCGTGGCGGTCAATGACGCTTTGCAAGGCCTGGATGAACGCGTCGAGGCGCTCGCGGCTGTCAAAGGCAAACTGCGCGTGCAAGACATAGGGATCGCCCTGCTCGGCCGCCAGGTGATGGTAAAGAATGCCTTCCTGCAGCGGTGCCACCGGGTAAATCTCTTGCACGTTGCGCGCCCCACCCGGCACGGTCGACACGATGAGGTTGATGGCGTCCTGGTCGAGATTGGTCAGCGTCAGCATGTCAGGCGTGATCCGCTCGCAGCCGAACGGGATGCCGTTGGCCGGCACGTCGATTTCATTGCCGCCACCCACTGCCGCCGCTAACGCGGCGAGGGTTGGCTGGCCGAACAGGATACGCACGTCGGCGCTCAAGCCGGCCTGGCGCATCCGCTCGATCAGCGTAACCGCCAGCAGGGAATGGCCGCCCAGTTCGAAGAAATGATCGTGACGACCGACGCGCTCGACCTTGAGCAGGTCTTGCCAGAGCTGCGCCAGGGTGGTTTCGGTTTCACCTTGCGGGGCTTCATAACCACGGGTGATCAGCGCGTCGAGCTCAGGCGCTGGCAGGGCCTTGCGGTCGAGCTTGCCGTTCGGTGTCAGGGGCAAGGCCTCCAGGTGCACGTAGGCCACTGGCACCATGTAGGCCGGCAACAATGCCTGAAGGTGGGCGCGCAGGGTTTCGATTTCTAGCGCTTCGCCTGGCGAATGCTGAGTGAAATAGGCCACCAGGCGCTTGTCTCCCGGCACGTCTTCACGGGCCAGGACCACGGTTTCGTTCAAGGCAGCGTGTTGCGCGAGCTTGGCTTCGATCTCCCCCAGCTCGATGCGGAAACCACGGATCTTGACTTGGTCGTCGTTGCGGCCCAGGTATTCGATGTTGCCGTCCGGCAGGTAGCGGCCCAGGTCGCCGGTTTTGTACATGCGGGCATCGGGAACATTGCTGAATGGATCGTTCAGGAAACGCTCGGCCGTCAGGTCG
>NZ_LMDO01000018.1:22039-32081 GCF_001425105.1 Pseudomonas sp. Root401 | reverse complement strand
ACGCTTGACCTGGGTCTGCTCGAACAACGTCTCCACCAGGCTGCGCTTGAGCGCTTCACCGGCGACGTTGACCGTGTCGACGCCCTCGCCTACACCGCCCGACTCCAGCAACGCCTTGAGCGCCGAGGGCACGGTGTTGATCAGGGTGATATCGTGCTCGCCCTGTTGCAGTTCCAGCACATTAGTGACCACTTCGATGCTGCCGCCCGAGGTCAGCGGGGCGAAGCATTCATAGACGGCCAAGTCGAAGTTCAACGAGGTCGAGAACAGGGTTTTCGACAGGGTTTGAGCGTCAAACGAGCGATGCGCCCAAGTCAGGAAGTTCACCGTGTTGCGGTGTTCGATCATCACGCCNAAGCATTCATAGACGGCCAAGTCGAAGTTCAACGAGGTCGAGAACAGGGTTTTCGACAGGGTTTGAGCGTCAAACGAGCGATGCGCCCAAGTCAGGAAATTCACCGTGTTGCGGTGTTCGATCATCACGCCCTTGGGCAGACCGGTCGAACCCGAGGTGTAGATGACATAGGCCAGATGCGACGAGGTCAGCTCGGTAATCTCTGGATTCAGGACGGATTCGTCCTGCCACAGCTCGCCGTCGAGGTTGATCACCGCCATTGGGGCATCGGTCAACAGCCCAACCGTGGCGCCCTGGGCCAATACCGCCGCTGGGGCGCTGTCGTCCAGCATGTAGGCAATCCGGTCCAGCGGATAAGCCGGATCCAGCGGCACATACCCACCGCCGGCCTTGAGAATCGCCAGCAGCCCCACGACCATGTCGATCGCCACCCGCGAATCAGGCTGCACACCCTGCTTGCGCAAGTAATGGGCCAAACGGTTGGCCCGCTCGTTCAACTCACGGTAGCTCAGGCGCTGCTCGCCACGGATCACCGCGACAGCCTCCGGCGTACGCTGGACCTGGTTCTCGAACAACCCATGGATCGTCTGCTGCTGCGGATAGTCGGCTTCGGTAGCGTTGAACGTCACCAGCAATTGCTCGCGCTCCGAGGCCGGCAGGATCGACACGTGCTGCAAGGGCAGGTCCGGCGTCTGTTCGAGCATGTCGACCAGGTTTTCCAGGGTGTGCTGCACATAACCACAGAATCGCTGCGCACCAATGCGTGCAGGGGTCATGACGGTAAAGCTGAACGCTTCGCCCTGATCGTCCACCGACAACGTCAACGGGTAGTTGGTCCGTTCTTCGCTACTGAGTACCTGGATACCGTTCCAGGCCGACGACAGCTCGATCGCGGTTGTTGTCCCGGTATGGCGATAGTTGAGCAAGGCACTGAACAACGGTGTTGGCGCTTGCACACCGCTGCAACGTTGCGCCAGCGCCAATGAGGCATGCTCATGCCCCAGTAACGCAGTCAATCGTACATGGGTGGCCTTGACGCTGGCACGGACACCGGTTTGCGCCACGTTCACTCGCAAGGGCAGCGTATTAATGAACATGCCCAGCGCCCGATCGGCGCCCTCACCGCCCTGCATGCGGCCCATCAGCACCGTACCGAACACCACATCGTCCTTGCCCGACACCTTGCCCAGGACTTGTGCCCAAACCAGGTGATACAAGCTCGCCGCGCTCACCCCGAGCTGACGCGCCTGGAGCCGTAGCCGACGGCTGAGGTCGGCCGCGACGTCCTGGCGGACCTCCTCGATGCCACTGCCATCGCCTTGCACATCCTGCAAGCCGAACGGTAGCGTCGGCTCGGCGACGTCGCCGAGCATGTCGCGGAAAAAACCTTCGTGGGCTTCGCCACTCACACCCAGGCGGGCCTGGGCCACATAGTTGCGATACGGTATCGCGGCGCCCAACTGCGCCGCCTCTCCCGAGAGACAGGCCTGTATTTCCTGTTGCATCACGTCCAGCGCGGTGTGGTCCAGCGTCATGTGGTGGAACAGCAGCATCGCCAGCCAGCGGTCATTGGCCGTGTCGTAGGCATACACAAGACGCAGCATCGGTGCCTGGGTAATATCCAGGCGGTGGTGCCTGGAATCGAAACGCTCATACAGTTGCGCCGCGGCATCGCCGTCGACCGGGTCCAGTGGGACCTCTTGCCGTCTCAGCAGGGCTTTGCGCCAGACAATCTGCAAGGGTTGCTCGAACCCTTCCCAGCGTATCGATGTCCTGAGAATGTCGTGACGATCAATGACCTGTTGCAACGCGCGCGAGAAGTCTTCCAGGCGGCCCCGGGTCTCGAAAGCGAACAGTGTCTGGAGCAGGTAGGGATCGCCCTGCTCGGCCGAGAGGTGATGGTAAAGAATGCCTTCCTGCAGCGGGGCCAGCGGGTAGATGTCCTGCACGTTGCGCGCACCGCCCGGTACGGTCGACACGATGCGCTCGATAGCCTGCGGGTCCAGAGTGACCAGCGGCAACATGGCCGGGGTGATGTGTTCACAGTCCGAGGGAATCAAATTCGCCGGAACACTGACCTCGCTGCCACTGCCGACGGCGGCGGCCAGCGCCGCCAGGGTCGGTTGACTGAACAGCACGCGCACGTCGGCACTCAAGCCGACCTGGCGCATCCGCTCGATCAGGCCGACGGCCATGAGCGAATGCCCGCCCAGTTCAAAGAAGTTATCGTAACGCCCCACCTGCTCGACCTTGAGCAGCTCGGACCAGATCCGCGCCAGCGCCGTTTCGACCTCGCCTTGCGGGGCTTCATAGCCGCGGCCCGAATAGGCATCACTGTCAGGGACCGGCAAGGCCCGATGGTCGAGTTTACCGTTCGGGGTCAGGGGCAAGGCGTCCAGGCGCACGTAGGCCGCCGGCACCATGTGACTGGGCAGGTGCACCTGCAATTGTTCGCGCAGGCGTTCGGCCGTCAACGCCTGATCCAGGCCGTCGTGCGCCGTGTAGTACGCCACCAGGCGCTGGTCATCCGAGGCCTCTCCCACAGCAACGACAACAGCCTCCCGGATACCGGAGCACGTGCCAAGCCTGGCCTCGATTTCACCCAGTTCGATACGCAGGCCACGGATCTTCAGTTGGCTGTCGTTGCGCCCCAGATAGTCGATGTTGCCGTCCGGCAAGTAGCGCCCCAGGTCACCGGTGCGGTACATCCGCGCGTCCTGCATGGGGCTGAACGGGTCCTTCACAAAGCGCTCGGCGGTCAATTGCGCACGATTCAAGTAGCCCCGGGCAACCCCGGCGCCACCGATGTACAGCTCACCCGCCACGCCGACCGGAACCGGTTGCAGGTGGGCATCGAGCAAGTAGACCTGGGTGTTGGCCACCGGTCTGCCGATATGCAACACCGCCTGCGAGGCATCGATCCGCCCCGAGGTGGCCACCACCGTCGTTTCCGTGGGGCCGTAGTTGTTGATCAGTTCAAAAGGCAAATCGGCCGGCAGTTTGCGCAGGCGATCGCCGCCAATCAGCAAGGTGCGCAGTTGATCGTGCCCCAGGTTGCGGCCAAACGCGTATTCGGCAATGGGTGTGGGCAGGAAGCACACATCCAGCGCCTGGGCCTGCCACCAATCGAGCAGCGCGCCGACGTCCTCGCTGCCCGCCTGAGCCGGCGGCAACAGCAACGTCGCACCCGCACACAACGCAGGCCAGATCTCCCAGGCCGCCGCATCGAAACCGAAACCGGCGACACTGGAGGTGCGGCTGCCGCGTTTCACATCGAAGGCCTGGCAATGCCAACCCACCAGGTTGCTGAGGTTGCGATGCTCGACCATCACGCCCTTGGGCAGACCGGTCGAACCGGACGTGTAGATCACATACGCCAGGTGACGGGCTTCGAGCCCCGGCACCTCGGGATTGGAGACGGATTCGTCCTGCCAATCGGCGCTATCGAGATCGATGACCGGCACCGAGGCATCGGCCAGCAAGCCGTCGGTGACGGTCTGCACCAACACCGCGACCGGTGCGCTGTCCTGCAGCAGGTAGGCAATACGTTCCGCCGGATAGGCCGAGTCCACGGGCACATAACCGGCCCCGGCTTTCAGTACGCCCAACAGGCCGACAACCATTTCCAGGCTGCGCTCGACACAGATCGCCACCCGGTCGTCCGGGCAGACGCCCAAAGCCAACAGGTGATGCGCGAGCTGGTTCGCCCGGGCGTTGAGTTCGCCATAAGTCAGTGTCTGGTCTGCATACACCACCGCCACCGCTTGCGGGTTGGCCTCGGCCTGGGCTTCAAACTGCCGATGGATCAGCGGGTCATGGGTATAGGTCGCCCCTGTCGCATTCCAGGTCTCGAGTAATTGCTTGCGTTCGGCCGGCGGCAATATTGCCAGGCTGTGCATCGGCGTCTGCGGCGCATGTTCCAGCGCTTCGACCAGGTTTTCCAGCGCCACTTGCATATAGCCACAGATGCGTTGGGCACCGACCCGGGACTCGACCAGCACCGTCAGGCCGAAGTCTTCACCCAGGTCATCGACGCTCATCGTCAACGGATAATTGGTGCGCTCTTCGCTCCCCAGTATTTCGATACCCTGCCAAGCTGGCGAGGTTTGCAGCGCGATGGGCTCGGCGACCGAATGGCGGTAATTGAGCAATGCGCTGAACAACGGCGCCGGAGCCATGACTCCACTGCAACGCTGGGCCAACGCCAGGGAGGCGTGTTCATGGCCCAACAGGCCGGTCAGCCGTGCGTGGGTCGCCAATACACCGTCGCGCACGCTTTGCGCACCGACCTGCACGCCAATCGGCAAGGTGTTGATGAACATCCCCAGTGCCCGGTCGGCGCCCTCGCCGCCCTGCATCCGTCCCATCAGCACGGTGCCGAACACCACCTCTTCGCGCCCCGAGACCCGGCCCAGCACCTGGGCCCAGGCCAGGTGATGCAAGGCTGCCGCACTTACCCCCAAGCGACGGGCCTGGGTCCGCAGGCGTCGACTCAAGTCGGTCGCGACAGCCTGTCGAGCTTCCTCGATAGCGCTGCCATCGCCACGAACATCCTGCAGGCCGAACGGCAGCGTCGGTTCGTCGATGTCGCCGAGCATCGCGCGGAAAAACGCTTCGTGTTCTTCACGACTCACACCCAGGCATACCTGGGCCACATAGTTACGGTAAGGCACCGCCTCGCCCAATTGGCCGGCCTGGCCCAGCAGGTGCGCCTGCATCTCGTGCCGCACCACTTCCAGCGCCGTATGGTCGAGCGCCATGTGATGGAACAGCAAGGTCGCCAGCCAACGCCGGTTGACGGCGTCCTCTGCGAACCGGACGCACATCAACGGCGCCTGGCGGATATCCAGGCGGTGGTGACTGACGTCGAAGCTCGCCTTCAACTGACTGAGAATGTCACCCTCCCCATGGTGCGGGATGACGTGTTCAACACCCAGTACCGCCTTGCGCCAGACCACTTGAACCGGCTCGTCCAGCCCCTCCCAGGCCATGGATGACCTCAAGATGTCGTGGCGGTCAATGACGCTTTGCAGGGCCTGGATGAACGCGTCGAGGCGTTCGCGGTTGTCGAAGGCGAACTGCGTTTGCAGCACGTAAGGGTCACCTTGTTCGGCGGCGAGGTGATGGTAAAGGATGCCTTCCTGCAGCGGCGCCAGCGGATAGATGTCCTGCACGTTGCGCGCACCGCCCGGCACGCTCGACACGATGCGCTCGATGGCGTCCTGGTCGAGGCTGGTCAGCGTCAGCATGTCAGGCGTAATCCGCTCGCAGTCGGGCGCAATCCGATTGACTGGCACCACGATGTCGTTGCTGCCTCCCACTGCCGCCGCCAACGCCCCAAGGGTTGGCTGGCCGAACAAGATACGCACGTCGGCGCTCAAACCGGCCTGGCGCATCCGCTCGATCAGGCTGACGGCCAGCAGCGAATGCCCGCCCAGTTCGAAGAAGTGATCGTGGCGACCGACCTGTTGCAGGCCCAGCAGGTCTTGCCAGATTTGCGCCAGGGTAGTCTCGACCTCGCCTTGCGGGGCTTCGTAGCCACGGGTGATCAGCGCGTCGAGGTCCGGCGCCGGCAGGACTTTGCGGTCGAGTTTGCCGTTTGGAGTCAGCGGCAAGGCATCCAGACGCACGTAAGCGACAGGCACCATATAGGTTGGCAACTGCGCTTGCAGGTGGGCACGCAGGGTTTCGATTTCAACTGTTTCGTTCGGCGATAGTTGGGTGAAATAAGCCACCAGGCGCTTGTCGCCCGGTACGTCTTCCCGGGCCAGGACTACGGCTTCGTTCAAGGCGTCGTGTTGCGCGAGCTTGGCTTCGATCTCCCCCAGCTCGATGCGGAAACCACGGATCTTCACCTGATCGTCGTTGCGGCCCAGGTATTCGATGTTACCGTCCGGCAGGTAGCGGCCCAGGTCGCCGGTTTTGTACATGCGGGCATCGGGAACATTGCTGAATGGATCGTTCAGGAAACGCTCGGCCGTCAGGTCGTCGCGGTTCAAATAACCCCGCGCCACCCCAGCACCACCGATGTAGATTTCGCCCGNGCGGCAAACCCGTCCTCGCGGGCCATGGACACCCAGCTCGAATAAGTCGTGGTTTCCGAAGGACCGTAGAGGTTGCACAGRCGCTTGACCTGGGTCTGCTCGAACAACGTCTCCACCAGGCTGCGTTTCAAGGCTTCACCGGCGACGTTGACCGTGTCGACGCCCTCGCCTACACCGCCCGACTCCAGCAACGCCTTGAGCGCCGAGGGCACGGTGTTGATCAGGGTGATRTCGTGCTCGCCCTGTTGCAGGCGCTTGACCTGGGTCTGCTCGAACAACGTCTCCACCAGGCTGCGCTTGAGCGCTTCACCGGCGACGTTGACGGTGTCGACGCCCTCGCCTACACCGCCCGACTCCAGCAACGCCTTGAGCGCCGAGGGCACGGTGTTGATCAGGGTGATRTCGTGCTCGCCCTGTTGCAGTTCCAGCACATTAGTGACCACTTCGATGCTGCCGCCCGAGGTCAGCGGGGCGAAGCATTCATAGACGGCCARGTCGAAGTTCAACGAGGTCGAGAACAGGGTTTTCGACAACGTGGCGTCATCGAACGAACGATGGGCCCAGGTCAGGAAGTTCACCGTGTTGCGGTGTTCGATCATCACGCCCTTGGGCAGACCGGTCGAACCGGAGGTGTAGATCACATAGGCYAAATGCGAGGACGTCAGCTCAGCGACATCCGGATTCYGGACGGATTCGTCCTGCCATAGCCCGCTGTCGAGATTGATCACTGGCATCGATGCTTCCGCCAGCAATTCAAGGGYTTCCGTCTGCGCCAACACGGCCGCCGGCGCGCTGTCATCCAGCATGTAGGCGATACGGTCCAGCGGATACGCCGGATCCAGCGGCACATAACCGCCACCGGCCTTGAGGATCGCCAGCAACCCTACGACCATGTCGATACCGCGCTCGACGCAGATCGCCACCCGCGAATCCGGCTCCACGCCCTGCTTGCGCAAGTAATGGGCCAAACGGTTGGCCCGTTCGTTCAACTCGTGATAAGTCAGGCGCTGCTCACCACGGATCACCGCGACAGCCTCCGGCGTACGCTGGACTTGCGCCTCGAACAACCCATGGATCGTCTGCTGCTGCGGATAGTCAGCCTCGGTAGCGTTGAACGTCACCAGCAACCGATCACGCTCCGCCGCTGGCAAGATCGTCAAATCAGACAATGACGTTCCTGCCGCACACTCCAAGGCCACGACCAGGCTCGTCAATGCCGCTTCCATATAGGCGCCAATCCGCCGTGCGCCGATTTCGGCCACTGCCTGAACGGTCAGGCTGAAACCTTCGCCGAGATCGTCCACTGACAGCACCAGTGGATAGTTGGTGCGTTCTTCGCCGCTCAGTTCCTCGATCCCTTCCCAGCTCGACGACGCTTGGAACGCGTTAGGTTCGGCAACCGAATGACGGTAGTTGAGCAATGCACTGAACAATGGCGTCGGTGCAACCACGCCGCTGCAACGCTGGGCCAACGCCAGGGAAGCATGCTCATGGCCCAACAGCCCGCTCAGCCGCGCATGGGTCGCCAGTACACCGGCCCGCACACTTTGCGCACCGACTTGCACACTGATCGGCAACGTGTTGATGAACATGCCCAATGCCCGATCAGCGCCCTCGCCGCCCTGCATCCGGCCCATCAGCACAGTGCCGAACACCACCTCTTCACGACCCGAAACCCGACCCAGCACCTGGGCCCAAGCCAAGTGATACAGGCTCGCGGCGCTCACGCCCAATTGGCGCGCCTGCAGGCGCAGACGGCGGCTCAGATCCGTCGAGATCGCCTGTTGGGCTTCCTCGATACCGCTGCCATCGCCACGGACGTCCTGCAAGCCGAACGGTAGCGTCGGTTCGTCGATGTCGCCGAGCATCGCGCGGAAAAACGTTTCGTGCTCTTCACGACTTACGCCCTGGCACACCTGGGCCACATAGTTGCGGTAAGGCACCGCCTCGCCCAACTGATTGGCCTGGCCCAGCAAGTGCACCTGTATCTCGTGGCGCATCACTTCCAACGCCGTGTGGTCGAGCGCCATGTGATGGACCAGCAGGGTCGCCAGCCAACGTCGGTTGACGACGTCCTCTGCGAACCGAACGCACATCAACGGCGCCTGGCGGATATCCAGGCGGTGGTGACTGACGTCGAAGCTCGCTTTCAACTGACTGAGAATGTCACCGTCCTCATGTTGCAGGACGACGTGTTCAGCACCCAATACCGCCTTGCGCCAGACCACTTGCACCGGTTCGTCCAGCCCTTCCCAGGCCATGGAGGTCCTCAAGATGTCGTGGCGGTCGATCACCCCCTGCAAGGCCTGGGTGAAAGCGGCGAGGCGCTCGCGGCTATCAAAGGTGAACTGCGCTTGCAGCACATAGGGGTCGCCTTGTTCGGCGGCGAGGTGATGGTAAAGGATGCCTTCCTGCAGCGGCGCCAGCGGATAGATGTCCTGCACGTTGCGCGCACCGCCCGGCACCGTCGATACGATGCAGTCGATGGCCTCCTGACTCAACGTCGCCAGTGGCAGCATAGCTGGGGTAATGTGTTCGCAACCCAGAGGAATCAGGTTTGCCGGGACAGTCACCTCGTTGCCGGTGCCCACTGCGGCGGCCAGGGCAGCCAAGGTCGGTTGATTGAATAGTATGCGCACATCGGCGCTCAACCCGGCCTGGCGCATCCGCTCGATCAGGCTGACGGCCAGCAGGGAATGGCCGCCCAGTTCGAAGAAATGGTCGTGACGACCNGCGCACATCGGCGCTCAACCCGGCCTGGCGCATCCGCTCGATCAGGCTGACGGCCAGCAGGGAATGGCCGCCCAGTTCGAAGAAATGGTCGTGACGACCGACGCGCTCGACCTTGAGCAGGTCTTGCCAGAGCTGCGCCAGGGTGGTTTCGGTTTCGCCTTGCGGGGCCTCGTAGCCACGCGTCACCAACGCATCAAGGTCCGGCGCCGGCAGGGCCTTGCGGTCGAGCTTGCCGTTGGGGGTCAGCGGCAAGGCCTCCAGGTGCACGTAGGCCACTGGCACCATGTAGGCCGGCAACAATGCCTGCAGATGGGCGCGCAGGGTTTCGATTTCTACCGCTTCGCCTGGCGAATGCTGAGTAAAATAGGCCACCAGGCGCTTGTCGCCCGGCACGTCCTCACGGGCCAGGACCACGGTTTCGTTCAAGGCGTCGTGTTGCGCAAGCTTGGCTTCGATCTCGCCCAGCTCGATGCGGAAACCACGGATCTTCACCTGATCGTCGTTGCGGCCCAGGTATTCGATGTTGCCATCCGGCAGGTAGCGGCCCAAGTCGCCGGTTTTGTACATGCGTGCGTTCGAAGCCGCGCTGAACGGGTCCTTGAGGAAGCGTTCAGCCGTCAGGTCGTCGCGGTTCAAATAACCCCGCGCCACCCCAGCACCACCGATGTAGATTTCGCCCGGCACGCCCAGCGGCACCGGTTGCTTGTACTCATCCAGCAGATAGAACTGAGTATTGGCCACCGGTTTGCCGATGTGSGCGGCAAASCCATCCTCGCGGGCCATCGATACCCAGCTTGAGTAGGTCGTGGTTTCCGAAGGACCGTAGAGGTTGCACAGGCGCTTGACCTGGGTCTGCTCGAACAACGTCTCCACCAGGCTGCGCTTGAGCGCTTCACCGGCGACGTTGACC
>NZ_LMDO01000018.1:0-22011 GCF_001425105.1 Pseudomonas sp. Root401 | reverse complement strand
CCAGCAACGCCTTGAGCGCCGAGGGCACGGTGTTGATCAGGGTGATRTCGTGCTCGCCCTGTTGCAGTTCCAGCACATTAGTGACCACTTCGATGCTGCCACCCGAGGTCAACGGGGCAAAGCACTCGTAGACGGCCAGGTCGAAGTTCAGCGAGGTCGAGAACAGGGTTTTCGACAGGGTTTGAGCGTCAAACGAGCGATGCGCCCAAGTCAGGAARTTCACCGTGTTGCGGTGTTCGATCATCACGCCNCGAGGTCGAGAACAGGGTTTTCGACAGGGTTTGAGCGTCAAACGAGCGATGCGCCCAAGTCAGGAAGTTCACCGTGTTGCGGTGTTCGATCATCACGCCCTTGGGCAGACCGGTCGAACCGGAGGTGTAGATCACATAGGCTAAATGCGAGGACGTCAGCTCAGCGACATCCGGATTCTGGACGGATTCGTCCTGCCATAGCCCGCTGTCGAGATTGATCACTGGCATCGATGCTTCCGCCAGCAATTCAAGGGTTTCCGTCTGCGCCAACACGGCCGCTGGCGCGCTGTCATCCAGCATGTAGGCGATACGGTCCAGCGGATACGCCGGATCCAGCGGCACATAACCGCCACCGGCCTTGAGGATCGCCAGCAGCCCTACGACCATGTCGATACCGCGCTCGACGCAGATCGCCACCCGCGAATCCGGCTCCACGCCCTGTTTGCGCAGGTAATGGGCCAAGCGGTTGGCCCGTTCGTTCAGTTCCCCATAGCTCAGGCGCTGCTCGCCCCGGATCACCGCCACGGCATCCGGCGTACGCTGNCGCAGGTAATGGGCCAAGCGGTTGGCCCGTTCGTTCAGTTCCCCATAGCTCAGGCGCTGCTCGCCCCGGATCACCGCCACGGCATCCGGCGTACGCTGRACCTGGTCTTCGAACAACCCATGGATCGTCTGCTGCTGCGGATAATCGGCCTCGGTGGCGTTGAACGTCACCAGCAGTTGCTCGCTCTCCAATGCCGGCAAAATCGTCAAATCCGCCAGTGGCGATTCAACCGCACGCTCCAACGCCGCCGCCAGGCTCGTCAAGGCCGCTTCCATATAGGCGCCGATCCGTCGTGCACCGATTTCGACCACCGCTTGAACGGTCAGGCTGAAGCCGTCGCCGAGATCGTCCACCGACAAGGTCAGCGGATAATTGGTGCGTTCTTCGCCACTCAGAATCTGCGCCCCGGCCCAGCGACGCCCTTCACCGACCTCCTTGTGTGCCTGCGCCGCCACGGCCGTCTGCCGGTAATTCATCAGCGCGCTGAACAAGGGGGTCGGCGCGACGACGCCGCTGCAACGCTGCGCCAGGGACAATGGCGCGTGTTCATGCCGCAGCAGCGTCGCCAACCGTGCGTGGGTCGCTTTCAGCGCGGCCAATACCCCCTGGCCTCCCGCCTCGACGCGCAAGGGCAGTGTGTTGACGAACATGCCCAGGGCATGGCCGGCTTCCTGCCCATTGTGCAGGCGGCCCATCAGCACCGTGCCGAACACCACCTCCTGGCGACCGGACAAACGCCCCACCACCTGACCCCAGGCCAAGTGGTGGAGACTGGCCGTACTCACTCCCAGGCGCCGTGCCTGGGTACGTAGCCGCTGGGCCAGGTCGGCGGCCAGCGGCAACACCATCTCTTCGACACCGACACCGTCGCCCTGCACATCCCGCAGACCGAACGGCAATGTCGGCTCGTCTATGTCCCCCAGCATCTCGCTGAAGAACGCCTCATGGTGTTCTTGGTTGCCCGCCAACCGCACCTGCGCCACATAGTTGCGGTAAGGCACCGATACCGGCAATTCGGCCGACCGGCCCTCCAGATGCGCCTCGATCTCCTTGCCCAACATCCCCAGGGAGGTGGCGTCGTCAATCAGGTGATGGAACAACAACACCGCAACCCAGTTGCCGTGGATGACATCTTCGGTGAAATGAATGCGCATCATCGGCGCCTGGCGCAGGTCGAAGCGGGTGTGACGCGGATCGAAACGGCGTTGCATCTGGCCAGCGATATCGCCTTCAGCCACGTCCAGCCTGAGCTCTTCGACCGTCAGCCGTGCCTGGCGCCAGACCACCTGGACCGGTTCGCCCAAGCCTTCCCACGCCACCGAGGTGCGCAGAATGTCATGGCGTTCAATCGCAACTTGCAGGGCCTGCACAATCGCATCGAGCTGTTCGCGACTGTCGATGCGCAACAGAATCTGCAACAGGTACGGATCGCCCTCCTCGGTCGCCAGGTGGTGATACAGGATGCCTTCCTGCAACGGCACGAGCCCGTAGATATCCTGGACATTGCCCACGCCGCCCGGCAACGCCGCGACCACTCGATCGATCTCGTCCTGGGTCAGCGTTGCCAGTGGCAGCATGTCCGGTGTGATGCGTTCGACCCCGTGGGCAATCCTGTTGTCCGGTACCACGATGCCATTGCTGACACCCGTGGCGGCGGCCAGTGACGCCAACGTCGGCTGACCAAAGAGAACCCCTACATCGGCGTGCAACTTGACCTGGCGCATGCGCTCGATCAGCTTGACCGCCAGCAAGGAGTGGCCGCCCAGTTCGAAGAACCGATCATGTCGGCCCACTTGCTCCACCCCCAGCAGTTCGGCCCAAAGCCCGGCCAGAACCGTTTCCACTTCACCTTCCGGGGCTTCGTAACTGCGATGGGCATAGGCCTGTGAATCCGGCGCCGGCAGCGCCTTGCGGTCCAGCTTGCCGTTGGTCGTCAGTGGGAGCGCATCCAGCAACACGAAGGCACTCGGCACCATGTAGTCCGCCAACAAGTCCAGCAACTGGTCCCGCAAGTCAGCCACCGAGAGTGGCCGACCTGCGTGGGCCACCACATAAGCCACCAGGCGCCTGTCCCCTGGGCTGTCTTCACGGGCGATCACCACGGCTTCGCGCACCTGCGCACATGCCACCAGCTTCGCTTCGATCTCACCCAGTTCAATGCGGAAACCACGGATCTTGACCTGTTCATCGTTGCGACCCAGGTATTCCAGTTCACCGTTTTTCAGCCAGCGACCAAGGTCCCCGGTACGGTACATTCGCGCATGAGCCGCACCATCGAACGGATCGGCCAGGAATCGCGTTTCGTTTAGCTCGGGCCGGTTCAGGTAACCCCGCGCCACGCCAGCGCCCCCCACATACAACTCGCCCTCCACGCCTACCGGCACCGGTTGGCCGTACTTGTCGAGCAGGTACAGGCGCAGATCGGGAATACGCTTACCGATGGGACTCACGCCGGTCAATTGTGCGTCGGCCGCTTCAAGCGGACGATACGTCACGTGCACCGTCGTTTCGGTGATGCCGTACATGTTGACCAGTTGCGTCCCGGCATTGGTCGCACGGGCATACCACGGCTTGAGCATGCCGGTTTCCAGTGCTTCGCCGCCAAAGATCACCTTGCGCAGGCTGTGGCGCAGGTCGCTCTCACCCTGGGCCACGATCAATTGCCGGAACGCACTTGGCGTCTGGTTCAGCACCGTGACGCCGGCCTCGCACAACAGCGTGTAGCAATCTTGCGGAGAACGGCTAATCAATTGCGGCACCACCAACAAGCGGCCACCATGGGTCAATGCGCCCCAGATTTCCCAGACCGAGAAATCGAAGGCAAAGGAGTGGAACAGCGCCCACACATCCTGCGGACCAAAATCGAACCAGGGCTGGGTCGCCGAAAACAGCCGGGCGACGTTACGGTGCTCGACCATGACGCCCTTGGGCAACCCGGTGGAGCCCGAGGTATAGATCACGTAGGCCAAGTGGTGCGAGGCCAGGGCGCGCACATCAGGATTGAACCGTGGCTGCGCGCTGATACCCGCCGTCTCGGCCTGGTCGAGCAATAAAACCGGAACCTGCAGCGCCGGCAGTTGAACCTGCAGCGTCGATTGAGTCAGCAAGGCAACCGGCGCGCTGTCATCGAGCATGAAGGCCAGGCGCTCCCGGGGATAGGCCGGGTCCAGCGGTACATAGCCGGCACCGGACTTCAGGATGCCCAGCAGGCCGACGATCATGTCCAGGCCGCGCTCGACACAGATCGCCACCCGGTCGTCCGGGCGGACGCCGAGGACTAACAACCGGTGCGCCACCTGATTCGCCCGGGCGTTGAGTTCGCCATAAGTCAGGCAGCGGTCTTCATGCACCACCGCAACCGTGTCAGCTTGCGCCCGCGCCTGTGCTTCGACCAGGCCATGGATCGTGTGGTCATGCTCATACGTGCGCGCATCGCTCGCGTTCCAGGCCTGGAGCCTGTCCGCTTCGGCCGCAGTCGGTAGAACGAAGCCCTCCACCGGCAACGTATCGTCGCGCAAGCCTTGCTCCAGCACATGCATGAATCGATCGGCCATCGACTCGATTTCATCGGCCTGGAAGTAGCTTTCGTTGTAGATCCAGTGCAGCCAGGCATTGTCGTCGTGCGGATTGCTCCGGATATGGATGGACAGCGGCATCTGTTCCTGGCCGTTCGAGCCCATCACAAAATGAGCCGGCGCCTGTCCGAACATGAACCGACGATCTTCCTGCTCATAGGAGAACGAAACGTCGAACAGTTGCGCACGGTTGTCGCGCCGCAGCTCCAGCGAACGGTTCATCTCGCTCAGGGGGAACCGCTGGTTGCGATAGTCCTGTTTGAGTGTGCGGGTCACGCCACGTATCAACTCACCAAATGACAAGTCGCTGGCGAACTTGAACCGCACGGCACTGACCTGCGTGAACAA
The DNA here is from genome assembly GCF_001425105.1 of Pseudomonas sp. Root401. Lineage (NCBI taxonomy): Bacteria > Pseudomonadati > Pseudomonadota > Gammaproteobacteria > Pseudomonadales > Pseudomonadaceae > Pseudomonas > Pseudomonas sp. Root401. The sequence goes on along the minus strand of NZ_LMDO01000018.1, from coordinate 17,293 downwards.
CCCCGCCGTTTTCTTGAACGTTGCATTGGGGCGGTTCAGGATCGGCAGGCCGATTACCAACTCATCACGCTGGGTGGTCCGTATGAAAAAGACATACAGTGCGGCCAGCAGCACCGAAAAACGTGACGCCTGATGCGTTTGCGCCAGGACCTCGATTCGATCGCTCAAGGTGTGGGCGAAGCGATACAACGCTTGAGCACTGGGCGCCAGGGCCCCGGGCTGTTGATCATGGTGACGCGCGACGAACAGAGGATCTGGAACGTCCTGGTATTTGTCCAACCAGTACGCTTCATCGAGCTTGAAGCGAGGGGAATCACGATAGCGGGCATCCTCGTCGATGAACCCGATATAGGAAGGTGCCGACACGTCAGGCGGCTGGTCGTTCTCCAGGGCGTCATAGAGTTCACCCAGGGAAGTGAGCACCAAACCGACGCCCCACCCGTCCAGGATGATGTGGTGAAGGTGCATCACAAAATAAAACGACGTGTCACCGAGTTTAGCCAGATAGAACCGGAATAAAGGGCTTTCATCCAACCTGATGGCGACCGCCATCCTTTGTTGCATCCAGGCATGGACCGCAGCCTCCGGGTCAGGCCGATCCGAAAAATCCAGTACGGGAACCCGCGCCTCCAAAGTCTCGGCCATTGTCTGCAGGGGCACGCCGTCGGCGCCGTAGTGCAACACCGTACGCAGGGCATCATATTTTTCAATCAACAGGTCGACTGCCTGCTGAAAACGCTCGGGATCGATGGCGCCCTGGATATGGAGATGGCCACCAATGTTGTACAGGGGGGAATCGCCCTTGGTCATCTGGTCCAGCCAGATGTCCCGCTGTGCTGTCGTCAGGGGGTAGCTTGTCGAGAGCTGGAGAAACTGATTCATACCTGCCCCTCCGACACGCACACCCGCAACGAACGGTCCGGAGCCTTCCGGCCCCATCGTTCTTCATCACACCGGTCGGCCGAGAGGCCTGTTGCAACAACGCCACCCACAGCACGCGCAAAGATAAATTCCATACGTTCCTTCTCAGAGATTTGTCAGTGCTGCCCGGGATAAACGCAACAGGCACGCCTGGAGTTGATGCAGATCCGCGCAGGCAGCCAGCGCGGCACGATGTCGATGATGTTCATCTGGACGAGAGGGTCGTCCGGGCATGGCATCGCCACCGACAGCAGATTCGCTCGTGTCGGATCGAGATGATGCCGAGGGTCTTTCATCCATTTAAAAAGGTGTTGTCGCGACAACATCGCAAGCCGGACGATGCTGTCGAAACGGACATTCAGGCTCGTTTGTCGCGCAGGGCGCAGTTGATGTCGGAAACGATCTGGCCGTCCGACAACTTGATGATGCGATCGGCCAGTTGGAAGTACTGGTCGTCATGGGTAATGATCAGCACCGTCTTGCCACGGCGCTTGAGGTCGGGCAGCAGTTCCTCATAGAAGAACTTCTTGAAGGGTGGGTCCTGGTCCGCGGCCCATTCATCCAGTACGTAGACCGATCGGTCTTCCATGTAGGCGCACACCAGCGCCAGGCGTTTTTGCTGGCCATAGGACAAGGCCTTCAGGGTTGAATACCCCAGCCCTTCGATCTTGATCTTGTCGGCCAGCCCCAGGGTTTCCAGGTACTTGCGTGCCAGCGTCGGGCTGCCGTCCTCTTCGTCGGGGCCGATGAGGCGGTTGAACAGATGGAAATCGGAGAACACCGCGGAGAACAGATCGCGATAGTCGTTGCGACTTTCATCCGTGACCGGCTTGCCATCGAGCTGGATCTCGCCGTCCTGGGGTATGTAGAGGCCGCAGAGGATCTTGGCCAAGGTGCTTTTACCGCAACCGTTGCCGCCGACGATGTAGATCAACTCGCCTGCCTGCACCGTCAGGTCGATGGGCCCCAGGGAGAAACCGCTCTCGGCGTGCTGCTCCTGGTAGTGCATGCGCACGGCTTTCAATTCGATGCGACTCCAGGCCTTCTTGTGTTCCAGCAGATGAACCTTGGGCACGTCGTTCTCGATGGGCTCCGGGTGCGGGTCATTGATCGAGAAACCGAATTCCGAAAGACGTGTACAGGCCACGCGGCCCGCCGCCAGCAAGGGCATTGCCCCGACCAGCAACGACAACGGGCCCATGATGTACAACACCGCCAGGACGCTGGCGGTCATGATTTTCGGATCGACGGCACCGACCAGGGGCGCGGCGAACAGCAGGCAACCGATCAGCAACGACAGCGTGAATTGCCCGACGTTGTCGGCGGCGGTGTACCACAGACGCTCAACAAAGTTGTAGCGCGCCACACGAGTGGAAGACGCCTCGATGGCCGAGCGACCGAACCAGCGGCGCCGCACGCCATTGAGCTTGAGTTCCTTGAGACCGAACACCAGGGCGTGGGTGTATTCATTGAACGCGGTGTATTCATCCCGCACCCGGGAAGTGTTCCTGACGCCACAGGAGAAGAAGAACAGATACAGCCCCACCCCCAGGACCATCAGTGAAACCGTCAAGGCCAGCACGACCCAAGACAGATAGGCCAGGTAGCCGATGCCGAACAGAAAGACTGTCGTCTCCACCAGTATCGTGGGCATGATGATCAGCGTGGTATTCAATTGCGGGATGTCGTTGGTCAACATCGTCAGCACATTGGGCGGACCACGCCGATCCACTTCCTCCAGTGGTGTGGCGAGAATCTTGCGACACAGCGCAATGCGCAAGCGCGTCATGATGCGCATGCTGGCGTAGGCCGGGAACAACGCTGCGCCATTGCGCAAAATCAGCGCCGTGGCACTGAGGCCGATGAACCAGTACAGCGCCTGCAGGCGCGAGCCGTCATTGTGGATGGCCTCATTGATCACGCTCACCACCGCGATAGACGCCACCCCGCTGATGACACCGCAGATCAACGTAAAGAGCGTCAGCCAGGGATGGTTGCGCCACAACAGGCGCATGACCGAGCCCGCCTTGGGCTTCTTCGCTTTCTTCTCTTTCATGGGTTGCTGTCCTCGAATGGAATCGCGAAAGGGCTCACGCCGGTCGCCATACATCGCCCCGGGCGGTCATCTCGCCCATCGCCACCACGATAAGCCGCGGCTCCTCGTAGGGATCGCGAGCATGGGCGGCCAACATGTTGTCGAGCATCACCACATCGCCCTTGCGCCAGGCGAACCTGACCGCACAGGCCTCATAGGCCTCGCCGAGCAACGCCATGACGTCGTCTTCAATCGGCGTTCCATCGCCGTAACTGACCATCCGTGGCAGGCGGTCGGCACCGAACATATCGAGCAGGTCTTCGCGCATTTCCTCGCCGAGACAGAACGGATGATGCAGCTGTACCTGGTTGAAAAAAGCCCGCTCCCCGGTCACCGGATGCTGGATAACCGCCGGACAGAGGGTGCGCACTTGCAGGGTTTCGTCGTCGAGCCATTCGAAATCGGTACCCTGCTCCCGGCAACGCTGTTCGACGGCCGCGCGGTCGGTGGTACCAAAGAACGAGGCCCAGCTCGGCTCGACACCGGCGGTGAAGGTGCGGCTGTACCTCAGGCCCTTTTGTTCGAACCGGGCCACCACTTCCGAGGGCAGGCACCGCAACACTTGGCGGATGTCGGCCAATGGCGTGGCGCCGCCCACCCGGGACGGCTGCTCGCAATAGAACCATTGCTTGCGCGGCCAGCTTTCCAGGTGCGAGCTCTCGTTGTGATACAGGATCATCTCGCGCTCGGGATACGGCGTGGAGCGGTAGACGTTACGTCCGCCCTCCTTCTTCGGCAGGTCGCCGTAGCTGCCGTGCAACCCAGGCGACAAGGCTTCGGCGAACGCCTCGAAGGCTGGCACCGAGGCGAGGTCAAAACCGCGAAACAGCACCGCACCATGGCGACACAGCAACGTTTCGATGGCTTCACGATGGGTGCTGGCCCACAACGAAGGATTCAACCCCGGTTCGGCCGGCTCGATCACCACCGGCAAACTCAGACCGTCGGCGAGCAACGACAGCCTGACCGATTCGCCGGCCCCGTGACCTGGCCAGACAAGCGAATCCGCCATCCCGTCAACGGGCATGACAGGCGATGCGTCAGTTTGAAGACTCATGAATAACTCCTGAACCACGGATCGTCGGATCCACGTCGCAGGGCCGGACTAATACGCCCCACCGTCGGGCAAGGATAAAAACACTGATCAGGGGTGATGTCTGGCACCGCAAACCGGGACAGAGGTTGGAATGGTGGTTACCTAAGCGTTCCCGAAAGCTCTGATCTTCCGTTACTTAAGTTAACGGGGCGCCCGAGATCAACGTCCGCCGCGAAGCGGCCTGATAGCCGACCTGGTTCTGGGTGAGACCGCATTTCTCCTGTGGGAGCGAGCCTGCTCGCGATGAGGCCAGTCAGCCCAGCATCCATGTGACTGAGCCACCGCTATCGCGAGCAAGCTTTGCTCCCACAGATCTGACGGGTGTACGACCGGAAGAGCCAGGTCGGCTATCAGGCCGCTTCGTGGTGGACGTTGATCTCAGGCGCCCCGTTAACCACACTGGCCGAACGCAGGCATTGTGGAGTGGGCACCACGGAGCAATGCCTTCGTTCGGGCACACCGAGCCTAGGCGAGGTGCCGAGTGGTGGGGCAAAGCCTTTTTGGTTACTTTTTTGGGCGTCTGAAAAAAGTGACTCACGTAAGGGCGGAACCCTAAGCCGCCGTTACCGCAGCAACGGATATACACACCAAAACAGAGCCCACCACCAGCCATTGCACCGATGCACCGATGCACGTCGATCCGCATAAGCCTCGCTTGTCCCCATTTCCCGCGACAGACGCCGACACAAAGTCGGTGCTGAAATGCGCGAGCTGCGAATTGCACAGGTACCGCAAATGATGCCGTGGGTCGCAGCGACGTCTCGAGTACATCGGTTTGCGCAACACGCAAGCACGCTGTGCCTGGCATTTAACAGGAGCGTTAGTCATGCCGATTAAGAACACTGGCGGATCGGTCAACCCCGCGCCAGCCCCCCTCACACCCGGTGCATTCCTGCATGAAACATTCGTCGCCCGGGCCCGTGAATTCCCTGAGCGAACCGCGGTGTCCGACGCTTCTCGCTCATTGAGCTACGCACAACTCGACACGGCTTCGTCGCAGCTGGCGGCCAGGCTTCGCCAGGAAGGCGTCCAGGACGGCATGCTGGTGGGGATGTGCCTGCCACGTGGCGTCGACCTGGTCATCAGCCTGCTGGGCATCCTCAAGGCCGGCGGCGCTTACGTCCCGGTCGATCCGCAATACCCCGGCAAACGTGTCGAACACATCGTGCGCGACAGCGGCCTGGGCCTGATGATCGGTGAACTCGCCGACCTGCCGCAAAGCGCGTCCGTACGCGTCCTGTCCCTGGCCGAGCTGCTGGCCGGCCCGACCCTGCAACCTCTGCCTGGCAACGACCGGCGCAACCCCGACGAGGCCGCGGCCTACGTCATCTACACCTCCGGTTCCACCGGCGAACCCAAGGGTGTATTGGTGGCGCACGGCAACGTCAGCCGCCTGTTGGAAAGTACCCAGCGCTCGTTCGCCTTCACCGAAAACGACGTCTGGTCGATGTTCCACTCCATCGGTTTCGATTTTTCGGTGTGGGAAATCTGGGGCGCCCTCGCCCACGGTGGCCATGTCGCCGTGGTGCCCTACGATGTGTCGCGCTCGCCAAGTGGCACGCGTCAATGGCTGGCCGACCAGGGCGTGACGGTCCTGAGCCAGACGCCATCGGCGTTCCGCGGCCTGGATGAGGCTGACCGTTCTGGCAGTGCGCCCCTGGCGCTGCGCTATGTGGTGTTCGGCGGCGAGGCGCTGCCAGCCACCGTGCTACGCCCGTGGGTTGAGCGCCATGGCGATCAGAAGCCGGCCTTGATCAACATGTACGGCATCACCGAAGCCACTGTCCACACCACCTTCAAACAGGTGCGCGGCCAGGATCTGGAAAGCGCCGCCATGGTGTCCATCGGCGCGCCGCTGGATGGCTGGCGCCTGCACCTGCTCGACGCCGATCGGCAACCGGTGCCGCAAGGCAATGCCGGCGAGCTGTATATCGAAGGCGCCGGTGTCGCCCTGGGCTACCTGAATCGCCCCGCGCTGAACAGCGAACGCTTCGTCCAGCTGCCAGGCACCTCAAGCCGTGCCTATCGCACCGGTGACTTGCTGGTGCTGGGGGACGACGGCGAGTACCGCTATGCCGGTCGTTGCGATGAACAATTGAAAATCCGTGGGTTCCGCATCGAGCCGGGCGAAGTCGAGGCGTGCCTGCAAGCCAGCCCGGCCGTAGCCGCCGCCCACGTGGCCGGTCACGATTACGGCGATGGCGACTGGCGCCTGGTCACCTACGTGGTACCGACCCATGGCGTGGCGGCCTGGACCGAGCAGGTGCGCAGCGAAGTGGCGGCGCAGGTGGCTGCGAACCTGCCGGACTACATGCGCCCCTCGGCCTACATCCCACTGGCCGCGTTGCCAGTCACCGACCACGGCAAAATCGACAAGAGCCGCCTGCCCTCTCCCGATTTGGCCACTTCGACCGTGGACCATTCCAGCGAACCGGGCCTCACCGAACAGGAGCAGTTCGTGCTCAAGGTCTGGTCGGACGACATCGGCCTGAAAAATATCGGCCTGAACGATGACTTCTTCGACTTCGGTGGCACCTCCCTGGCCCTGATCCGCTCGTTGAGCACACTCAAGGCCCATTACCGGGTCAACCTCGACCCCGGCGTGCTGGCAGACGGCGCGACCGCCAAAGTGTTGGCCGGTTGTATCCAGCGTTCCCTTGTTCAAGCCCATTGATCGAAAAGGAAAAGCCCATGAGCAAAAAATTCGCCTTGACCCCGGAAGAACGTGCGTCCTTTGAAAAGAACGGTTTCATCGGACCGTTCGACGCCTATTCCCCGGAAGAAATGAAAGAGACCTGGAAACGCACCCGCCTGCGCCTGCTCGACCGCAGTGCCGCGGCGTACCAGGACCTGGATGCGATTTCCGGCGGCACCAACATTGCCAACTACGATCGCCACCTGGACGACGACTTCCTCGCCAGCCACATCTGCCGTCCGCAAATCTGTGACCGCGTCGAAAGCATCCTCGGCCCGGACGTACTGTGCTGGCGCACCGAGTTTTTCCCTAAATACCCGGGCGACGAAGGCACCGACTGGCACCAGGCAGACACCTTCGCCAATGCCTCGGGCAAACCGCAGATCCTGTGGCCGGAAAACGAAGACTTCGGCGGCACCATCACCGTCTGGACCGCCTTCACCGACGCCAATATCGCCAACGGTTGCCTGCAGTTCATTCCCGGCACCCAGAACAGCATGAACTACGACGAAACCAAGCGCATGGCCTACGACCCCGATGCCAACAACAGCTCGGTGGTCAAGGATGGTGTGCGGCGCGGTTTCTTCGGCTACGACTATCGCCAGCTGCAGATCGACGAAAACTGGAAGCCCGATGAAGCCTCTGCCGTGCCAATGCAGATGAAGGCCGGCCAGTTCATCATTTTCTGGTCGACCCTGATGCACGCCTCCTACCCTCACAGCGGTGAGTCCCAGGACATGCGCATGGGCTTCGCCTCGCGTTATGTACCATCGTTCGTGAAGATCTACCCGGACTCCGACCACATCGAGGAATACGGTGGACGTATCAGCCTTGAAAAGTACGGCGCGGTGCAGGTCATCGGCGACACGACACCTGAATACAATCGCCTTGTCACCCACACCACCCGAGGCAAGAAGTTCGAAGCCGTCTGACCTTTTCAATGCCACATGACAGTTGGCATGCGCAACGTGCCTGACAGGAGTCCCCAATCCATGACTATTTCCACCGACGCAGCAACGCGCCTGTGTGAGACCGTGAGGATGCTTAGGCACCTTGCCATCCATTTGCCCGATCCTATCTGCCTGAGCTTTCTGGCCCAGGGCAGTGACGTGGCGCCCGACCAGGCCTCCTCCAGCGTGAGAGCCACGGAACGCGCGGTCAACACCGCGTTCGCCAGGATCGGCGTCAAAGCCGTGCAGTACGTGCATGACGGCGAGGCGCAACTGTCGTCTTTCGAGATGTTCATCAGCAAGAAAATCTGCCAGGCGCTCGAGTTTGCCTATGACCACTTCGACGATGTCGAAAATGCCAAGGCATTCGGGCGTCTGGTCAGACACTTCGATTTCAGCGGTGCCGTGCCCGAGGTCGAGACACTGCACCTGATTACCCGCGACAACGTGGCGCTGTCGGTCCATGCAAGCACCGATCGAAATCGCCCGGCCATCGTCCTCGCCCTGCCCTGCGGCATGCCGTTCGACCTGTGCCGCGATTGGTTCAATGCGTTGAGCGAGCGGTTTTTTGTGGTCACCTGGGAAACCCGTGGGCTGTTCGGTTCCTGCACCTCGTTCGACCAGTTGTCCGTGGACACCGATGCCCAGGTGGGCGACCTGATCAATGTGATGAACCACTATGGCCTGGAGAACGCGCACCTGATGGGTATCTGCGGTGGCGCGGTGATCGCCCTCAGCGCGACCGCCACCCACCCCGACCGGGTCAATTCCCTGAGCCTGTGGCACGGCGATTACAACCTGGGGGACGACAGCCTGCGCACTGCCCACCAGCAGAATTTCGAATGGCTGATGGAGTCGGCCGCCGTGGACCGCAACGAGGCCAGCGACCTGCAGGCGTTGTTCCTGGATCAGGCGACGCTGGCGACCATTCCGGACTCCATCGCCCATGCGGCGCTCTATCCCTATGTCAACGAAGAGTTGTTCTATCGCTATGCGCGACTCAACGATGCGCTGAACAAGACTGAGCTGAGATCGCGATTGGAACAGATCAGCGTGCCTACGCTGGTCGTCGCCGGCGACTGCGATGAAACCACCCACCTTGGTGGCTCCAAGCACATTGCCGAGTCCATCAGTGATGCCTTGTTGCATGTGGAGCGTAATGGCAGCCATTTGGCGTTCTTCGAGTCGACCCTGGTTTCGAAGCAGACTGCTTTTCGTTTTCTGGAGTCGGCGCTTGTATCGACGGTGGGATTGGGTCACCCGGCCTGAAGGTGTGAATATCCGTTTCTTCGCTAACGGCCACTTAGGGTTCCGCCAACGGCGGGTCACTTTTGGAAGAGCCGGGAGCCGGACCAGCCAAAAGTAACCAAAAACGCTTTGCCCCACCACTCGGTGCCTCGCCTAGGCTCGGCATGCCTGAACGAAGGCATTGCTCCGTGGGCCGCCGCGAAGGGTCATCCATGGCCCAGCGCGGCTACCGCGTGGTTAACGGGGCGTCCCAGATCAACATCCTCTCCGAGGCGGCCTGATAGCCGACCTGGCTCTTCCGGTCGCCCCCCATCAGATATCAGATCTGTGGGAGCAAAGCTTGCTCGCGATGGCGGTGGTTCAGTCAATGAAGATGTCGGATGTGCCGCCCCCTTCGCGTTCAGGCTCGCTCCCACAGGGAGACTGGGTGCACATGAATTTTGTGTCCGCTGAAAATCCAGTGTGGGAGCGAGCTTGCTCGCGATGGCGGTGGYYCAGTCRATGAARATGTCGGATGTRCCGRCCYCTTCGCGAGCGGGCTCGCTCCCACAGGGAGACTGGGTGCACATGAATTTTGTGTCCGCTGAAAATCCAGTGYGGGAGCGAGCTTGCTCGCGATGGCGGTGGTTCAGTCAATGAAGATGTCGGATGTGCCGCCCCCTTCGCGAGCAGGCTCGCTCCCACAGGGAGACTGGGTGCACATGAATTTTGTGTTCGCTGAAAATCCAGTGTGGGAGCAAAGCTTGCTCGCGATGGCGGTGGCCCARTCGATGAAAATGTCGGATGTACCGGCCYCTTCGCGAGCRGGCTCGCTCCCACAGGTCTACCAATAACCATCAATCCCGTGGGCACCGCAAATCATTCCAAGGCACGAGCGCGGTCAACATCAAGCCACCATATGCTTCTCACGATGAAACTCGAGATACAACACCGTCCGGTGAGCCCTGGACGCATTGACAGCAAAGTGATCCAGGGACCCATCGAAAATCACCAGATTGCCATTGGTGCTCTGGTTAAAACTTCCGTTGACGTTGAGGTAGGCATAGTTCTGCGTGGTAGGCGCATCGATGGTCAGTTGCATATGCAGCAGCCCCTCCTCCCAAGTGCCGGTATGAGAGTGAGTACCGAGGAACACATTGGGCTCCATCCGCAACAAAGCGCAAAGCTTGATACCAGGAATCTTGCTCAGCAGCTCGATAGTCCCGGGCATGGCATCGCGGGCGTAGGGGATCGGAGTGTCGTAGGCCACCAGACCGTATTGGGTCCACTCCGGCATGATATCCATGTCATCACCCCATCCCCAGAGCCAGCCATACTCCCCCCCAGCCGCCATGTGAGCGTCGATCTCCTCGACGATCTCGGCGATCTGCTTGCCCACGCGGTTGATCGTCAGGGTCGGCGCATTGAGGGCCAGAAATTCCTCGCGGATCACTTCCCAGTTGTCGGCCAGGTGCTTGAGTTGCGGAAAACGGCTGGGATCATAAAACGACGGGCGCATAGGTACTCCTTTTATTGAGGTTGTCGATTCCGCTGGCGATGCCAGATGGTCCTGTCCGCCAGGTGCTTGGGGCGTAGCAGGAGAGCCTGCCAAGGGTGCCCCACCGGGCGTGACCTGTCTGTCACGGGAATCAGGTACACCGGGACCGACCGGCATTACAGCGGCTCGGCCTGGGGGGTTTCGATCATTCGCGGGGCGGCCATCGGCGCCGGCGGCTCATCCAGTCGACGCATCGGCCCATAGAGCAAAACGCTCAACGGCAGCAGTGCGAACAACCCACCGGCCACCACGAACAGCAGGCCCACGCCACGCCCTGGTCCCACGCCCAGCCAACGCCCGATCGAGTCGGCGTAAAGGCCGCCGGGCATCAGTGCCGGCTGGAACCAATGGTCCACCAGGAAACCGCCGATGATCACCGCCAGGCTGGTGGTGGCGATAGTCAACATGCTGATCAACGCAAACACGCTGGCACGATTATCCGCAGGGATCCTGCGCATCCATAGTGAGTTCACGCTGGCGTCGGCGATGCTCGCCATGGTGATCGCGACAAAGGCCAGCGCGCAGTAGGCGAAAGCCTGCGAGACCAGCCCCAAGGCGACGACACAGGCTGCCAGCAACAGATCGGCCACCGCCACCAGCACCATCAACCGACGTGGATTGCCCATCGAAATCAGCAGCCCCGCGCCAGCCAGACCGCCCAGTGCCGCCCAGGTATAGGCCATGCCCAAGGCCTGGCTGCCCAGGGTCGACAACAGCAACGGCGTCATCATCAAGGTAGCCAGTGACAACAGCGCCATGCGCATCATGGTGTAGACCAGCAGCCCGGCCATCAGCCGCTGGGCGACAAAGAACTTCAGCGCCGCGGCGACATTCCCCACCGCCCCGCCGAACACCGTGCCTTTTGGCGCGTCGTCCTCGCGCCCCGGCGCCCCTCGTACATGGGAGAACGCCTTGATCACCAGCAAGGTGCCGGAGCAGAAGGTCATCAGGTCCACCGCCAGGATCGTCACCAGCCCGGCACTGGCCATGATCGCCCCCGCCAGCAGCGGCGCCACCAGGGCCGAAGCATTCTTGCTGATACTGATCAATCCCGAGGCGCGGGTGAACTTGTCGGGCGCGACAATCGTACTGACAGCCGCCTGATAGGCCGGCTTGCGAAAGGCGCCGACAATCGACGCCAGGCAATTGAAAATGTACAGGTGCAGCGGTTCCAGGCGTTCGAACCAGAGCAGCGCCATGACCCCCAGGAGCAACACCGCCAGGGTCACATCGCAACAGACAATGATCACCCGGTGGCTGATCCGGTCGGCCAGGCCACCCGCCAAAGGCAGGAACAGCACCGCCGGCAGTGTCGCCGCCAGCACCACGTTGGCAAAGGCCACCGCCGAACCGGTGTGGTTGTACACCCAGACGCCCAGGGCGAATTCCATCAGTGCCGTGCCCACCAGTGCCAGCGACTCACCGCACCAGAGGAAATAGAAACCACGTCCCAGGTCAAAACCCCGGCGGCCGCTCCCCACACTCATGGACGCACATCGCGAGGCATGACGACACCGATCAACTTGTCCAGTAGCCGATAGGCCAGAGAATAGAGCACCGCGCCAAACACCAACGGCGCAAAACGGGAAAACAGATAGGTCCGCAACACCCGCCTGGCGATGGGCGAACTGATGTTGCCACTGACGTGCAACGGCGTCGGGAACGTCGCCGCGACGGTGGCGCCAAATTCATCGTCCATCGACTGCACGGCGTGCCACCAGTAGACCGGGATGTACAACGCATCCCCCGGTTCCACCACCGTGCGCAGCGCCCGCAACGCGCGAGTGCCCGGGAAGCGCCCCGTGTCGATGTCGTACAGGTAGCCAGCCTCCTCGATCACCGGGCGCAAGGCCCGCCAACTGGCTTCGTCCGGTGGCAACAACAGTACCTCCTTGGCGCCGACGACTTGGGCCATGAAGGTTTCATCGACGACATGGAAATGCCAATCGGTATAAGAGTTGCGGTACAGGAAGCTGCGATGGGGCGGATAGTGCCGGGACTTGCCCAACTGCGGCATGAACGGTAACCCACCGACGTCTTCCTTCATCTGTTCGATGGCCGAGCCTTCGGAGAACCGGCAACTGTCGGCCACCAACGGCGTATCGCCCTCGCTCAGGTCGTCGAGAAACTGGTGGAACGGCACTTCCCGATAGACCGTGTTGGCGTACTCGGTCAGCTCGGCCTTGACGGGTGGATTGGACCAGCCGATGACTTCGGAAACAATCTGCGAGCGCACCACCACCGCACTATTGCGCGAGTGCGCCTTGAGGTAGTCCAGGCGCTGCCATTTGTGAAAAGCCGGCCAATGCCGTACCGCATTCTTGACCAGGCAGGGACGGTTGCGATTGACGTAGCGGCGAGTGAATTCCTCTTTGGAAATCACCAGCGCATCGATCACATCGACCGCACCGGCCTGCGGATGATTGGGAAAGCGGGACAAGCTCCAGAACTTCGTCGCTGGGCGGTCTGATTCGGCGGTTAATGGCATTTTCGACCCTCGCAAGCACACTCAGGGCCGTTGGTATAACAGACTCGCGCGACCACGCCCAAGCACCGCAAAGCCGCGCTCCGCGCTGTTGTCCCTGCTTCCCATGACAGACATCCCAAGGCGGATGCTCTAATTTTTTCTCACTTTGTGAAGGGATGTCAGGCGCAGCCGAACGGCAGATCGGGACCCTCGACGGCTCGCACCGCAGCCCTCGCCACCCCCGTCGCCCCAACGCTTAACACCACCCCCGATGTCCTTCTCCACGGCTATTGATTCCGCCGACTGGCAGTCGTCCAGGCCTTCACCACTGCCATTCGAACGGAGAAAAACCTCAATTGATTCTGCAAGCAGGTGCTCCGAAATGGATTCGTCGACCGATATGTTGCCTACCCAAGACTCCGCGTCCCACGAACTGGCCTCCGTCCAGCAGGGTATCTGGCTGGATCAGCTCGCACACCCGGACCTGCCCTACTACAACATCGGCATGTCCCTGGAGATCAAGGGCCAGATCGACATTGCATTGTTCGAGAAAGCCATCGAGCTGGTGGCAAATCGTCACGACACCCTGCGCCTGAGCTTCAGCCATGAAGGTGGCACCGGCCGCCAGCGAGTCCTGCCCGAGGTCAAGGTGAACCTGGAGGTGGTGGAATTCTCCGAGGCTGACGCCGACGCCGGCTTGGCCATGGACTATCTGCGCGACGCCTTTCGCCAACCCTTTGAGTCATTGACGGGCCGGCTCTGGGACGCACGCATGGTCCGTTGCGGCCCGAACCGCCATTATTGGCTCGCCCGCTACCACCACCTGGTCACCGACGGCATTGGCGTGGCCCTGATCGGCCATGCCGTGGGCTCGGCCTACAACGCGTTGCTGGCCGGCAACGATGAAGTCGCCCAAGGGCATTCCTACCTGTCGTTCCTGGAAGATGACCGGGCTTACCTGGCCTCGTCCCGCTATGAGCGCGACCGCCAGTTCTGGCAGGACACCTACGCACAGATGCCGCCGTCGCTGCTGCAGCGCCGGGCCGATTTCAAGACCGGGCAGGCCAATGAACTGGCGCCCAGTGCCCAGGTCCAGGCGATGCTGCCCCGGGCGCTGTACAACGCGTTGACGCAATTTGCCAGCGAACGCAGCCTCTCGGTTGCCCATGTGCTGATCAGCGTGGTCGCCACCTATTTCTGTCGCACCGTGGGTGTCGATGAAATCGTCATCGGCATGCCCGTGCACAACCGCACCACGGCCCGGGCGAAAGAAACCGCCGGCATGTTTTCCTCTGTCAGCCCGATCCGCCTGCCCGTCGATTTCGACGCCTCGCTGTTGGATCTGATGCACGCCGCTGGCGGGCAATTGCGCCGCTGCTACCGTCACCAACGCTTCCCCATCGCCGAACTCAATCGCACCCTGCGCCTGGCCCAGACCGGGCGTCGCCAGTTGTTCGACGTGTCCCTGTCGTTCGAAAGCCTGGACGGCGACGATCAGTTCGGCGGCACCTCGTCCACGGTCATCACCATGGACAACGGTTATGAGCAGACGCCCATGGCGATCTTCGTGCGCGATTACCATCCATTCGAAGACGTCCACCTTGATTTCAACTTCAACACCGCTTACTTCAGCCTGGAAGAAGCCCGACACCTGCAACAACGCATCGTCTCGATGCTCGAGGCGGTGCTGGAGCAGCATGAAACGCCTGTGGGGCATTACCCACTGATGAGCCAGGCCGAGCGCCAACGTGTGCAAGTCGAATTCAACGCCACGGCCCGCGACTATCCGCGGGATGTGTTGATCCACCAGCTGTTCGAACAGCAAGCCGAACAGCGCCCGCTCGCCTGTGCCGTACGCGGCGACGCCGGGCCGTTGCTCAGCTATGAACAACTCAACCGCCAGGCCAATCGACTGGCCCATCGTTTGATCGGGCTGGGCGTCAAACCGGACGAGCGAGTGGCCGTGAGCTTGAGGCGCGGCCCGGAAATGGTCGTCGCCCTGCTGGGAATTCTCAAGGCCGGGGGCGCCTACGTGCCCATCGACCCGGACCTGCCAAGCGCGCGCCAAGCGTTCATGCTCGACGACAGCAGCCCTCGGGCGGTGCTGACCAGCGAGGCGCTACTGGACCTGCTGCCCGCGTCGAATGCGCCGCTGCTGGCGCTCGACGATCCCGCCCAACTGGCCGCTCAACCCGAACACGACCCGGATCCGCTCTCCCTGGGCCTGACACCCGGACACTTGGCCTACGTGCTCTACACCTCCGGCTCCACCGGCACCCCCAAAGGGGTGATGAATGAACACCTTGGCGTGGTCAACCGCCTGTTGTGGGCCAGGGACGAATACGGCGTCGAGGCCAGCGACCGGGTGCTGCAAAAGACCCCGTTCGGTTTCGATGTATCGGTCTGGGAGTTTTTCCTGCCGCTGCTGGCCGGAGCGGAGCTGGTCATGGCGCGCCCGGGCGGCCATCAGGAGCCGGACTACCTGGCCCGCTTGATGCGCCAGGCCGGCATCACGATGTTGCACTTCGTGCCGTCGATGCTCGACCTATTCCTGGAACACCACGACGGCCAGGCCTTCCCTGACCTGCGGCGCGTATTGTGCAGTGGCGAAGCCCTGCCCCGAAGCCTGCAACGGCGTTTTGAACAGCAGCTGCCAGCGATCGAGTTGCATAACCTTTATGGCCCGACCGAGGCGGCCATCGACGTGACGGCCTGGCAGTGCCGCGCCAGTGACCCTGGCGAAAGCGTGCCCATCGGCCGGCCGATCGCCAACATCCAGATGCACGTGCTCGATGGCCGTGGCGCACCACAACCGCTGGGCATTGTCGGGGAAATCCACATTGGTGGCATCGGCGTGGCAAGGGGTTACCTGAATCAACCGCAGTTGAGCGCCGAGCGTTTTATCACCGATCCGTTCAGCACGGCGCCGAACGCGCGCCTGTACAAGACCGGCGACCTCGGCCGCTGGCTCGCCAACGGAGCCCTGGAGTATTTGGGCCGCAATGACTTCCAAGTGAAAATCCGTGGCTTGCGCATCGAGATCGGTGAAGTCGAAGCGGCCCTGGCGTTGTGCCCGGGTGTGCGTGAGGTGGTGGTCATTGCCCGGGAAGACCATCCAGATCAGTCGGACAGCAAGCGCCTGGTCGCCTATGTCTGCGGCGAACCGATCCCGGCCGAACAACTGCGCAGCACCCTGCTCAAGCACCTGCCCGAATACATGGTGCCCAGCGCCTTCGTCCACCTCGATGCCCTGCCGCTCACGCCCAACGGCAAGCTCGATCGCCGCGCCCTGCCGNCTCAAGCACCTGCCCGAATACATGGTGCCCAGCGCCTTCGTCCACCTCGATGCCCTGCCGCTCACGCCCAACGGCAAGCTCGATCGCCGCGCCCTGCCGGCCCCCGGCCTGGAATCCCTGGCCAGCAAAACCTACGAAGCCCCCCAGGGCGATACCGAAATCGCCCTCGCCGACATCTGGAAAGACCTGCTGCAACTGGACCAGGTCGGCCGCCACGACGGTTTCCTCGAACTCGGCGGCCACTCCCTGCTGACCGTGCAGTTGCAGGCGCGCCTGCACCARGACCTTGGCGTCGAGATCGACCTGCGTACCCTCTTCGCCCAGGCCTCGTTGAGCGAACTGGCCCAGCGCGTCGATCAGGCCGGACAGTCCCGGGTCCAGCCCATCGAAGTGGTGTCCCGCGACCAAGCCTTGCCACTGTCCCTGGCCCAGCAACGCCTGTGGTTCCTCGATCAACTGGACCACGCCGCCAGCGTCGCCTATCACATGCCCGCCGCGCTGCACYTGCGYGGCCGCCTGGATCGCAACGCCCTGCAACAGGCCCTGGACCGTATCGTCGCCCGCCACGAAAGCCTGCGCACCACCTTCGAACGCCGYGACGGCGAGGTCCGCCAGCGCTTCGCCGCCRCCGACATCGGCTTCGCCCTGCAGGAACACGACCTGCAAGCCCTGGACGCCGACGCTCGCCAAGCGGCCGTGACCCAACTGACCCAGGCCGAAGCCCGGGACGCCTTCGACCTCAGCCAGGGCCCGCTGATTCGTGGCCGCCTGCTGCGCCTGGCCGAAGACGARCACATCCTGCTGGTGACCCAGCACCACATCGTCTCCGACGGTTGGTCGGTGGCGGTGTTGATCGGTGAATTCAACGCGCTCTACGCCGCGTTCAGCCAGCAGCTCGACGACCCGCTGCCGCCCCTGACCCTGCAATACGCCGACTACGCCAACTGGCAACAGCAGCACCTGCAAGGTGAACGCCTGCACACCCAGG
>NZ_LMDO01000017.1:0-90185 GCF_001425105.1 Pseudomonas sp. Root401 | reverse complement strand
GAATTTCTTGACGACCATAGAGCATTGGAACCACCTGATCCCATCCCGAACTCAGCAGTGAAACGATGCATCGCCGATGGTAGTGTGGGGTTTCCCCATGTGAGAGTAGGTCATCGTCAAGATTAAATTCCGAAACCCCTATCTGCTGATGCAGGTAGGGGTTTTGTTTTTTCCTGCAATAGAAAGCGTTGGCCAAAAAAAAGGATGACCTGTAGAGGTCATCCTTTTTTGCATCCGGCCCTTAAGCCTCGGGTACCGGGCAGCTCAGATCCCCTTCCTTGCACTTGAGATAGGTCTTGAGTGCCTCGACCCGGGCTTTAGTCTGGGCGGTGATGCAGTTGCTGTAGATCAGCGGATAGACGCTACCGCCCTTGACCCCGGAGGCGGAGAAATTGCATTCGGCGTCACGGAAGCCTATCCAGGCACGCTGCGCCTTGACCAGCATCTGCTTGGCCTCCGGATTGTCCTTCAGACGTGCCGTGATCTGCTTGTACAAGCTGTTCAGCTCGTTGTCGGCGGCCTTGTTTTCTTTGGCTGCGCATTGGTTCATTTCGCCTTGAGTGGTGGCGTCGGCGCAGTCGTCGGCCTGAGCAACGGTGACGAAAAGCAGCGGCATCAGGGCCAGGAGCAAGCGCGGGGACATGTTTGGTCTCTCCTTGAGGGGTTGAAAAACGCCGGGTGAGTTTACATCGCTCCATGCAGTTTTAAAGAAGGCGATCCTGATACAACTTTCTGGTTGGCCTTGTGGTCTTACAAGCCTACTGTTGAAACACAGGAGGTGACCCATGCATTCATCCGACCGCATTGAAAGAAAGATCCTGCTCAAGGCTCCGCGCTCTCATGTCTGGCGAGCCCTGGCCAATGCCGAAGCGTTCGGCCAATGGTTCGGTGTCGCCCTTGAGGGGAAACGGTTTGTGGCAGGGGAGCGTACCCAGGGGCAAATCACTTATCCAGGTTACGAGCATCTCATCTGGGACGTAGCGGTGGAGCGGGTGGAGCCCGAGCGGGTGTTCTCGTTTCGCTGGCATCCTTACGCGGTCGAGCCGCAGGTGGATTACTCTCAAGAGTCCGAAACCCGGGTGCTATTCGAACTCGAAGACATGGATGGCGGTACCTTGCTCAAAGTCGTGGAGTCGGGTTTCAACAACATTCCCGAGGCTCGCCGGCTCAAGGCTTTTCGCATGGACAGCCGTGGCTGGGACGAGCAGATGGCCAATATTGAAGCCTTCCTGAGCAAGTCTTGATCGGGGACTGCTGAGGGGCTAAGGGTTTTCGGAGGGGAGCGTATAGCGAATGTCTTACACGAGATGGTAGCTATGTCGTCTATTTCGTTTTGGATCCGAGGCGTAATCTGGACTCATCCACTGAAGCACAGGAAGTGCTCAGGATCAGGGACGATCGACCTTGCAAGGAAAGCTATCGACAGGGAGTCGTAATGGTCTTGGAAAAACCCGCTTCGGCGGGTTTTTTTTCGCCCGTAAAAAATCCGGGAAGGTCATATAGCGAAACGCTTACACGCCGTTGCTACGTTCTCGTCTTTTTCCAAAATACCGATGGGCCTAATCTATGTTCATCCACTGGGTACAGGGAGTGCTCGGGGTCATGGATGATTGGACCAGGCATGGAATGCCGGACAGGGAGTCAAATTGGTCCTCAAAAAACCCGCCTAGGCGGGTTTTTTTTCGTCTGTCAAAAAGTGGCCTGATCATGCCAGGCGCCGGGTCATGGTGCGCTCGGAGCCATCGGCGGCCAAGGTCTGGCCTCCCGGCGTCCGGTCCGCGCCATCGGCGGCGAGAGTCTGGCCTCCAGGCGTCCGGTCCGCGCCATCGGCAGCGAGGGTCTGGCCCCCAGGCGTCCTGTCGGCACCATCAGCGGCCACAGGCTGCTGGTAATCGCCAGCCTGGGTAAATAAACGGTCTTGCTGCTGGCTCGGCAAGGCAAACGCACTGGCGCTCAGGGCGAAGGTGGTAGCGGCGATCAAGGTGTTGAACGTTTTCATGGTAAAGACTCCGGTCATATCAAGGGTTGAGTGCCGGGTCGTTCAGATGTCGTGATCTGCTGAACCCGTTGCAGTGGCGACGGTTGTCTTGCTGCATGGGTTCAGATTAGGGGCGAGGCGGGGGCGGGCGTTAGACGGATACTGTCCTGGTTTTGCCTGATCCTGTTTGTGTGCAGGATCAGGCGCTACTGGCTTGCAGCGCCTGGGCACGCAAACGAGCGATATCCTTGCTCGGGGAGGCGCCAAATAGACGGCTGTATTCACGGCTGAACTGCGAAGGGCTTTCATACCCCATCTTGTAGCCGATTGACGAAACGTCGCTGTTCTCCGCCAACAGTAACCGGCGGGCTTCCTGCAAGCGCAGTTGTTTCTGGTATTGCAGCGGGCTCATGGCGGTCACGGCTTTGAATCGGTGGTGCAACGCCGAAGGGCTGAGATTGATCATTTGTGCCAGGCTGTCGATGCTCAACGGCTCGGCGTAATGGGTATTGAGCCACTCGATGGCACGGCTGATGCGATGGGTCTGGGTGTCGGGAATGGCGATTTCGTGCAAGCGCTGGCCTTGGGTGCCACGCAGCAGCCGGTAGAAAATCTCCTGCTGGGCCAACGGCGCGAGGGTGGCGATATCGTCCGGGCTGTCCAACAGCCGCAATAAGCGCAACAGCGCGTCGAGCAATGGCGTATCGATACGGTCCAGGAACAACCCGCGTCCGGTTCTTTCGGCCGGCACGCCGATAGGGCTGGCGTCGGCAATCAGGCGGCAGATCTGTGCCGGGTCGATGTCGAGGCGGATGCACAGGTAGGGGCGCTCCGGGCTGGCTTCAATCACCTGGCCGGCCAGCGGCAGGGTCACCGAGACGACCAGGTAATTGAGCGGGTCATACACGTAGCATTCGTCCGCCAGGCGCACTTCCTTGCGCCCCTCGATAATCACGCATAAACCAGGCTTGTGCACGGTGTGCAGGGCTTCGGTCGGCTGGTCGCTACGGATCAGGTACAAGGCCTCGATGGCCGTAGGGTGGACGCCGTATTCCGGCGCAAAGCGCTTCATCAGGCTCGCCAGTTCGGCGCGGCGCTGGCTGACGCCGTCGTCTGGCGCAATGTGGATGGAGGTGGATACCGACATGCCGATCAATCTCCCAGGCCAAATTGAGTGGACCGCGCTAGTAAAGCCGATTGCGCGGCTGTCGGCCAGAGTCGGTTTTATCGCCACAGGATCGTGCAAGTGCGCAGGAGGATCCGGCTAACCCAGGCAAAGGTCGGTTCCCTAATCTGGACCTGTCAAAACGCTCCCACCGGGGCAACACATCCAGATGAGGAAACCATCATGTCCGATATTCAAAACAAAGTAGTGGTCATCACCGGCGCCAGCAGCGGGATTGGTGAAGCAGCGGCGCGGTTGCTCGCGGCTCGCGGTGCCCGTGTCGTGCTTGGCGCCCGGCGCATCGATCGTTTGCAAACACTGGTGCAAGAACTCGAAACCATCGGCCAGCAGGCGGTCTGCAAAGCCGTGGATGTGACCCGCCGCGAGGATGTCCAGCAGTTGATCGACTTTGCTGTCGAGCGATTCGGTCGGGTCGACGTGATCATCAACAATGCCGGGGTCATGCCGCTCTCCAAGCTCGAGGCGCTGAAAGTCGAGGAGTGGGACCGCATGATCGACGTCAATATCCGTGGCGTGCTCCACGGCATCGCCGCCGGCCTGCCGCTGATGCAGCGCCAGCGCAGCGGCCAGTTCATCAACATCGCCTCGATTGGTGCCTACGCCGTCAGTCCGACTGCCGCCGTGTATTGCGCCACCAAGTTTGCCGTGCGGGCGATTTCCGAGGGCTTGCGCCAGGAAGTCGGGGGAAATGTGCGCGTGACGGTGATTTCCCCTGGCGTGACCGAATCGGAACTGGCCGAGAGCATTTCCGATGAAGGTGGCCGTGCCGAAATGCGCGAGTTCCGCAGGATCTCCATTCCCGCCGAAGCCATCGCCCGGGCGATCGCCTACGCCATCGAACAACCGGCGGATGTGGACGTCAGCGAACTGATCGTGCGACCCACCGCCAGCCCGTTCTGAACCGCGGTTTACCAGACAGGAGATGCCCTATGAGAAAGGCCTTTGGAGACCAGGACAAATTTGTCGGTCTGTGGGTGACGGCTGATGGCGTGATTCGCCATCGGCTACTGCCGGGCGGACGCTATGACGAAGCGCGAGGTTTGCGTGAAAGCGCTTACCAGGGCGACTACTGGTTACAGGACGACCATATCGAATACCACGACGACACCGGTTTCACCGCCGATGGGGATTTTCGTGAGGGTGTGCTGTATCACGCGGGGATGGTGTTGTATCGCCAGGAAGGGTGATGAACCCAAGGTTGGCTGTGTGGGAGCAAGGCTTGCCCGCGATAGAGGCGATGCGGTCTTTCAGAAATCGAGGCGCCTGTTTCGCGAGCAAGCTTTGCTCCCACAGCACAGCACAGCACAGCCATGCCTGGCTGGGACTTAGCGTTACGCCAGTTCCAACCGCGCCGCAGCACGTTGGGCGATCTGCGAGCGCACCCGGAACGACTCTGCGGTACGCCGGTGGGCTTCTTCCAGGACGCGCGTTGGTGCGGTGTCCGGGCTGCCGGCGTTGAACGGCGGGGCAGGGGCGTATTCGAGCTGCAGCTGGACCAGTTCGGCGGTGTCCTGGTCGAACAGTTCGGCCGCCAGGGTCAAGGCAAAATCGATCCCGGCCGTGATGCCGCCACCGGTGAGCAGGTTGCCATCGCGGACCACGCGA
Source organism: Pseudomonas sp. Root401 (assembly GCF_001425105.1). NCBI lineage: Bacteria > Pseudomonadati > Pseudomonadota > Gammaproteobacteria > Pseudomonadales > Pseudomonadaceae > Pseudomonas > Pseudomonas sp. Root401. Next base: position 85,416 of record NZ_LMDO01000017.1, on the reverse strand, counting down.
TCCTTGACCGGTGTCGCGCCCAAGGTTTGCAGCAGACTGTGATAGGCCCAATGGGTGGTGGCGCGCTTGCCTTGCAACAGGCCCGCCGCACCCAGCACCAGCGAACCGGTGCACACGGACGTGATGTATTTCGCCTCGGCGGCCTGCCGCTTGATGAAGGCCAGCGTCTGCTCGTCTTCCATCAGAGGCCCGACGCCGGTCCCGCCGGGGACGCAGATCACGTCGAGCTTCGGGCAGTCTTCGAACGTGGTGGTGGGCAGCAACACCAGCCCGGTGCTGGCAGTGACCGGCGCCAGGTCCTTCCAGATCAGGTGGACCTTCACGTCTGGCAGCGAGGCCAGTACGTCATAAGGGCCGGTCAGGTCCAACTGCTGGACTTGGGGGAATAACAGCAAACCGATCTGCAGCGTCATGTCGCGTGCTCCTTTGGATGATGCCCGAGGGGTGGACGGTTTTACTTTAGATCCGTAGGCTCTGGCGTATACGCCAATAAACCCACGAATCACGCCAATATGCCCAACCCATCGAAAACCGTTCATGTGCTGGCCTTCGCCAACGTGCAAGTGCTGGATGTCACCGGGCCCTTGCAGGTGTTTGCCTCGGCCAACGACCTGGCTCGCCAGCAAGGCTTGCCGTTGCCCTACACGCCGACAGTCATCGCTGTGGGTGGCGGGGCGGTGATGTCCTCGGCAGGGTTGGCGCTGTTAGCCGAGCCGCTGCCGAGCGAAGGCAGTGACACGCTGTTGATCGCTGGTGGCTGGGGCGTGTACGAAGCGGCGAAGGATCCGGCGCTGGTGGCCTGGGTCAAGGAGCACGGCCTGCGTTCGCGAAGGGTGGCGTCGGTGTGCACCGGGGCATTCCTGCTGGCTGCCAGCGGTTGGCTGGACGGGCGGCGCGTGGTGACGCACTGGACCCGCTGCGAACAACTGGCCGAGCAGCATCCGCAGTTGCAGGTCGAACCCAACCCGATTTTCATCAACGACGGTCCGGTCTGGACCTCGGCCGGGGTCACGGCCGGCATCGACCTGGCCTTGGCGCTGGTGGAGGAAGACCTGGGCCGCGCGGTGGCGCTGGAAGTCGCCCGGCACCTGGTGGTGTTCCTCAAGCGTCCTGGTGGGCAATCGCAGTTCAGCGTGACGTTGTCGCTGCAAAAGCAGGGCAGTCGGTTTGATGACCTGCATGCCTGGATCGCCGAAAACCTCACCCGCGACCTGGGCCTGTCGAGCCTGGCCGCCGAGGTGGGCATGAGCGAACGCAGCTTTGTGCGGCACTACCGCGCCGACACCGGCCAGACCCCGGCGCGGGCGGTGGAGTTGATTCGTGTGGAAACCGCTCGCCGCCTGTTGTCCGACACCGCTGTGTCGATCAAGCGGGTGGCGGTGCAATGTGGCTTCGGCAGTGAGGAAACCTTGCGCCGCAGCTTTTTGCGGGCCATGGGGGTGACGCCACAGGCCTATCGCGAGCGGTTCGCCGTCAGCCCTCAAGCAGATCCAGCAATGCCTTGAGCGTGGCCTCGGGGGCTTCCTGGGGAATGTTGTGGCCGACACCGGCCAGCACGCGGCGCTCGTAAAAACCTGTGAAGTGTTCGGCGTCTTCATCGTGTTCCTGCGCTGGCCCCACGCCGTCGTCGGCACCGCACAGGGAAATGCTCGGCACGCTGATGGCCGGTTGTGCCGCCAGCCGTTCCTCCATCCACTCCAGCGTCGGGTCGCCCGGTGCGTACATGAAGCGATGACGGTAGGAGTGGATCACCACGTCGACGAAGTCCGGGTTGTCGAACGACGCAGCACTGAGGGGATACAGTTCGGCGCCACGTTTCCAGGTCGGTGACCACAGGCGCCAGAGCAATTCACACAGTTCACGTCGGTTTTGGGTCAAGCCCTCGACACCCCGCGCCGTGTGGAAATAGTACTGGTACCACAGGCGATGTTCGGTTTCCGGGTCCAGCGGCTGCGTGGAACGGGGAATATCCTGCAGGTTGTAGCCGTCGCCGGTCACCAGGCAGTGAACGCGCTCGGGCCACAGCGCTGCGACGATACACGCCGCCCGACCACCCCAGTCGTAGCCGCACAGCGCCGCCCGAGGGATGGAGAGTGCGTGCATCAGGTCCAGCAGGTCCTGGGCCAGCGCCGCTTGCTGGCCGGAGCGCAGGATGGTCGGGTTGTTGAACCGGGTCGGGCCGTAGCCGCGCAGGTAGGGCACGATGACCCAGTAGCCGCGCTCGGCCAAGGCGGGCGCAACATCATCGAAAGCCCTGGGGTCGTAAGGAAAACCGTGCAGCAGGATGATGGGTTCGCCGCTGGCGGGACCGTGTTCTTCGTAGGCTATGCGCAACAGCGGCGTCACGGCGAAGTTGACCTTGGGATCGAGGTTCATGTTGGCCTCCGGCATTACCCGATTGCGATCAGGCGGGTTCCTGGTTCACGTATTTGGCCCGATCCGGCGTGAACGTCACGATCATGTTCGTGCTGGAACAGGTGAGGGTGCGCTCCTGGGTCAGGTCGATGTCCAGGTCTTCACCGCGCAGGCCCTGCCATTGGGCGAGATACTTGAGACAGCCGAATTTTTCGTTTTTCTTCAGGCTGCGGCTGACGCCACCTTTCCAGCCCAGTACCGGCAATTCACCGGCCAGGCAGCGTTGCGCCAGTTCGGGAAACTTCACCGCGCGGTCGCGGCCGATTTCCCAGCATTTAATCAGGCCCCGGTCCTGGCTCTCCCAGAGGTCTTCGCGGGTCAGGCCTGTTCGGGGTGGGGTGGTGATGGGGCGTTTGATATGGGTCATGTCAGGTCCTTGAGTCGGGTTTTTATCGGGCAGCTCCGCTGCACCCGTGAGAGCATCGATCTTAGGAGGGGTTTGGGGGGCTGGCAACTCGAAACGGGGCGTGGTGATAAATGGGGCCGTAGGTGCTGTGTAGGAGCTGGTAGGAGCTGTCGAGTGCAACGAGGCTGCGATCTTTCCCCTAACACTTGAATCTCAAGCGAAAGATCAAAAGATCGCAGCCTTCGGCAGCTCCTACAGGGTGCAGTCCAGCGGGTTAAATTCCCTCATCACAGTGGTGCGGTGTTCCTACAAAAAAATAGGCGAACCGGAATTTTCTGACGAGTCGCGGCGGTTGCCGGTTAGGAAAGGGCGGGGATAGGCTTTGCTCGTCGCTGCAAAATCAGCGACCGGGTTTGGTCACCCGTCCAATGTCAGGCGCACACGCGCCAACCTCAGCATGTCGGCGCTTTTTTGTGTGCTTGTCGGTATGCTTTGCGGTGGGCTGTGCGCGGGGCACTTTCGAGTGCGCCGGGTGCCTGACTTCCCGGTTGACCAACCTGCGTATAGCCCACCACCCTCGTTTGGTCACGAGGTGGGTGAGCTCAACTTCAAGTCAGGAGTTTCACAATGGTCAAGATCACCCCCAACCCTCCACGCGCCGAAGACCTCTCTGCCTACACCACCCTCGATTCAAAAAAACTCCGTGAAGCCGCCGATCGGGCGTTGAATATCCATTTGTCGCCCACCCCGCCCAAACCCGACACCCAGGACGGCCAGGTTTTCACCGTGGTCCCCGGCCTCAACACCGAATCCGTGCTGACCACTCTCAGCGAAACCCTGGCCTCGGCCGATGCGCTGGTCAGTGACCTGACGTTCGATCTGGAAGGTTCCCGGCGGCATGTTGCGTTGGGGATTCAGCAGTTGATCGAGCTGGCCAAGTTGCTGGCCAACCGTGCGTTGGATGACCTCGAACTGGCTGAGTCGACACAATAGCCAGTACACCATGATCGTTCCCACGCTCTGCGTGGTAATGCATCCCGTGACGCTCTGCGTCACCCTCCAAAGCGGAACGCGGAGCGTCCCTGGCGGCATTCCCACGCGGGAGCGTGGGAACGATCACAATGACCGCGTCACCTTCATCGCGGGCAAGCCTTGCTCCCACAAAAGCCCAGCTCACGGCTGCCAATGAGTTTTCTCCCCGCTCAACTTGCGATCCAGGAAGCTCGCCGCGCTGATCAGCGCAAGATGGGTCAGGGCTTGGGGAGTGTTGCCCAGGTGGTAGCCGTGGCTGTCGAATTCTTCGGCGTAGAGCCCCAGCGGGTTGGCGTAGCGCAGCAGTTGTTCGAACTCCAGCTGGGCTTTTTCCACGCGGCCGGCGCGGGCCAGGCATTCGACGTACCAGAACGAGCAGGCCGCGAATGAGCCTTCGATGCCGCTGAGGCCGTCGATGGGGCTGTCGTCGTTGCGGTAGCGATAGACCATGCCGTCGCGCACCAGGTTTTTTTCGATGGCATCGAGTGTCGAGAGCCAGCGCGGGTCGCAGGCGCTGACGAAGCGCACCAGCGGCATCAACAGCATCGAGCCGTCCAGGGCGGTGCTGCCCAGGCGCTGGATGAAGTGCTGGTGTTCGTCGTTCCAGAAGTTCGTCCAGATGTCTTGGTAGATGGCCTGGCGCGTTTCGTCCCAGCGGGCGAACGGGGCGGGTAGGGAGCGTTTTTCGGCCAGGCGTATGGCGCGATCCACGGCGACCCAGCACATCAGCCGCGAATGTAGGAAATGCTGTTTGTCGCCGCGCATTTCCCAGATACCCACATCCTTGTCCTGCCAGACCTTGCACACTTGGTCGACCACATCGACGGTGTGTTTCCAGCCTTGATGGGAGATGGCTTCGCCGTATTTGTTGACCAGGTACACGGCGTCCATCAGCTCGCCGAAAATGTCCAACTGCACCTGTTTGTAGGCCAGGTTGCCGATGCGCACCGGCCGCGCATTGCCGAAGCCGCTCAGGTGTGGCAGCTCGGTTTCCGGCAGCTCCAGCCTGCCGTCCAGGCCGTAGAGGATGTTGAGTTTGGTCGGCTGATCGCAGCAGTCGCTGACCCGCCCGCGGAGCCAGCGCATGTAGGCGTTGGCTTCTTCGACGAAACCCAGGCGCATGAACGCGTAGACGGTGAACGAGGCGTCGCGGATCCAGGTGTAGCGGTAATCCCAGTTGCGTTCGCCGCCGCGGGTTTCCGGCAGGCCGAAGGTGGCGGCGGCGAGGATGGCGCCGTGTTTGCGCGAGGTCAGCAGCTTCAGCGCCAGGGCCGAGCGGTTGACCGTTTCCCGCCAGCGTCCCCGGTAAGTGGATTGGGCGATCCAGCCGCGCCAGAACGCCAGGGTGCGTTCCAGGCAGATCGCGCTGACATCGTCCTGAAGACGCGGGTCGTCGATGCCACCCAGCAGGAATTCGGCGCTCTGGCCCTGCGCCAGGGTGAACTCGGCCACCGCCGCATTGCCGTCCAGCGTCATGGGCTGATCGGAGCATAAGCGCAGGCTCGGTTGTCCCGGCGCCTCGAAACAGATGTGGGCAGCGTCCTGGCGCGCAGTGGTGGCGGCCCGGGCGTAGTCATGCCGCACCGCGCAGCGCATGCGAAACGTCGCGCTGCCGACGGTCATGTGCACCTTGCGCATCAGCACCGGCAAATCATCCTCGCTGTCGCCGATGGGCAGCAGGTCGGTGACTTCCACCACGGCGCCGTCGCTCAGCCAGCGGGTTTGCAGCACGTTGGTGTCGGGAAGGTAGATCTGCTGGCGGCGGGCGTTCGGCAGGTCTGGTGCGAGTTGGAAAATCCCCGCTTCCGGAGTGTCCAGCAGCGAACAGAAGATCGACGGGCTGTCGAATTCCGGCCAGCAGAAAAAGTCGACACTGCCTCGGTCGTTGACCAGCGCGGCGCTGCGCATGTCGCCGATGATGCCGTGGTTCTCGATGGGGCTTTGCGGTTCGTCATGATCAGCCATTGTCGCGAAACCCCGGATAAAGGCTCATCCCGCCATCGATGAACAGCGTGGTGCCCACCACATAATCGGACAAATCCGAGGCCAGCCAGACCACCGCGTTGGCGACGTCCTCCACAGCGCCGACGCGACCGTAAGGAATCAGCTCCAGCAGTTTCTGTTCCTGCTCGCCCTCGGTGGCGTCCTGGTTGATGGCCGTGCGGATGGCGCCGGGGGCGATACTGTTGATGCGGACGCGTTGGTGGCTGGTTTCCTGGGCCAGGCTCTGCATCAGCAGATCGACCCCGCCCTTGGACGCGGCGTAATTGGCGTGGCCCGCCCAGGGAATGCGTTGGTGCACCGAACTCATGTGAATGATCTTGCCTGCGGCCCGGGACACGCCTCGGCGAATGCCCTGGCGGGTGAAAATCCGCAGGGCGGCGCGAGCGCAGAGGAACTGGCCGGTGAGGTTGGTGCCGATCACGGTGTTCCAGTCTTCCAGGGTCATGTCGACGGTGGCGGCGTCTTTTTGCAGGCCGGAGTTGGCGACCAGGATATCCAGCGCGCCAAACGCTTCGAGGGTCTGGGCGAACAGCCGCTCGACGTCCGGCTCCTTCGACACATCGGCCCCCACGGCGATGGCGCGGCCGCCGGTGGCGTTGATTTCACGGGCCAGCGCTTCGGCCGGGCCGGCGCTGGAGTGGTAGTTGAGCACCACCGCGGCACCCGCGTCTGCCAACGCCCTGGCCGCGCCTGCGCCAATGCCGGAGCTGGCGCCGGTGACCAGGGCGACCTGTCGGGCGAGGGATATCTGCATGGTCTAGCACCTTGAATTGAGGGCCTTACCTGCTGACTGGTGTGAGGCGTGCAGAGTTCATTTGGGTGATGTAGGAGCTGCCGAGCGAAGCGAGGCTGCGATCTTTTCCCAGACACTTGAGTCTTAAGCGAAAGATCAAAAGATCGCAGGCTTCGCCAGCTCCTACACAGCCCAGCGGGAGCAAGCTCCCTCGCCACGAAAGCGGTGTTCGGCTGTTACCAACCCCGCCCCGAATTCACCCAGAAATTCACCGACAACGACGTAGACACCGACTCCACCTGATGAAACCAGCCTTCCGGCAAAAACAGCAAATCCCCAGCCTCCAATGTCACGCGCATGAAGGTCACGTCGCGGGCGTGGGGGAAGCGTTGGTAGTCCGGCGCGTCCGGGTTGAAATCACAGCCGTCCAGCCCACCTTGGGGCGCAGTGGACCAGGTGCCCAGGGCTTCGCGGTGGTGAGGCGCGGCGAGGGTGAAGGTTTTCTGGCCCCAGACCTGGGCGAACAGGTTGTCGGTGTCGTCGCGATGCAGCGGCGTCAGGGTGCCCTTGGGGCCGATCCAGATGCGCGGTGGGATGAACAGCGAGGCGTCGAAGTAGGGCGGGTACTTGATCTGCTCCATCAGTTGCGCCGGCAGGATGTTGTTGCCCATGTAGGCCGGAGGTTCGCCGTCGGCGCCCTTGGTCGCCGGGCTGTCGAGGGAGGCGATGAAGTCGGCCATGGACGTGGAGCGGAAATCCCGTTCGGTGGAGAAGGTCTTCTTCACGTAGTCGCCGTGGCGGGTGATGCCCTGCAGCTCGGCAAAATGCACCAGGGATTCTTCGCGGCTGAGCTTGAACAATGGCCAGTCCTGCAAGGCATCGCTGATGACCAGCGGAATGCCGTGGGGCAGATACCGTGCCTGGAATTCCTGCACCGACAGCCCGCTGCGAGGCCGACGCTCCACGCTGCGTTGGGTCGGCAGGCTGGCGGTGAGTTTTTCGCTGAAGCGCGACGGGGTGGGGTAGCGCTTGTTCATGTCGACCTTTTCCACCACGCCACCGCCATGCCGGGCATGGTCGATGATCTGCGGCAGTAACGTCGCCAGGCCCATGTTGCCGCCGATCTTCAGGCGCCCGCTGGCGAACAGTTCCTCGACATTGGCCAGGCCCGCCATGATCCCGAGGAAGTCCTTTTCCGCCACCTCGATGGTGACGTCGGGGCTGCTGTGGCGGCCAGCCTGGGTGCGGCTGCTGGCCTTGACCTCGGACCAGTACGCCTGGTGCGGGCCGAACACGAATTGGAAGACGCCTTCGATACCAACGGCGCCGGCATTGGCGAACAGCTTGCCCAGGATGGTTTGCAGGTCCACGGCGGTCACTCTTGCGGGTTTTTGGTCTTAGCAGGTAACGAGGGCCTGGATCAGAAATTTAGGAGCGGATGTAAGCCGCCGACTCGTCTGACCATTCGTCTGGAAAGGCTCTGCACCTGTAAAGTCTGACAGTGGCCGGTTCTTCAGGATGTTGCTTGAATAGGGCTTCATTCACGCAGAGGATGTTTAATCATGAGTAGTGCCAAATCAACTGGAGTCGATAAGTTCGATCACTACACTGATTTTAAAGGTGGACATACCAATGGTTGGGACCTAGTTAAAAATGCCTCAGTCATAGAGGGGGAAAAAGACAACTATTACTGCGAGCTAACAGCCGTAGACGGCTTTCCCCGATTGGCTAATGAAAATCTGCCGTTTGGGGTGGGTAAAAGTTATGAAATCAGCATCCTGGCGCGTGGATCTTCGACGACTTATGGGGGGGCGCATCTGGCTGTTATCGTCTATGGCGCTGTAATGGAAGGGAATGACACTTTTAAAGTGACTTCTCACTGGGAGACATATAAGTTCTCATTCACCTTCACGGGCGAAGGGTGGAGTACAGGCGCTATCTGGATCAGCCAGGCACTGATTGATTTCGGCGATTCAGTCGTTGATGTCGATAATATTCATATTCAGGAGATTTAACCTACCTGCGCGCCATGCTTACTTGAGCTTGGAGTTGGAAACTGCCTTACACAGTTTCCAGTTCTTTTTTTTGCTTTCTACTTGGTTTCGAACAGTACGATCTGGAGCTTTTGCTCTCGCCATCCGACCATCGCCCTAGCGTGTCGCGACGATGAATACCCTTGGAAATGGAAGCAGGACCGAACCATCGTCCAGGGATGGATACGCCTGTTCGATCGCCTTGAGGTACTGCGCCAGATACTGCTCGCGTTGTGCCTCATCCAGCGGGTCGAGAAACGGCCGCAGACCGCTGCCCTTGAACCACTCCACCACACCTGCGGCGCCACCGGCCAAGGGGTGATGGTAGGTGGTGCGCCACACATCGACGCGGCTGCAGTGGGGCTTGAGGATCGCGTAATAGGTGTTGGCGTCCTCCACCTCGGTCCGAGAATCAGCCGCCCCGGCCAGTTGGCTGGCCCAAGGCCCGCTTGCTGCGATTTCCCGCATCAGGCGGTGGGAGGGCTGGTGCAGGGTGTCGGGCATCTGGATCGCCAGGCTGCCACCGGGGGCGAGTTTGCCCACCAGCGAGGGCAGCAGGGTGGCGTGGTCGGGCAGCCATTGCAGCACGGCGTTGGCGAAGATCACGTCGAACGGCCCGGGTTCATCCCATTGGCCGATGTCGGCGGTGTCGAACGCCACGGTGGGCAGGCGTTTGCGTGCGGCGTCGACCATGTCGCTGGAACTGTCCAGGCCGCGCACCGTGGCGCTGTTGAAATGTTCCACCAGCAGCTCGGTGGAATTGCCCGGGCCGCAACCCAGGTCGATCACCGAGCCGGCCTGGGTGGGAGGAATGGCGGCCAGCAGGTCCCGGGACGGACGGGTGCGTTCCTGTTCGAAGGTGACGTATTGCTTGGCGGACCAGCTCATGGCGTTCTCCTGTGTGGTGCAGTGATCGAGGTATCGCCAGTATAAGGTCGGGTGGGAAGATGAACCGCGTTATCGTTCATCGCGGGCAAGCCTTGCTCCCACAACGTAGCGAACGTCACGGTTTTGACTAAATCGATGGGTTACGATTTCGTTATGTTCCCTACACGACCGATCGGAGAAAACCGCAGTGACCCAACTGACCCTGCTGTGCCTGCCTTATTCCGGCGCCAGCGCGATGGTTTACAGCCGCTGGCGGCGCAAGTTGCCGCAATGGCTGCACGTGCAGCCGGTGGAACTGCCGGGGCGCGGGGCGCGCTTCGACGAGCCGCTGCACACCGACATGGGGCCGTTGGCGATGCAACTGGCGCGGGAGCTGTCCGTGACGCTCCAGGCCCCTTACGCCTTGTTCGGTCATAGCCTGGGCGCGCTGCTGGCCTGCGAGATCGGCCATGCCCTGCGTGAGCTCGGCTGCCCGGAACCGGTGGCGCTGTTTGCGTCCGGCACCGCGGCACCGACGATGCGCGCCGACTATGACCGCGGCTTCGCCGAGCCGAAAACCGATGCTGAACTGATCGAGCAACTGCGCACCCTCAACGGCACCAGCGAAGAGATATTGGCCAATGAAGAACTGATGGCCCTGACCTTGCCGATCCTGCGGGCCGACTTTCTGCTGTGTGGACGCTTCCAACCGCGCCAGCGGCCGCTGCTCAACTGCCCGGTGCACGTGTTCGGCGGCACGACCGACAAGGCCACCACGGAGCAACTGATGGGCTGGCGCCAGGAAACCACGGGCAGCTTCTCGGTGGACATGCTGGCGGGCGGGCACTTCTTCATTCATGAGCACGAAGCCAAGGTGCTGCGGCTGATCAAGGATCAGTTGAGCGTGCATCATCGGCGGCATGGGTTGGCCATCAGCGCCTGATCCACTGAGCCCGTGACAATCGTTCCCACGCTCCTGCGTGGGAATGCCGCCCCGGACGCTCCGCGTCCTCAGAATCTCTCTTTCTGACACAAATTCTCAAACGCTAATTTTTCCGGTTTGCATTCGTTTCATAGGGACGACTTGCCTTTGTGCCTTGTGCCCACTGATTCCGGATACCCCAGAAATGAATGCTGAAGACGCCTTGAAACTTGCTCGCCGGTTTATCGGGTTGCCCCTGGAAAAGCGCCGGATGTTCCTGGCCGCGTTGGACAAGGAGGGCGTGGAGTTCAGCGGTTTCCCCATCCCCCGGGGCGTCGAGGCCGAGGATCGCCAGGCGTTGTCCTATGCCCAGCAGCGCATGTGGTTTCTCTGGCAGCTGGAGCCGGACAGCGGTGCTTACAACCTGCCGGGAGCAGTGCGGCTCAAGGGCGCATTGAGCCTGCCGGCGCTGGAGCAAGCCTTCGCCAGCCTGGTGGCCCGTCACGAAACCCTGCGCACGGTATTCCAGCGTCAGGCCGACGACAGCCTCCTGCAAGTGCCGACCGACGCGCCGCTGGTGATCGAGCACATGGATTTCAGCGCCATGCCAGCAGCCGAGCGCGAGCAGGCGGTGCGCCGGGCCGCCGAGGAACAATCACTGCGGCCCTTCGACCTGTCCAGCGGCCCCTTGCTGCGGGTCGAACTGCTCAAGCTCGATGATCAGGAGCACGTGCTGCTGCTGACCTTGCACCACATCGTCTCCGACGGTTGGTCGATGAACGTGCTGATCGACGAGTTCATTCGCTGCTATGACGCCCATGAAGCGGGCGTGGAACCTCAGTTGGCCGACTTGCCGATCCAGTACAGCGACTACGCCCTGTGGCAACGCCGCTGGCTGGAAGCCGGTGAGCTGCAGCGTCAACTCGAATACTGGCAAGCGCAGCTGGGCGATGAGCATCCGGTGCTGGAGCTGCCGATCGACTATCCACGCCCGGTGTTGCCGAGCTATCGCGGTCGTCGCCTGGAACACGTGGTGGACGCCGCGCTGGTCGAGCAACTGCGCGGCGTTGCCCGCCAGCATGGGGTCACCTTGTTCATGCTGCTGCTGGGGGCTTTCAATATCCTGCTGCACCGCTACACCGGACAAGAAGACTTGCGGGTTGGCGTGCCGATCGCCAACCGCAACCGCCGGGAAATCGAAGGGCTGATTGGTTTCTTCGTCAATACCCAAGTATTGCGGGTGCAACTGGACGGCCAGACCCGCCTCGACGACCTGTTGCGTGACATCAAGGAAACGGCCCTCGGTGCCCAGGCCCACCAGGATCTGCCCTTCGAGCGGCTGGTCGAGGCGCTGAAACTTGAACGCAGCCTGAGCTACAACCCGTTGTTCCAAGTGATGTACAACCACCAGCCGGAAGTGGCCGATGTCACCACGCTGAAAGTCGGCAGCGGTCTGGAGTTGGGCGTCATCGAGTGGGAAACCCGCAGTACCCAGTTCGACTTGAGCCTGGACACCTACGAAAAGGGCGGGCACTTGCACGCGGCGTTCACCTACGCCAGTGACTTGTTCAACCCCGACACCATCGAGCGCATGGCTCGGCACTGGGCGCTTCTATTGCGCAACATCGTCAGCGACCCGCAGCAGCGCGTCGGTGAGCTTGCGTTGTTGGCGCCGGACGAATATCTGCAGTTGGTGACAGAGTGGGGGCGCCACGACACGACCTGGCCGAGTGAGCGCCCGGTGCATGAACTGTTCGAGTTGCAATCGGAGCGGAGCCCGGACGCCATCGCTTTGGTCTGCGACGGGCAACGATTGAGCTATGGTCAGCTCAACGCCCGCGCCAACCGCCTGGGGCGCGCGTTGGTCGCGGCAGGGGTCGGTCCTGACGTGCTGGTGGGCATCGCCGTCGACCGGAGCCCGGACCTGGTGGTGGCCATTCTCGCCGTGCTCAAGGCCGGCGGTGCCTACGTGCCGTTGGACCCCCAGTACCCGGTCGATCGCCTCCGATTCATGATCGAGGACAGCGCCAGCCGTTTGCTCCTGAGCCAAAGCCATTGGCTTGAACGACTGCCGGTGCCCGATGGCGTGCGTTGCCTGTGCCTGGATCAGGCCGAGTCCTGGGAGAGCGCTGAGCCAGGCAATCTGCAACGCAAGGTGTGGGCCGACAGCCTGGCCTACGTCATGTTCACCTCCGGCTCGACGGGACGCCCGAAAGGCGTCGGTATCAGCCACGGCGCGCTGAGCAAGCACGCGTTCGCCTCGCAGTACTATTACGGCTTGAGCAGCGCCGACTGTGTGCTGCAATTCGCTACATTCAACTTCGATGCCTTTGGTGAGCAACTGTTCGGCCCACTGACCTGTGGCGCCTCGGTAGTGCTGCGCGGCAACGAGGTATGGGACAGCGAAACCCTGTACCGCCAGATCGTCGAGCAGGGCATCACGGTCATGGACTTGACCACCGCTTACTGGAACATGATCGCCAAGGAGTTCGCCGCTGTCGGGCCGCGAGACTATGCGGCGCTGCGCCAGGTGCACAGCGGTGGTGAAGCCATGCCGCCCGAAGGCGTGCAGGCCTGGCGCCGGGCCGGGCTGGAGCAGGTCAAGCTGCTCAACACCTACGGCCCGACCGAAGCCACGGTCACGGCCACCACCCTCGATTGCAGCGATTACGTCTTCAATCGCCGGCCGCTGCCGCTGACCTTGCCCATTGGTCAACCGCTTCCAGGCCGGCATACCTATCTGCTCGATGCACACCTGGCGCCCACGCCGGTGGGAGTGACCGGCGAGCTGCTGATTGGCGGCGAGCTGCTGGCGCGTGGTTACTTTCAGCGCCCGGCCTTGACCGCCGAACGTTTCATCCCCGATCCGTTTTCCACCAGCGGTGCGCGCCTGTATCGCACCGGCGACTTGGCGCGCTTCAATGCCTTGGGCGAAATCGAATACGTGGGCCGCGTTGACCATCAAGTGAAGATCCGCGGCTTGCGCATCGAGCTGGGCGAGGTCGAAGCACGCCTGTTGGAACTTGCGGCGGTCAGTGAAGCCGTCGTACTGGCGGTGCAGGGTGGCAGCAGCTTGCAACTGGTGGGTTATGTGGTGCCCAACGACACTTCGCTGGTGTCGGCCTCGGCTGATGAACAGGGCGCTGCGCGGGAAACCCTCAAGGCGCAACTCAAGGAGCTTCTGCCGGATTACATGGTGCCGACCCAACTGGTGTTCCTTGCGCAATTGCCGCTGAGCCCCAACGGTAAGCTCGACCGCAAGGCCTTGCCGTCAGCGGATGCCAGCCAGTTGCAGCAGGCCTATATCGCCCCCCGCAGCGAACTGGAGCGAGGCATCGCGGCCATCTGGCAGGACGTGCTCAAGCTTGAACAGGTTGGCTTGACCGACAACTTTTTCGAGCTGGGCGGCGACTCGATCATCTCGATCCAGGTGGTCAGCCGCTCGCGGCAGGCCGGGATCCATTTCACCCCCCGTGACCTGTTCCAGCATCAAACCGTGCAAGGCCTGGCGAGCGTCGCGCAACAGGGCGGCAGCGGGCTGCAGATCGATCAGGGGCCAGTCAGCGGCGAACAGCCGTTGCTGCCCATCCAACAGGTGTTTTTCGAGGAAGCCATTGCCCAGCGTCACCACTGGAACCAGGCCGTTTTGTTGCGCAGCCATCTACCGTTGCAGGCACCGGCGCTGCTGCAGGCCCTCAACGCCGTGTTGGCGCATCACGATGCCTTGCGTTCGCGCTTCGTCGAAACCCCGGCAGGCTGGCGGGCCGAGGTGGCGCCGATGGTGGTCGACCCTGAGTGGTTGTGGACAGCGGACAACCTGAGCGCCGCTGAGCTGCAAGACCTGTGTGCCAAGGCTCAGTGCAGCCTCGACCTGCACAATGGCCCGCTGCTGCGTGCGGTGCTGGCGAGCGTGGCCGATGGCAGCCAGCGCCTGTTATTGGCCGTGCACCACCTGGCCGTGGACGGTGTGTCGTGGCGCATCCTGCTGGAAGATCTGCAACGGGCTTATCAACAGGCCTGCGTCGGCGCCGCCATCAAGCTGCCGGCCAAGACCAGCGCCTACAAGGCCTGGGGCGAACATCTGCAGGCCTACGCCAGCACTGAAAACGTTCAGGCCGAACTGACGTTCTGGCAGCAACAGCTGCAAGGCGCGGGAGTGGATCTGCCGTGGGATAATCCCCAAGGCAGCCGGCAAAGCCGTTACGCCAAAGTGCTGCACAGCCGTCTCGACAAAACCCTCACTCAACAGCTGCTGCAACAGGCTCCCGCGGCGTATCGCACCCAGGTCAACGACCTGCTGCTGACCGCCCTGGCACGGGTGATCTGTCGCTGGACCGGCCATGCCGACACGTTGATCCAGCTCGAAGGCCATGGCCGTGAAGAGTTGTTCAAAGACGTCGACCTGACCCGTACGGTCGGCTGGTTTACCAGCCTGTTCCCCGTGCGGCTGACCCCGGCCGATGGCGTGGGCGCCGCGATCAAGCAGATCAAGGAGCAACTGCGGGCGATCCCGAACAAGGGCATCGGTTTCGGTGTGCTGCGCTACCTGGGTGACGAAGCGGCACAAGCCTGTCTCAAGGCCTTGCCATTGCCGTGCATCACCTTCAATTACCTCGGCCAGTTCGACGGCAGTTTCGATGCCCGGGAGGGGGCGCTGTTCAGCCCGGCCGGCGAAAGCGCCGGGCGCGAGCAGAGCCTTGATGCACCCCTGGACAACTGGCTGAGTGTCGAGGGCCAGGTCTACGACGGCGAGCTCGATTTGCGTTGGACGTTCAGCCATGAGCAATTCCAAGAGGCGACCATTGCCCGTCTGGCCGATGACTATGCCCGCGAACTGGAAGCGCTGATCGGCCATTGCTGCTCGGCCGATGCCATGGGCACCACGCCGTCGGACTTCCCGCTGGCGCGCATCACCCAGGCGCAGTTGGACGCGATCCCCGTGCCGGCTGCCGCCATCGAAGACATTTATCCACTGTCGCCAATGCAACAAGGCATGCTGTTTCACACCCTGTACGAACAGGGCACCGGCACCTACATCAACCAATTGTGCGTGGATGTCGATGGCCTGGACCCCGAGCGTTTCCGCGCGGCGTGGCAGGCGACCCTGGACGCCCATGAGATCCTGCGCAGCGGTTTTATCTGGCAGGGCGAGTTGCAGCAACAGTTGCAGGTCATCCACCGTCGTCTGACGCTGCCCTACACCGTGCTCGATTGGCGCGAGCGCCATGACGTCGCCCTGGCCCTCAAGGATTTCATTGCCGCTGACCTGGCCACGGGTTTCGACCTGACCCAGGCCGGGCTGCTGCGGGTCACGCTGATTCAACTGAGCGATGAGCGTCATCATCTGATCTTCACCAACCACCATATCCTGATGGATGGCTGGAGCAGCGCGCAGATGCTCGGCGAAGTCCTGCAACGCTATGCCGGTCAACAGCCGCCGCGCCCGGTCAGCCGCTATGCCGATTACATCCAGTGGTTGCAGCGCCAGGACGCCGCGCTCAGCGAAGCGTTCTGGCGGGAGCAACTGGCCGATCTCCAGGAGCCGACTGTACTGGCGAACGCCGCTGCGGCGAGTGGCGAGATGCGCAGCGAAAGCGGTCATGCGCTCAGGCATTACTGCCTGGACGCGCCGGGCACTGGCCGTCTCAACGCGTTCGCCCGCCAGCAGAAAGTCACCGTCAACACCCTGGTGCAAGCGGCTTGGCTGCTGCTGTTGCAGCGCTACACCGGCAGCGACTGCGTGGCATTTGGCACCACCGTGGCCGGGCGGCCGGCAGAGCTGGTTGGCATCGAACAACAGGTCGGCCTGTTCATCAACACCTTGCCGGTGATCGCCGGCTCGCGTCCGGATCAGACCGTCGCGGCCTGGCTGGCCGCCGTACAGGCGCAGAACCTGAGCCTGCGCGAGTTCGAGCACACGCCGCTGGCGAGCATCCAGCGCTGGGCCGGGCAGGGCGGGGGAGCGCTGTTCGACAGCCTGCTGGTGTTCGAGAACTTCCCGATTTCCGCAGCGTTGCAACACGGCACCGCCCAAGGCGTGGTGTTCGGCGAAGTCGCCAACCAGGATCAGACCCACTACCCGCTGACCCTGGGCGTGACCTTGGGCGAGACGCTGGCGCTGCACATGAGTTTCGACCAGGCGCATTTCAGCACTGCAACCATTGAGCGCTTGAGTGGGCAACTGCTGCTTCTGCTGGAGCGGTTTGCCGAATCCGCCGAGCGTCGCCTCGGCGAGATTGCCCTGGCCAGTGAAGAGGAGCACAGGGCGCAACAGGCTGCCAACCACCCGCAGCCATACCCGACCGACATTGCCGTGCATCAGCGCATCGCCCATCTGGCGGCGCTGAAACCGCAGAGCACGGCGGTGATCTTCGACGGCCAGCGCTTCAGCTATGGCGAGATCGACCGGCGGGCCAACCAGTTGGCGCACGCCCTGATTGCCCGTGGCCTGGGCCCGGAAACCCGCATTGGCGTAGCCCTGCCGCGCAGCGAAGGGGTGATCGTCGCACTGCTGGCGGTGCTCAAGGCCGGCGCCGCCTATGTGCCGCTGGACACCAGTTACCCACGGGAACGCCTGGCGTACCTGATCGAGGATTCCGGGCTGGCGCTGTTGCTCACCGACTCCCGGGTGTCGGCGCAACTGCCGCTGGAGGGCGCCGCCCAGGTGCTGGAACTTGATCGCCTGGACCTGAGCCTGCAATCGGCCGATGCACCTTCGGTCACGGTTGATCCGCAGAACCTCGCTTATGTGATCTACACCTCCGGTTCCACTGGTAACCCGAAAGGCGTGAGCGTGGCCCACGGTCCGCTGGCGATGCACTGCCAGGCCATCGGTGAGCGCTATGAAATGCGCGACAGCGATTGCGAATTCCATTTCATGTCGTTCGCCTTCGACGGTGCCCATGAGCGCTGGCTCACCAGCCTGACCCACGGTGCTTCGCTGCTGATTCGCGACGACAGCCTGTGGACCCCGGAACAGACCTACAACGCGATGCGCGAGCACGGCGTGACGGTGGTGGCGTTCCCGCCGGTGTACCTGCAACAACTGGCCGAGCACGCCGAGCGCGAGGGCAACCCGCCGAAGGTGCGCATCTACTGCTTCGGCGGCGATGCGGTGCCCAACGCCAGCTTCGAACGGGTCAAGCGCGCCCTCGATCCGGACTTCATCATCAACGGCTACGGCCCGACCGAAACCGTGGTCACCCCGCTGATCTGGAAGGCCGGCCGCGATGTAGCGTGCGGCGCCGCCTATGCACCCATCGGCAGCCGCATCGGCGACCGCAGCGCCTACGTGCTCGACGCTGACTTGAACCTGCTGCCCCAGGGCATGGCCGGCGAGCTGTACCTGGGCGGCAGCGGCCTGGCGCGGGGTTACCTGAACCGTCCGGGCCTGACCGCCGAGCGATTTGTCGCCGACCCGTTCAGTCGCAGCGGAGGCTTGCTCTACCGCACCGGCGACCTGGTGCGCCAACGCGCCGATGGCACTTTTGATTACCTGGACCGTATCGACAACCAAGTGAAAATCCGCGGTTTCCGCGTCGAACTGGGCGAAGTCGAAGCCAGCCTGCAAGCCCTTGAAGGCGTGCGCGAAGCGGTGGTGGTGGCGCAGGAAGGTGCTGCTGGCAGCGGCAAGCGCCTGGTGGCCTATGTGGTGGCCGATGAAGCGGTGCGGGAGGATTTCGCCGAGCACTTGCGTGACCAGCTCAAGGCGACCTTGCCGGCGCACATGGTCCCGGCCTACCTGCTAGTGCTCGAACGCCTGCCGCTGACCCCCAACGGCAAGCTCGACCGCAAGAACCTGCCCAAGCCCGACGTCAGTCAATTGCAGCAGACCTACGTGGCACCACGCAGTGCGCTGGAACAGCAACTGGTGTCGATCTGGCAGGACGTGCTCAAGCTTGGGCAAGTCGGCCTGCGGGACAACTTCTTTGAATTGGGCGGCGACTCCATCGTCTCGATCCAGGTGGTCAGTCGTGCTCGGTTGGTCGGTATGCACTTCACGCCGAAGGACCTGTTCCAGCACCAGACCATCGAGGCCCTGGCCGCCGTGGTACAGACGGGCACGCCGCTGCAATTGATCGACCAGCAACCCGCGACCGGTGAGACCGCACTGCTGCCGATTCATCAATGGTTCTTTACCCAGCCGATCCCCGACCGCCATCACTGGAACCAGTCGGTGATGCTCAAGCCGACCCAGGCGCTGGATGCGCAGGCGCTGGAACAGGCCTTGGGCGCGCTGGTCGTGCACCACGACAGCTTGCGCCTGGACTTCATCGAGCAGGGCGAACGCTGGACCGCGCGTTACCGTGACGTCGACGCGCAGACCGCCGACACGCTGCTCTGGCAAGCCGACGTCGCCGATCTCGGCGCACTGCAAGTGCTGGGCAACCAGGCCCAGCGCAGCCTGCGACTGGCGGGCGGGCCGCTGATCCGCGCGCTGCTGGCGAACCTCGCCGATGGCACGCAGCGGCTGTTGCTGATTGTCCACCACCTGGTGGTGGACGGTGTGTCCTGGCGGATTCTGTTCGAAGACCTGCAAAGCGCTTATCGCCAGGCCCTCGCCGGCGCGACGGTGCAACTACCGGCCAAGACCAGCGCGGTCAACGCCTGGACCGCTGCGTTGCAGGACTATGCCGCCAGCGCACCCTTGCAGGCCGAACTGGGCTTTTGGCAGCAGCAGTTGCACGGCGCCCCGGCGGGCTTGCCGTGGGACAACCCCCAGGGCGGGCAGCAACAGGGCCAAGCCGTGACGATTCGCACGGCACTGGACAAAAACCTCACCCGGCAATTGCTGCAGCAAGCCCCGGCGGCCTATCGCACCCAGGTCAACGACCTGCTGCTGACGGCGCTGGCGCGGGTGATGGTGCGCTGGACCGGCGATGACAGTGTGTGGGTGCAGCTCGAAGGCCACGGCCGTGAAGATCTGTTCGCCCACGTCGAACTGAGCCGTACCGTAGGCTGGTTCACCAGCCTGTTCCCGGCCCGATTGACGCCCGCTGCCGACCTCGGTGCTTCGCTGAAGCAGATCAAGGAACAACTGCGCGCCATCCCCAACAAGGGCATTGGCTTCGGGGCCCTGGCGCACCTGGGCGATGACCTTGCGCGTGAAACCCTGCAGGCCTTGGCGAAACCGCAACTGACCTTCAATTACCTTGGTCAGTTCGACGGCAGTTTCGATGCGGCCGCCGATGCCTTGTTCGTGCCGACCACAGAGCGCGGTGGCGAGGAAGTGAACCTGCAAGGTCCGCTGGGCAGCCCGCTGGCCCTTGACGGCCAAGTGTTCGGCGGCGAGCTGGACTTGAGCTGGACCTTCAGCGGCGACCTGTTCAATACCGCGACCATCCAGCGCCTGGCCGATGACTACGTGCAAGAGCTCACTGCGCTCATCGTCCATTGCTGCGACAGCCACAGCCACAGCCGTGGCGTGACGCCGTCGGACTTCCCGCTGGCGCGGCTGACCCAGGTGCAACTGGACACCCTGGTCCAGGCACCACAGGCCATTGACGACATCTACCCGCTGTCGCCGATGCAACAGGGCATGCTGTTTCACTCCTTGCTCGGGCAAGGCATTGGCGACTACATCAACCAGATGCGCATCGATGTCGAGGGCGTCGATCCGCAACGCTTCCGCGCCGCCTGGCAGGCGGTGGTCGATGCCCATGACATCCTGCGCAGCGGCTTCTTCTGGCAGGGCGACCTGGAGCAGCCGGTGCAAATCGTCCAGCGTCAGGTCGAGGTGCCGTTCCGGGTGCTGGACTGGAACGGGCGGGCGGACAACGACGACGCCTTGCAAACCCTGGCCGATGAAGAACGGGCCCAAGGCGTGGACCTGACCCAGGCGCCGCTGATGCGCCTGGTGCTGGTGCGCACCGGCACGGATCGGCATCACCTGATCTACACCAACCATCACATCCTGATGGACGGCTGGAGCAGCGCGCAGTTACTCGGCGAAGTGTTGCAGCATTACCGCGGCGACAGCGTGGCCCGTCCGGCGGGTCGTTATCGCGATTACATCGCCTGGCTGCAACGCCAGGACGCGGCCATCAGCGAAGCGTTCTGGACCCCTGCGCTGCAACGCCTGGGGACTCCGACGCGCCTGGCCGACGTCATGGCCAAGCCAGCGCAGGCCCAGTCCGGTTATGGCGATCATGTACAGGTGGTGGACGAAGCGCTGACCCGACGCCTGGAAGCCTTCGCCCGCACCTCGAAAGTTACCGTCAACACGCTGGTGCAGGCCGCGTGGCTGCTGCTGTTGCAGCGTTACACCGGTAAAGACACCGTGGCCTTCGGCGCGACGGTGGCCGGTCGCCCGGCGGATTTGCCGGGTATCGAGCAGCAGATCGGCCTGTTCATCAACACCTTGCCGGTGATCGCCAGCCCACGGGCCGAGCAGTCCCTGGACAGCTGGTTGCAAGCGGTGCAGACGCAAAACCTGGCGCTGCGCGAGTTCGAGCACACCGCGTTGCTGGACATCCAGCGCTGGGCCGGGCAGGGCGGTGAAACACTGTTCGACAGCCTGTTGGTGTTCGAGAACTACCCGATTGCCCAGGCCCTGGAGCAGGGCGCCCCGGATGGTCTGCGCTTCGGCGCGGTGGCCACTCAGGAGCAGACCAACTACCCATTGACGCTGTTGGTGGGCCTTGATCGGCAGCTGTCGGTGCACATGAGCTACCAACGGGCCAGTTTTGCGCCCGCCACCGTGGCGCGCCTGGCGGCGCATCTGACGCAACTGCTGGGCCAGATGACCGCCCATGGCGAGCGCTGTCTGGGTGAACTGTCGATGCTGGAGTTCGATGAGCATCAGCGCCTGACCCATGATTGGAACCCGGTCGACGCCCCGTTCGAGCAAGCGCGGTGCATTCACCAGATGATTGCTCGTCAGGTTGAGGCCACGCCAGATGCCCTGGCGGTGACCTTTGCCAACACGCGCCTGAGCTACAGCGAACTGGACGGCCGCGCCAATCGCCTGGCCCATAAACTCATCGAGTTGGGGGTGGGTCCGGAAGTGCGAGTGGGTGTGGCAATGCCGCGTTCCGAGCACCTGCTGATCGCCTTGCTGGCGGTGCTCAAGGCCGGTGGCGCCTACGTGCCGCTGGACCCGGATTATCCGGCCGAACGCGTGGCCTACATGCTCGACGACAGCCGTGCGCGGGTGTTGCTGACCGAAGAGGCTGTGGCGGCGACGCTGAGCGTGCCGGCTGAAACCGTCGTGCTGATGCTGGATCGTATCGAACTGGGGCAGTACCCATTGAGCGCGCCGCAGACCCAAGTCACGCCGGACAACCTCGCCTACGTCATCTACACCTCCGGTTCCACCGGCAAGCCCAAGGGCGTGGCGATTGCCCATCGCAACGTGCTGGCGCTGATCGACTGGTCCAAGTCGGTCTACAGCCGCGACGACATCCAGGGGGTATTGGCCTCGACGTCGGTGTGTTTCGATCTGTCGGTGTGGGAGCTGTTCGTGACCCTGGCCAACGGCGGCTCGCTGATCATTGCCCGCAACGCCCTGGAATTGCCGCAACTGCCGGCCCGCGATCAGGTACGCCTGATCAACACCGTGCCCTCGGCCATCGCCGCGTTGCAGCGCAGCGATGAGATCCCGGCCAGTGTGCGCATCATCAACCTGGCTGGTGAGCCGCTGAAGCAAAGCCTGGTGGATGCGCTCTATCAGAATGCCCCCTGTGTGATTGAGCTTGTGGCAGCAGAGGCTGTGGCAGCAGAGCCTGTGGCAGCAGAGCCTGTGGAGTCAGTGCCTGTGGGAGCAAAGCTTGCTCGCGATAGCGTCCTATCGGCTGGCCCATGTGAGACTGACCCACCGCCATCGCGAGCAAGCTTTGCTCCCACAGGCTCGCTCCCACAGGTGGGCGGTGGCGTCGAGCATGTCTACGATCTATACGGCCCATCCGAGGACACCACCTATTCCACCTGGACCCGCCGCACCGCCGGCGGCACGGCGAACATCGGCCGGCCCCTCAAGCACACCGCCAGCTACCTGCTCGATGCCGACCTGCAGCCGGTGCCCCAAGGCGTTTCGGCAGAGCTGTACCTGAGCGGCGCGGGCATCACCCGTGGCTACCTCGGCCGCGCCGCGATGACTGCCGAGAAGTACGTGCCCAACCCGTTTTCCACCACCGGCGAACGCCTGTACCGCACGGGCGACCTGAGCCGTTACCGCGTCGATGGCGTGCTCGAATATCAGGGGCGCATCGACCATCAAGTGAAGATCCGTGGCTTCCGTATCGAACTGGGGGAAATCGAAGCGCGGCTGCTGCAACAACCCCTGGTGCGTGACGTGGCGGTCCTGGCCCAGGACGCACCGGGCGGCCAGCAACTGGTGGCCTACGTGGTCGGTCCAGTGCTGAGCCTGGATGCCAGCGAAGCCCAACGTGCATTGCGCGAGCAACTCAAGGCCGGGCTCAGGGAACACTTGCCCGACTACATGATCCCGGCGCACCTGTTGTTCCTCGATCAACTGCCCCTGACCCCCAACGGCAAGCTCGACCGCAAGGCGCTACCGGACGTGGAGACCGGCCTTTTGCAAGCGGGTTATGTCGCGCCGGTCAGTGAGCTGGAACAGCAGGTCGCGGCGATCTGGGCCGAAGTGCTCACGTTGAATCGCGTGGGCTTGAACGATCACTTCTTCGAGCTGGGCGGCCATTCGCTGCTGGCGGTCAATGCCGTCTCGCGCATGGCACTCGAACTGGGGCTGACGCTGACCCCGCAACTGATTTTCCAGCACCCCGTCCTGGGGGATTTTGTCGCGCAACTCGACACCGGGGATGGGCCAATCAATGAACAGAAACTGAACAAGCTGGAAGCCCTGCTTGATGAAATGGAGGAAGTCTGATGGACAAGAGTGTTGCTTTGAGGATCGCCAAGCGCTTTATCACTCTGCCGCTGGACAAACGTAAGCTGTACTTGGAGAAGATGCTCGAAGAGGGCGTCTCGCCGGCCAACCTGCCGATTCCCGAGGTCCGTTCCGGGTTCGAAAACATTGCGCTGTCCTACGCCCAGGAACGTCAGTGGTTCCTGTGGCAGATGGACCCTCACAGCTCGGCTTATCACATTCCCAATGCCCTGCGCCTCAAAGGGCCACTGGACGTGCCGGCCCTGGAGCGCAGTTTCAACGCACTGGTCGAGCGCCACGAAAGCTTGCGCACCACCTTCATCGAGCGCGGTGAGCAAGCTGTGCAGGTCATCCACCCGCAGATGCCCTTGTGTGTTGCGGTACAGGCGTTGCCCGCCGGTTCACCGGCCAGCCAGGACGACAGCATCAAGGCTTTCGTCGAGCGCGAAATCGCCCGCCCGTTCGATTTGCGTCAAGGGCCGTTGTTGCGGGTTTCGCTGTTGAAAATCGCCGAGGACGATCATGTGCTGGTGCTGATCCAGCACCACATCGTTGCCGATGGCTGGTCGATGCAGGTGCTGGTGGATGAGCTGGTCCGCCACTACGCCGCCGATACGGCCGGCGAGTCGCTGGTGTTGCCGGAATTGACCGTGCAATACGCCGACTATGCGATCTGGCAGCGTCACTGGCTCGAGGCCGGTGAGCGCGAGCGCCAGTTGGCCTATTGGGTCCAGACCCTGGGCGGCGAACAGCCGGTGCTGGAGTTGCCGTTCGACCATCCGCGCCCGCCCGTGCAAAGCTTTCGCGGTGCGCGGTTGGACCTGAACCTGCCGCCGCAACTGGGGGCAGCGCTCAAGCAGCTGGCCCAGCGTCAAGGGGCCAGCCTGTTCATGGTGTTGCTGGCCTCGTTCCAAGCCTTGTTGCACCGCTACAGCGGCCAACCGCAGATCCGCGTCGGGGTGCCGGTGGCCAACCGCAATCGGGTCGAGACCGAGGGCCTGATCGGCTTTTTCGTCAACACCCAGGTGCTCAATGCCCATGTCGATGGACAGTTGCCGTTCGCGCATTTGCTCGATCAGGTCAAGCAATCGGCGATGGCGGCCCAGGCGCATCAGGACTTGCCGTTCGAGCAGTTGATCCAAGCCCTGCAACCGGAGCGCAGCCTGAGCCACAGCCCGATCTTCCAGGTCATGTTCAACCATCAGACCTCGGGTGATGCCCAGGCCCGGCAGATGCACTTGCCGCAGCTGGGCATCGAGGACCTGGTGTGGGAAGGGCGCACGGCCCAGTTCGATTTGACCCTGGGCACTTATGAAACCGAGCAGGGCGTCGCCGCGGAACTGACCTATGCCACCGACCTGTTCGAGGCGCAGACCATCGAACGCCTGGCCCAGCACTGGCAGCACCTGCTGCAAGGCATCGTCGATGCGCCGCAGCAACGTATCGGCGAGTTGCCGTTGCTCGACACCGACCAGCAGCGTCTGGCACAGCACGACTGGCGCCGCGTGGTCGATCATGGCCCCGCGGCGTGCGTGCACCAGCGCATCGCCGAGCGGGCCCGTAGTCAACCCGATGCATTGGCGCTGACCATCGATGGACAGACCCTGACCTACGGGCAACTCGACGCGCGCGCCAACCAGCTCGCCCATCGTTTGCTGGCCTTGGGTGTGACGCCGGACCAGCGCGTGGGCATCGCCGTGGAGCGCAGCGTCGAGATGATTGTCGGCCTGCTGGGGATTCTCAAGGCCGGCGGCGCCTATGTGCCGCTGGACCCGGCGTACCCCGAGGATCGCCTGGCCTACATGATTCAGGACAGCGGCATCGAACTGCTGCTGACCCAGGCCCGTTTGCAGGCACGCTTGCCGATCCCGGCGACCCTGCGAACCCTGCTGCTGGACCAGCCGGACGCTGCACTGCAAGCAGCCCCGCAAACCTGCCCGGCCGTATCGCTGACTGGCGAACACCTGGCCTACGTGATCTACACCTCAGGTTCCACCGGCAAGCCCAAGGGCGTGATGGTGCGCCATGGTGCGCTGAGCAATTTCGTCACCAGCATGATCGCCCAACCGGGCCTCACGGCCAGTGATCGCATGCTGTCGCTGACGACGTTTTCCTTCGATATTTTTGGCCTGGAGATCTACGGGCCGTTGTCGGCTGGAGCCAGCATCGTGCTGACCGGCCAGAACGTGCATCAGGACCCGCAAGCGGTGCTGGCGCTGATCGAACAACACGATGTCAGCGTGCTGCAAGCCACGCCGTCGAGCTGGCGCATGCTGCTCGATCATGAGCAGGCTTCGGTGCTGGCGGGCCGCACATTCCTGTGCGGTGGCGAGGCGTTGCCCCTGGAGTTGGCGCAACGGCTGCTGGCGCTTTCGCCAAAGGTCTGGAACCTTTACGGTCCGACCGAAACCACGATCTGGTCGGCGTTGCATCCATTGAGCCTCGAAAGCAGCCGTCCCTATTTGGGCAAGCCTTTGGACAACACCGCGCTGTACGTCGTCGGCAGCGACCTGACGCTCAACCCTCCCGGCGCGCCGGGTGAACTGCTGATCGGTGGCGACGGCCTGGCGCGTGGTTACTTCCAACGCCCGGCCCTGACCGCTGAACGCTTTGTGCCAGATCCGTTCTCCGCCACCGGCGAGCGGCTGTACCGCACCGGCGACCTGACCCGTTATCGCGCCGAAGGTGTCGTCGAGTTCCTTGGTCGCATCGACCATCAGGTAAAAATTCGTGGCCTGCGTATCGAACTCGGGGAGATCGAAGCCGCGTTGCTGGCCCAGGACAGCGTGCGGGAAACCGTGGTGGTGGCCCACGAAGGCCCGACCGGTGCGCAACTGGTGGGTTATGCAGTGCCCGCGAACGGTGAAGTCGCGGACGAGTCTTCGTTACGCGCTTCGCTCAAAGCCGCGCTCAAGGCGCAATTGCCCGAGTACATGGTCCCGGCGCACCTGGTGTTCCTGGCGCAACTGCCGTTGACGCCCAATGGCAAGGTCGATCGCAAGGCGCTGCCGGCCCCCGACGCCGGCGATTTGCAACAGGAATACGTGGCACCGCGCAGTGAACCTGAGCAACAGGTGGCGGCGATTTGGCAGGAGGTGCTCAAGCTCGAGCGGGTAGGCCTGGAAGACAACTTTTTCGAGTTGGGCGGGCATTCGCTGTTGGTCACCCAGGTGGTCTCGCGCATCCGTCGCACGCTGGGGATCGAGGTGCCTCTGCGCAGCCTGTTCGAGCACAGCACGTTGCGCGATTTTGTCAGTGCCTTCGAACTGGGCCAGGGTGAACAACCGTTGGCGATGGTGCCGGTGTCCCGCGACCAGCCGCTGCCGCTGTCGTTTGCCCAGGAGCGCCAGTGGTTCCTGTGGAAAATGGACCCTGACAGCGCCGCCTACAACATTCCCACCGCGCTGCGGCTGCACGGGGCGCTGGACACAGTCGCCCTGCGCCGCAGTTTTGAAGCATTGGTGGCGCGTCACGAAAGCTTGCGCACCCTGTTCGTGGAGAGCGATGAGGGCACCCGCCAGGTGATCCGTGCGCAAGGGCAGGTCGACTTCGTCGAACGACGCCTGGCCGGCGAGGATGAGGCCAGGGTCCAGGCATTCATCGAACAGCAGATGCAAGCTCCTTTCGATCTCTTGAACGATCCGCTGTTGCGCGTGGTGTTGCTGGAATTGGCCGAGCAGGAGCACATTCTGGTGCTGACCCTGCATCACATCGTGTCCGACGCCTGGTCGTTGCAGGTGATGGTCGACGACCTGATGAGCCTGTACTCGGCATTCGCTCAAGGCCAACCCGCGCACCTGCCGCCGTTGGCAGTGCAATACGCCGACTACGCCGTCTGGCAGCGCCAATGGATGGCGGCCGGAGAACGGGATCGCCAACTGGGCTACTGGACCGAGCAACTGGGCGGCGAGCAGCCGCTGCTGGAGCTACCCACCGATCATCCGCGCCCGGCGCAGCAGAGCATGCGTGGCGCACGTTTGCCGATTGCGCTGGATCGCTCGCTGAGCGATGCCCTCAAGGCACTGGCTCGACGGGAAAACGTCACGCTGTTTGTGTTGCTGCTTGGATCTTTCCAAGCGCTGCTGCACCGTTACAGTGGTCAGGCCGACATCCGGGTCGGGGTGCCGATTGCCAACCGCCAGCGCCTGGAAACCGAGCGGTTGATCGGGTTCTTCGTCAATACCCAGGTGCTGCGGGCCGAATTCCACGGCGACTTGACCGGCGCCGCTTTGCTGCAACAGCTCAAGCAGACGGCCATGGCGGCACAGATGCACCAGGACCTGCCGTTCGAGCAATTGGTCGATGCCTTGCAGCCGCAACGCAACCTGAGTCACAGCCCGCTGTTCCAGGCCATGTTCAACCATCGCAACGAAACCGCCTCGACCTTTGAAAACGCCTTGCCGGGTCTGACGGTCGATCCCCTTGGCTGGGAGCAGCGCACCGCGCAGTTCGACCTGAGCCTGGAGACCACCGACAGCCCGCAGGGCCTGCACGCCGCGCTGATCTACGCCACGGACTTGTTCGAGCCAGCCACCGTCGAGCGCATGGGCCAGCACTGGCTCAACCTGCTGCACGGCTTGGTTCAGGACCTGCAACGGCCTGTTGCGCAGTGGGCGTTACTGGACGCTGACGAGCGTCGGCACATGCTCGTCGACTGGAATGCGACGGCGGTTTCCTACCCGCTGGATCGCAGCGTGCACGGGTTGATCGAAGATCAGGTACGGCGGACCCCGGACGCTCCTGCGCTGGCTTTCGGCACGCAACGCCTGACCTACGCCGAGCTTAACGCCCGGGCCAACCGGTTGGCGCACCGGTTGATCGACCAGGGTGTCGGTCCGGATGTGCTGGTGGGTATCGCCGTGGAACGTTCCCTGGACATGGTCCTGGGGCTGTTGGCGATTCTCAAGGCCGGCGGTGCCTATGTGCCGCTGGACCCTGAATATCCACGGGATCGCCTGGCCTATATGTTCAAAGACAGCGGCATCGGTTTGCTGTTGACCCAGCAGCATCTGTTGGAGCAGTTGCCGATCCCGGACGGGCTGCGCAGCCTGGTGCTGGACCTGCCGGACGACGGGCTGTACGCAGGCCGCGACAGCAATCCGGGCGTCGAGGTCCACGCTGAAAACCTCGCGTATGTGATCTACACCTCCGGTTCCACTGGCAAGCCCAAGGGCGCGGGCAATCGTCATTCGGCCCTGGTCAACCGGCTGTGCTGGATGCAACAGGCCTACGGGCTCGATGCCACGGACAGCGTGCTGCAAAAAACGCCGTTCAGTTTCGACGTGTCGGTGTGGGAGTTCTTCTGGCCGCTGCTGACCGGCTCGACCCTGGTGGTGGCCGCGCCGGGCGTTCATCGCGACCCGAGGCAACTGATCGAGCTGATCACCGCGCAGCGCATCACCACGCTGCACTTCGTGCCGTCGATGTTGCAGGCATTTGTGCAAGACCCAAGGGTGGCCGAATGTACCAGCCTGAAGCGCATCGTCTGCAGCGGTGAAGCCCTGCCGGTGGATGCCCAGCAGCAGGTGTTCGCCAAACTGCCGAACGCCAGCCTCTACAACCTCTACGGCCCGACCGAGGCCGCCATCGACGTGACCCACTGGACCTGTGTCGAGGAGGGGCGCGACAGCGTGCCGATTGGCCAGCCGATTGCCAACCTGGGCACCTACATTCTCGATGATGAGTTGACCCCGGTGCCGGTGGGGGTGATTGGCGAGCTGTACCTGGCGGGCGAGGGCTTGGCCCGCGGTTACCATCGGCGCGCGGCGCTGACAGCCGAGCGGTTCGTGACCGGCCCCTTCGGTCACGGTCAGCGGTTGTACCGAACCGGCGACCTGGCGCGTTACCGCACCGATGGCGTGATCGAATACGCCGGACGCATGGACCATCAGGTGAAAATCCGTGGTTTGCGCATTGAGCTGGGGGAAATCGAAGCGCGCCTGGCCGAACACGATGAGGTGCGCGAAACCGTCGTCATCGCCCAGGACGGTACTTTGCTGGTGGCCTACCTGGTGCCCACCGGCGCTGAACTGCTGAGCGCCGAAGACGCTGTTCGCCAGGCGCTGCAAGGCCGCCTCAAGGCGCATCTGAGTCAGTCGTTGCCCGACTACATGGTGCCGCAGCATTGGGTTTGGCTGGAAAAAATGCCCGTCAGCCCCAACGGCAAACTGGAGCGCAAGGCGCTGCCCAAAGCGGATATCGGCGCCAGCCCCAAGGCTTACATCGCGCCGAATACAGCCATCGAACAGACGCTGGCCGGTATCTGGCAAAGCGTGCTCGGCCGCGAGCAAGTGGGTGTCAGTGACAACTTCTTCGAGCTGGGGGGCGATTCGATTATCTCCATCCAAGTGGTTAGCCGGGCACGTCAGGCCGGGATCCATTTCAGCCCCAAGGATCTGTTCGTCCACCAGACCATCCAGGGACTCGCCAGCGTGGCGACCCTGGGTGACAGTGGTCCGGGCGTTGACCAGGGCCCGGTGACGGGGAATGCGGTGTTGCTGCCGTTCCAGCAATTGTTCTTCGAACAGGACATGGCCGAGCCGCATCACTGGAATCAGTCGGTGCTGCTCAAGGGGCTGCGACCGGTCCACGCCGGGCATCTGGAGCAGGCGTTGCAGGCGGTGGTGACCCATCACGATACCTTGCGCCTGGCTTTCGTGCGGGAGAACGATGCCTGGACCGCCCGCCATCAAACCCTCACCGAGCAAGCAGCGGTTTGGCAGCGCTCACCGCTGTTGTGGACCGCCGAGGTGGCAGATGCCC
This sequence comes from Pseudomonas sp. Root401, assembly GCF_001425105.1. NCBI lineage: Bacteria > Pseudomonadati > Pseudomonadota > Gammaproteobacteria > Pseudomonadales > Pseudomonadaceae > Pseudomonas > Pseudomonas sp. Root401. The sequence goes on along the minus strand of NZ_LMDO01000017.1, from coordinate 55,455 downwards.
CGGCGCTCGAGCGCTTGGCCGAACAAGCCCAGCGCAGCCTGGAACTGGAAAGCGGCGCCTTGTTGCGTGGGGTATTGGCAAGTCTGGCCGATGGCAGCCAACGGCTGTTGCTGGTGATTCATCACCTGGTGGTGGACGGTGTGTCCTGGCGCATTCTGCTGGAAGACCTGCAACAGGCTTATGAACAACTGCAAGCCGGTCAGGCCCCGAAACTGCCGGCCAAGACCAGTGCCACCCAGGCCTGGGCGCAACGCTTGAAAACCCATGCCGGCAGCGCGGCGCTGCAGGCCCAGATGGCTTATTGGCAAGGGCAACTTGAGGGCGCTCGCAACGATTTGTCCTGTGACCGGCCTGAGGGTGAATTGCGCAGGTGTCATGAGGCGCAGGTGCAGACGCGTCTGGACAAGGAGCAGACCCGACGACTCTTGCAGCAAGCGCCAACGGCCTACCGCACCCAGGTCAACGATTTGCTGTTGACGGCGCTGGCCCGGGTGATCGGTCGTTGGACCGCCGATGCCTCGACCTTGATTCAGCTGGAGGGTCATGGTCGTGAGACGCTGTTCGATGGCCTGGAACCGGATCTGGACCTGAGCCGCAGCGTTGGCTGGTTCACCAGCCTGTTCCCAGTGCGGCTGACACCGGCGGCGACCCTTGAGGATTCGATCAAGGCGATCAAGGAGCAATTGCGCGCGATACCCGATAAAGGGCTCGGCTTCGGTGTGCTGCGTTACCTGGGGGATGAGGTGACACGTCGCACCCTGGCGGCGCTGCCCATGCCGCAGATTACCTTCAATTACCTGGGACAGTTCGACAGCGGATTTACCGATGACGCCGACGGGCTGTTCATTCCGGCCAGCGAACCGGCGGGCACGCCACAGAGCCCTTTGGCGCCGCTGGACAATTGGCTGACGCTCAACGGCAGCGTCTACGCGGGCGAGTTGAGCATTGACTGGACATTCAGCGCGCAGATGTTCGATGAGTCGACGATCCAGGCGCTGGCCTTGGATTATGGTCGGGAGTTGCAGGCGTTGATTGACCATTGTTGCCAGGCGCAGCATCAGGGTTTCACACCGTCGGACTTCCCGCTGGCCGGCTTGAACCAGACCCAGCTGGACGCATTGCCACTGGAGCCGCGGCAAATCGAAGATATCTATCCGTTATCGCCGATGCAGCAGGGCATGCTGTTCCATTCGCTGTATGAGCAACAGGCCGGTCACTACATCAACCAGCTGCGGGTTGACGTCCAAGGGCTGGACGTCGAGCGCTTTCGCCAGGCCTGGCAAGCGGCCATGGACGCCCATGAAGTGCTGCGCAGCAGTTTCGTCTGGGAGGGTGATTTCAAGCGGGCGCTGCAGGTCGTACACAAACAGATGGAGGTTGCGTTCCTGTTCCACGACTGGGACGCCAGAGCGAATCCCTCTCAGGACCTGAACGCCCTGGCGTTGGCGCAGCGCCAGCAGGGTTTCGAGCTGGACGCGGCGCCGCTGTTGCGCTTGGTGGTGGTGCGTGTGGCAGGGGACCGCTATCACCTGATCTACACCAGCCATCACATCTTGATGGACGGCTGGAGCAACTCGCAGTTGCTCGGTGAAGTGCTGCAACGCTACAGCGGTCAGGCACCGGCCCGGTCGTCCGGACGCTACCGGGACTACATCGACTGGTTGTCGGTCCAGGACCCACAGGCCAGCGAGCAGTTCTGGACGGCGCAACTGGCCGAACTGGACGAGCCGACCCACCTTGCCGGAGCCTTTGCCCGGGATCATCGCGGCGAGGCAAGCGACGGTCACGGCGAACACGAGCAGGTGCTCGATACCCAGGCCACGGCCCGGCTTCATGCCTTTGCCCGCGAGCAGAAAGTGACGGTCAACACACTGGTGCAAGCGGCCTGGCAGTTATTGCTGCAACGTTGCACCGGGCAATCGGTGGTTGCCTTTGGCGCCACGGTGGCCGGACGCCCCGCGCATATTCCCGGCGTGGAGCAACAGATCGGTCTGTTCATCAACACCTTGCCGCTGGTTGGCAGCCCGCGGGCGGAGCAGAGCATCGGCCAATGGTTGCAAGAGGTCCAGGGACGCAACCTGAGCTTGCGCGAACACGAGCACTCGCCGCTGTTCGACATCCAGCGCTGGGCCGGGCAGGGCGGTGCGGCGCTGTTCGACACGTTGCTGGTGTTCGAGAACTATCCGGTGTCCCAGGCGTTGCAGCAGGGCGCCCCGGACACGCTGCGCTTCGGCGACGTGGCCAATCACGAGCAAACCAACTATCCACTGACCCTGGCGGTGAACCTGGGGGACACGCTGTCGTTACTCTTGAGCTACAGCCACGCCAGCTTCGCGTCAGAAGACATTGCCAGGATCGGCCAGTGCCTGCGTCATCTTCTGGAGCAGATGGTGCTCGGCGGTGAGCGGTTGGTGGGGCAGCTGTCATCGCTCGATGCAGGACAGCAACGGGCCCAGCAGGCTTGGAACACCACCGCGACGCAGTACCCACTCGATTGCAGCGTGCAGCGACTGATTGAAGCGCAGGTGGCTAAAACGCCTGATGCGTGTGCCCTGGTATTTGCCGGGCAACGGCTGAGCTATGCGACCCTCAATGCCCAGGCCAACCAACTGGCCCATGTACTGATGGAGCAAGGCGTCGGACCGGATGTGTTGGTGGGTATCGCCGTGGACCGTTCGGTGGAAATGGTGGTCGGCCTGCTGGCGATCCTCAAGGCCGGTGGTGCCTACGTACCGCTGGACCCTGAGTACCCCGAGGATCGCCTGGCCTATATGGTCGAAGACAGCGGTATTGGATTGTTGCTGACCCAGCGTCACTTGCTTGAACAATTGCCGGTGCCCACAGGCCTGCGCAGCCTGGTGCTGGATCAGCCGGGCGACTGGCTGGCCGGCCGCAGCGAGGCCAATCCGGCGGTCGAGCTGCATGGCGAAAACCTGGCCTATGTGATCTACACCTCCGGTTCCACCGGCAAGCCCAAGGGCGCGGGTAACCGGCATTCGGCCCTGGTCAATCGGTTGTGCTGGATGCAGGACGCCTATCGGCTGGACGCCAGTGACCGTGTGCTGCAAAAAACGCCATTCAGTTTCGACGTATCGGTCTGGGAGTTCTTCTGGCCATTGCTGACCGGCTCGACCCTGGTGATGGCGCCACCGGGTGCCCACCGCGATCCGGAGCAACTGATCGAGCTGATCACCACGCAGCAGATCACCACCTTGCACTTCGTCCCTTCGATGTTGCAGGTCTTCATGCAAGACCCCGCGGTCGGCGGTTGCCAGAGCCTGACGCGGATTATTTGCAGCGGTGAAGCCTTGCCGGTGGACGCCCAATCGCAGGTGTTCGCCAAATTGCCGGCTGCCGGCCTGTACAACCTGTACGGTCCCACCGAAGCGGCCATCGACGTGACGCATTGGACCTGCGTGGACGAGGGCCGCGACGCGGTGCCGATCGGTCAACCGATTGCCAACCTGAGTACGTTTATCCTCGACCACAACCTGGCGCCGTTGCCGGTGGGGGTGACGGGCGAGTTGTACCTGGGCGGTGAAGGCCTGGCTCGCGGCTACCATGCGCGCCCGTCGTTGACGGCCGAGCGCTTCGTTACCAGCCCATTCGGTAACGGCGCACGCCTGTACCGCACCGGAGACTTGGCGCGCTACCGTGCCGACGGCGTCATCGAATACGCCGGGCGCATGGACCATCAGGTGAAAATCCGCGGGCTGCGCATCGAACTGGGTGAAATCGAGGCGCGCCTGGCCGAACATGCCGAGGTTCGCGAAACCGTGGTGATCGCTCAGGACGGCACGGTGCTGGTGGGTTATGTGGTGCCGCAATCCCCGGCGATATTGAGCGCCGATGGCAATGTTGGCCATGAATTCGAGCAGGCATTGAAGACCCATTTGAGCCAGCATCTGCCGGACTACATGGTCCCGCAGCACTGGGTACTGCTCGAACGCCTGCCGGTGAGCCCTAACGGCAAACTGGAGCGCAAGGCGCTGCCTCGCTTCGATGCCAGCCAGGCGCAGCAAGGCTTCGCGGCGCCCGAAGGGGCGTTGGAGCAACAGATTGCCGGTGTCTGGCAAGAGGTACTGGAGCTGGAGCAGGTCGGCCGCAACGATCACTTCTTCGAGCGCGGTGGCCACTCGTTGCTGGCGACCCAGGCCGTTTCACGCTTGCGCCAGTTGACGGGTTATCCGTTGAGTCTGCGTGACCTGTTCAATCATCCGCAGCTCAAGGCGCTGGCGGTCCTGATGGCCGGGAAGGTGGAGGGACAGGTTCGCGCGGGTGATTCCCGTGAGGTTCGGCTCAAGGCCCATGGGCCGCGGCGCTCGGCACCGCTGTCGTTGGTGCAGCGGCGTTTGTGGATCGCCGAACAGTTGTCCGGCGGCACTTCGGCGTATGGCATGCCCGTGGCGCTGCGCCTGTGCGGTGGGTTGTCGGTACCGCACCTGATGGGTAGCTTTGCTGAAGTGGTGCGCCGCCATGACGTGCTGCGCACCGCGTATGTCCAGGACGAAGAAGGCGATCCGCTGGCGCTGATTGCCGATGAGGTGCAGCTGGATTTCCCGCTGATCGATCTGTCCGACCTCTCACCGGCTGCCCAGCAGGAGCAGGTGGTTCGGGCGACGCTGGAGAACGCGCGCACCCCTATCGACCTGGAGCAGGCACCGCTGCTGCGCGGGCGGATCCTGCGCCTGGGGCCGAGCGAACATGTGTTGTTATACGCCATGCATCACATCATCTTCGATGGCTGGTCGATGGGGCTGTTGATCGACGAACTGGTGCAGGTCTATGAAGCGTCCCTCACCGGTAAACCGATGCCGCTGGCACCCCTGGAGGTTCAGTACCAAGACTTTGCGCTGTGGCAGCAGGCGCTGGAAGAGCAGGGCGTCCTGGCGCGTCAGGCCGAGTACTGGAAACACCGCCTCAGCGGCTACGAGGGACGCCTGGACCTGCCGCTGGACAGCCCTCGGGGCCAGACAGCGTCCTATGACGGCGATGCGCTGCAGTTCCAGCTTTCCAGCGGGTTGAGCGGGGCATTGCGCCGGTTGTCCAGCGAAGTCGGGGTCACGCTGTACAGCACGCTGCTGGCGTCCTTCCAGGTGCTATTGCATCGGGTTAGCGGGGCGCAAGACCTGGTGGTCGGCGCCGACGTGGCGGGTCGTGAACAGCCGGAGCTTGAGCGGCTGATCGGTTTCTTCGTCAACGTGCTGCCGCTGCGTTCGCGCTTGGACGCCGATGCCACGTTCGCCAGCTTCCTGGCGCACACCCAGGACAACCTGCTTGGCGCGTTGGAGCATCAGGACTTGCCGTTCGACCAGATCGTCGACGCCTCGGGCGTACCTCGCCACAAGGCCATGAACCCATTGCTCCAGGTGTTGTTCGTGATGAACAACGTGCCGGTGCGCCCTCGGTCCATGGCGGGATTGAACATGGAGTTCCTGCCGGCGCTGGAGACCCATTCTAAATTCGACATGGCGTTGTTCGTTGACGAAGAAGAAGGGCAATTGCGCGGTAATTGGCAATTCGCCACAACCTTGTTCGGACATGAGCGCATTCAGCACCTGATTCAGGCCTGGACAGCCCTGTTGGAACAGATCGTCGCTGATCAGGACATTCAATTGGGAGCTATCAGCATGCCAGTCGACAACGTGGCGGCAGCCGTCACGCCTGCCACCGTCCCAGGGCCCAAGGCCGACAAACTGGGCAAGTTTCTCAAGCGCTCCGTGACACCGCTTGCCACGCCTCGTGCGGCGCGGGTGCGTGAATCACTGGTGGCTGCGCCCCAGCGATTCCCCTTGATGCTGGAGCCGGGTGAGCCCCATCTGGACGTCATTGAGTGGATCCACCAGAACCGGCCGTTGATCGAGCAAAAGCTGGCCGAGCATGCGGGCATTCTGTTCCGCGGTTTCGAGCTGGACGGTATCCAGGGTTTTGAAGCGTTCGCCGAAGCGATACAGCCAGGCCTCTATGGTCAGTACGGTGATCTGCCGAAGAAAGAAGGGGGCAAGAACACCTACCGTTCCACGCCGTACCCCGAGCGCAAGATGATCCTGTTCCACAACGAAAGCTCCCACCAGGACCGCTGGCCGCGCAAGCAGATGTTCTATTGCGAGCAGGCCGCGCCCGTAGGGGGGGCAACCCCGGTGGTGGATTGCCGCTTGATGTTTGAAAAGTTGCCGGCCGATCTTCGCGAGAAGTTCGAAGACAAAGGCCTGCTCTACGTACGCACCTTCACCGACAAACTCGACGTGTCGTGGCAGCACTTCTTCAAGACCGAAGACCGCCTTGAAGTGGAAGCCCGTTGCCGGGCGGGTGGTATCCAATGGCGCTGGCTCGATAACGACGAATTGCAGACCCGCACACCGGGGCCCGCGATCATCACCCACCCGATCACCGGGGAGAAGTCGTTCTTCAATCAGGTGCAATTGCATCACATCTATTGGCTGGACCCGGACGTACGGCAGGACTTGTTGTCGATGTTCGGTCTGGAGCGCATGCCCCGGCACGTGTATTACGGCGACGGCACACCGATTGAAGACGAGGTGATGGCGCGTATCGGTGAGTTGTACGAAGCCTGTGCGGTGCGTTTCGACTGGCAGAAAGGCGATGTGATCCTGCTGGACAACATGCTGGTGGCCCACGCCCGCGATCCATTCGAGGGACCACGCAAGATCGTGGTCGCCATGGGCGACATGTACGAGCGCAGCAGTCTTGAGCGTTCGTCGGCCGCCGGGCAAACCGCCCAGGGCGCACTCAATACCGAGGAAGCTGGAGCATGAACGAGAACACGATGGATGCGTACAACCCGGGTTTCGCCCTGACGCCCGAGCAACAACGGGCACTTGAGCAACTGTCCAGTACGGCGACCAGCGGCCAGGCGTTGCGCTGGCTGGACGTGCTCATTGACGGCGATCTCGATCCGCAGCGATTACAGGCCGCCTTCGATACGCTACTGGCGCAGCAGCCGATGCTGCTGACGCAGTTGGCCAAGGTCGCCGGTTTCCACGGTTTGCGTCAGGCCGCCGCCAGTGCCGGGCGTTTCCCTCTGACGATACGGGCGGGGGAGCAGCAGGCCGAGGAAGTCCAGGCGCAGATCAGCGAATCGATGAGCCGTGCTTTTGTGATCGGCGAATCCGAAAGCGTCCAGGCCGTGCTTTATCGCTTGGCGCCACGGCAATGGCGACTGGTGCTGGGCATCGTCCGTTCCAGTGCCGATGCGCAGTCCCTGAATCTGCTGCTTGAACACGTACAGCAAGCGTACGCCGGGGGCCAGGTGGCGCAAGACGAGGCGCCGGGCGAGTTTGCCCAGTACCTGGAATGGCGCAGCGAAGTGGTGCTGGATGAAGACGCCGCCAGCGCACGAACCTACTGGCAGCAACACCTGCAAGGCGCGCAGGTGGATATCGCCACGCCATGGTTGGCGGCGCGGCGTGCCAGCGGTGAGGCCGGTGCCGCCGACACCCGCGTCTCGCTGCCCCTGGCGCCGGCGCAAAGTGAGGCTTTGCAACGCCTCACCGAGCAGCTTGGCCAGCCGCTGGCCACGCTGCTGCAAGGCGCGTGGTGGGCGTTGCTGGGACGTTTGAGCGGGCTTGAACAGGCCTTGGTCGGCGTGCGTCATGACAGCCGCGACGACTATGAATACTTCGCCAATGCCGTGGGCGTGTTCGAGAAAACCCTGCCGCTTTGCGTTTCGTTGCCTGCCACCGTGTCGTTCAGTGAGTGGTTGGGCGAGCTGGCGGCGCGTCTCGAAGCGCATCGCACCTGGCAGGAATACTGGGCGCCGGAACTGTCACCGGATGCGGCGTACCCGGCCTACGGCTTTACGGTAGGGCAGGCGAGCCCTGCCGGGAATAGTGGCGGTCTGAACTGGGTTGCCTCAGCGCCCGCGCGCGTGCCGGCAGAACCGTTCGAGTTGCTGTTGCAGGTTCAATTGAACGGTGCCCAGCGGCTTGTCGCCGTCGATCTGTATTACGCCAGCTCGCATTATTCAGCGGCCTCGGCCAACGTCGTGCTGGAGCAGTACGGTGTGCTGTTGGACTCGATCCTTGCCGCTCCCCACGCTGCACTGGCGCAGCTTGGCCTGCTCGGTCACGCCCAAGCGCAGCGCTTGCTGGCGATCAACCCGCCGATGCAGGCCTTGGCGGATAATCGTTATCTGCCGCAGCGCATCGCCGACCTGGCGATTCTTACACCGGACGCCATCGCCCTGAGCGACGCCCTTTCGCAACTGAGCTATGGCCAGTTGCAAGCCCAGGTCGACAGCGTGGCGCTGGGGCTCAAGCAGCAAGGCGTGGGCCGCGGTTCGATTGTCGCGCTGGCGTTGCCGCGCTCGGCGGATCTGGTGATTGCAATGCTGGCGAGCTGGCGCATCGGGGCGGCGTATCTGCCACTTGACGTGCAGTGGCCCCAGGCGCGCCAGGCGTTGATGCTGGAACAGGCCGGCGCGGTACTGTTGCTGACCGATGCGGCGCATCTGCCAACCTGGCAGGACCAGCCGTATAACGCGCTGACAGCGGCGCAGTTGAGTCAGTCGCCGGCGGCATTGCCAACGCTCGCCACCCAAGGCAATGACATCGCCTATGTATTGTTTACGTCCGGTTCCACCGGGGTGCCAAAAGGTGTGGTGATCGAGCATCGGCAATTGCTCAACTACACCGCCCAGGCCAGTCAGGCCCTGGGGCTGGCGCAGTGCAAAAACGTCGGGTTCAGTTCCACCGTGGCGGCGGACCTGGGCAACACGGCGTTGTTTGGCGCGTTGTTCAATGGCGCCACCCTGCATGTAGCCAGCGACGAGCAAATGCAGGACGGCGCGTTGTTTGCCCAGTACCTGCAACAGCAACGGATCGACTGCCTGAAAATCGTGCCGTCGCACCTTGCGGCGCTGCTCGACAGTGAGCAGGCGACCCTGCCGCATACGCTGATTCTGGGTGGCGAGCCGATTGCGCCGACGCTGGTCGAGCGCATCTCGCGGTTGCGCAGCGATTGCCGGGTGTTCAACCACTACGGGCCGACCGAAGCCACGGTCGGAGTGATGATTCATCCGGTGTCGCTGGACGGCGCTGCCGACGATTGTTCGGCGCTGACCCAGGTGCTGGGCAACAACCAGGTCTACGTGCTGGATGCCGATCTGCATTTGGCGCCGGAGGGGGTGCTGGGCGAGGTGTACCTGGGCGGTGCGCAGTTGTGCCGGGGTTACCTGAATGCCGAGGCCGATGAGCAGACGTTCATCCAGAGTCCGTTTGATCCGGCGCAGCGTTTATATCGCACCGGCGACCTGGCGCGTTATCGCCCGGACGGGGCGATCCAGTTGCACGGTCGGCGTGATCAGCAGGTCAAGGTGCGTGGGTTCCGTATCGAGCTGGCAGAGATCGAGGCCGAGCTTCTGCGCCTGCCACAGGTGGCCGAAGCAGTGGTGCTGCCGGCGGCGTCGGCCGAGCAGGGGCTGTTGGCCTTTGTCGTGGCGCAGCAGGGGCGGTCGGCGGGCTTGCTGGACGCCGCGCGCGCTGAACTGAGCGCGCGCCTGCCCAGCGTGATGGTTCCCCAGCGCATGCAACTGATCGAACAGTTCCCACGACTGGCCAACGGCAAGATCGATCGCAAAGCGTTGCCACAGTTGGCCGATGTCGCGGCGGATGACCAAGACGCTGCGCCGCGCGATGCGCTGGAGCAATTGCTCGCCGCACGCATGGCGCAATTGCTTGGGCTGGAGCGATTGGGCATCGACCGCGACTTCTTCGCCGCCGGTGGGCATTCGTTGCTGGTGATCAAGTTGGTGGCCGGTATCCGCAAGTTGTTGCAGTGCGAAATTCATCCGGGGCTGGTCTTCGATCATCCGACCGTGGCGTCGTTGGCACTGGCCTTGCGAGCGCTGGAGAGCAGTCCGGGGCAACTGGAAAAAATGGCCCAGGTGCGCCTGCGCATGGAGGCGATGAGTCCCGAGGAAAAGGCGCTTCTGACCGAACAGGCTCGGCAGCTGCAAGCCGCCAAGGCTGCGATCTTTTGATTTGATCGTTCCCACGCTCCTGCGTGGGAATGCATCCCGTGACGCTCTGCGTCACCTCCCTGAAGCGGAACGCGGAGCGTCCCAGGCGGCATTCCCACGCGGGAGCGTGGGAACGATCGATTAAAAAGGCCGGCGCCCATAAGCGTCGTTTTTTTTATTTTCTTCGCGAATGATAAATAAACTCATTCCGGTTTTTGGCAAGTGCTGCGTCTTACTTAGGTATGTGGGCAAATCAGGTCGGGCAGGACGTCCAGGCACCGGGTCTGTCCAGCAAAGATTTCGCCGTCGTCCAGCAGATGACCGCGCCCGGGGAGGGGCCGGTCGGCCACGCACTGACCATTGCCCTGGGGCAATCGACCGTGCGGGTTCACGTGTGCTGGCGAGCGGCGGGCCCTTCGGCCCCATGGACTTTTACTTCTACCAATAATAGAGAGCATTGATGTCAGCAATTCATGAGTTGAAACCTCTGTTCAAGGCACTCGTCATGTCCCGCAGCGTGCGTTCGCGGCGGGTGTTGGCCGGTCTGGGGTTGGCCTGCGTACTGCCACTCAGCGCTCAGGTGATGGCTGAAGACGTCAGCATCAACATCCCTGCGCAACCGCTGCCGCAGGCATTGCAAGCGTTCGGTCAGCAGACCAACCAGCAAGTGATCTATAACGCCGCCGACATGGCCGGCCTGAAAAGCACCCGCGTCAGCGGCAAGATGAGCCCGCAGGCGGCCATCGCCGAATTGCTCAAGGGCACTGGGGTGCGCTACAGCCTCGAGGGCAACACCTTGATGCTGATGCGCGGCCCTGCCACGGGAGGCCTTGAGCTGGGTGCGACCACCATCAACGCACAAGCGTTGGACGCGACGACCGAAGGCAGCAATGCCTACACCAGTAACGCCGTGACCATCGGCAAGGGCACCCACACCCTCAAGGAAATTCCCCAGTCGATCACCGTGATGACGCGCAAGCAGATGGATGACCAGAACCTGGTCAGCCTCAAGGACGCCGTCAACCAGACCACCGGCATCGTCGGTCTGCAGGGCGTCGGCCAAGGCATGATCCTGTCGTCACGCGGTTTCCAGATTGACGATTGGCAATACGACGGTGTGCCGATCCTGCGTAACAACTATTCGCTGGGCAACTGGGCGACCCAGGACCTGATCTTCTTCGACCGCCTGGAAATCATGCGTGGCGCGGCCGGCTTGCTGCAAGGCACCGGCAGCCCCGGCGGCGCCGTCAACCTGGTGCGCAAGCGTGGCCAGAGCGCACCGACCGTGACCCTGACCGGCAAGGCCGGGTCTTGGGATCACTACGGCCTGCAATTGGACGCTGGCGGCCCGTTGAACCAGGCCGGCAACATCCGCGGCCGCGTGGTCATCGACGAAGACCAGAGCAACTCGTTCGTCGACCATGCATGGACAACGACTCACTCGCTGTACGGTGCGTTGGACGTCGACCTGAGCGAAGACACCACCCTGGGCTTCGCGGTCAGCCAATCCGATGGTGAATCGCGCGGCAACATCCGTGGCCTGCCACGCTACGCCGACGGTTCGATGCCGGACGTGTCGCGTTCGACTTACACGGGTGCGCGCTGGAACCGTTCAGAAATCGATGTCACCACCTACTATGCCGACCTGGAGCATCGTTTCAACGAGGACTGGGCGTTCAAGGTGGGTGCCGTGTACATGACCGAAGACAACCAGGCGAAAAACCAGCGAACGCAAAATGGCGGTGTCGGTCTCAACCCTGATGGCACAGGTGTGCAATATGCTGACTTCGTGACCGATTTCCAGTCGACAAAGTCTGGTCTCGACATGAACCTGAACGGCAAGTTCGAAGCCTTGTCGATGGAGCAGGAAGTCATGCTGGGCGGCAACTTCTCGCAGTTGGAGACGGATGATAAATTCGCCCGGACTTTCAACAACAGCAGCGACACGATCTTTGACCTGAACAACAACCGTCCGGACATCAGCTACGAGGGCCTGATCAACAGCCCGGGCGGGCGAGGCACTCTCAGCAAATACGATATCCGCCAGAAGGGTGTGTACGGCACCTGGCGCGTCAAGCCGGTCGACGATCTGACGCTGGTGCTGGGTTCTCGGGTCAGTTGGTATGACTTCAGCTACAAATCGAAAACCGAAACTGCGGCCAACGGTATTACTCGCAACGACCCAAGCACCGGAACTGAAACCGGCGTGGTCACGCCTTACGGCGGTATCATCTATGACCTGAGCCGTGAGTGGGCGGTTTACGCCAGCTACACCGACATCTTCCAGCCGCAAACCGAGCACGATACCAACGGTACGGTGCTCAAGCCCATCGTCGGCACCAACTACGAAGTCGGCCTCAAGGGTGAGTTGATGGACGGTCGGGTCAATACCTCCTTGGCCATCTTCCGTTACGACCACGAGAACCGTGCCATCGACGACAGTTCTGATCCGGCGTGTGTTAACTCGGACTGCTCGGCAGCCTCGGGGAAAGTGCGTAGCCAGGGTTTCGATGCTGAAATCAGTGGTGAAGTGATAGACAACCTGCAGTTGTTCGCGGGCTACACCTTCAACACCACCAAGTACCTGAAGGACCCGGACAACGAAGGCAGTATCTACAGCACCTGGACGCCAAAACACATGCTGCGCGTGTGGGGCAACTATCAGTTCACCGGCGACTGGAGTCGTGTCAGCACCGGCTTGGGCTTCACCACCCAAAGCCATACGATGGTTTACGACTATGACCGTGAAATCCCGGGTTATACCGTATGGAACGCCCGCGTCGGCTACCAGCTGACGCCGGAAATCGCTTTGGCGGTCAATGCCAACAACCTGTTCGACAAGACGTACCTGACGTCCGCTTACAACCAGCTCAATGGCAACAACAACTTCGGTGATCCGCGTAACTTGATGTTCTCGGTGAAGTACACCCCGGAGTTCTGATTCTTGCGAGAGTGAGATAGACCCGCCTTGTGCGTAGTGCTGGTCACTAAAAAAACGGCGCTTCTTCAGAAATGGGGAACGCCGTTTTTTTGGGCTTTTTTTGAGGCTTTTTTTTGGGGTGGGATGGTGTGTATATCCGTTACCGAAGAAACGGATATACACACCACCCCTGAAATCCGGCAACCCAGTGTGTCAGGCAAATTGAGTTCAGGGCTTTAGGTCTGCTGCGCAGCCCAGCGGGAGCAAGCTCCCTCGCCGCAAAAGCTCTCTCATCACAGTATCGGCTATTGGCGCTATTACCCTTCCACCGCACTGGCCAGAAAAACCTCGACCAGCGAATCCAGCAACCCGTCATCAAAGATCATACTGCGGTGACGCAACGGAGAATGCACCGAGCATTGCAGCTCCCCGGTCAGACTGTATCCCTTGATCAAGCCCTCGCAGAATGCCAGTTCTTCCGGCGTTTTTTCCGCCTGTGTCCACCAGCAGCTGGGGCGTACCCGTACCGGTTTGAAGCTGAACCCGTCAAAAGCTTCCAGCAACCGATCATGCACCGAGAACGCCTGGGCATTCATGACTTCATCCTTGACGCTCTGCACGATTGACAGCAAGTCGCCTCGCTCCGGCTCGATCTGGCTGGCGGCCCACTCATGGAAGGCCTGGACCGTGCTGTCGGGGTGCGCTTGTCGGTAAGCCGCCGTGCGTTCGGTGAGGGTTGGAAACAGCAGGTCGAAGTATTCGATGGCCTCAAGCAGATCCTGGGAGGCCGGATCGGCGGGTTCATCGTCTGGCAAATGCCGATGACGCGCCAACGTCGCTGGATACAAGTGTTCAGGAATCGTGCTATCCACCAGACCGAGGAAACTGACGGTGTGGCCCTGGCTTTCCAGCGTCGCCGCGATGTCCAGCGCAAGGGTCCCGCCCAACGACCAGCCCATCAGGTAATACGGGCCTTGGGGCTGGGCGGTGACGATTTCCCGGCTGTAATCGGCAATCATCTCGTGCCAGGCCTCGGGGCTCGCCTGGGGTTCGCTGAAGCCGCGGTGCATGACGCCAAAGGTGCGCGCCCGATGTTCGAGTTTGCGCGCCAGCGGCTGGTAACAGAACACGATGCCCCCACTGGGATGCAGGCAAAACAACTGCGGCGCGCTGCTGGGGGCGGTGTTCAAGGGGACCAGGCATTGGGTCTGCTCCCGATGTTCTTGCGAAATGAACAGCGCCAGCTCCGCGACGCTCGGGTTGGCCAGCAACGCTTGCAGGCGCACGGTGATGTTCAGGCGTGCCTTGAGGTTGGCGATCAGCTCAATCGCCAGGATCGAATGCCCGCCCAGTTCAAAGAAACTGTCGTTGATCCCCACGCGTTCAACCCTGAGGGATTCTTGCCAGAGCTGCGCCAGCGCCTGTTCCAATTGAGTACGCGGTGCCACGTAATCGGTCTGCCGAAGACGGGCGTCAGGTTCCGGCAAGGCCTTGCGGTCGAGCTTGCCATTGGCATTGAGCGGCCAGTGATCAATGAACACCAGGTGACTGGGCACCATGTAGTCCGGTAACTGCGCTTTGAGGGCGGCCAACAGACTTTCCCGTAGCCCGACCATGGACGCTTGCGCGGCAATCACGTAAGCGACCAGTTGCAGGCCCGCCGGGCCTTCATGGGTCAACACGACACAATCCCGGACCGCCGGCAGTGTTTGCAAGCGTGCCTGGATTTCGCCCAATTCGATGCGGAATCCGCGGATCTTGACCTGGTGATCCAGGCGCCCGATGTATTCGATGCTGCCGTCGCTACGGTAGCGTGCCAGGTCGCCGGTGCGATACAGGCGTCCACCCGGCAGCGGATCGAACGGGTCGGGGATAAAGCGACTGGCGGTCAGGTCGGCGCGCTGGTGGTAACCACGGGCCAGGCCGGCCCGGCCGACATGCAACTCCCCGACGCAACCCTTGGGGACGGGGTTCAGGTGCGCATCGAGCACATACCAGGACAGGTCGACGATGGGCTGGCCAATTGGACTCGCGGTCTCGCTGTTCAAGTCGGCGATCGACAGCGGCCGCCAGGTGACGTGGACGGTCGTTTCCGTGATGCCATACATGTTGATCAACTGCGGCGTCTGGTCGCCGAACCGTTCGAACCAGGGGCGCAAGCTCTGCACATCAATGGCTTCGCCGCCAAAAATGACCTGGCGTAGCCGGTGGCCAAGCGGCTGATTAGGCTCGCAGGCGACTTGCAGCAACGACCTGAACGCTGAGGGCGTCTGGTTGAGCACGGTGATGTGTTCCTGGCAAACCAGGGCGTAGAACTCCTGCGGCGAACGACTCACCGCGTGGGGCACGATGACCAGTCGGCCGCCGTGCAGCAGCGCGCCAAAAATCTCCCACACGGAAAAGTCGAAGGCATAGGAATGAAACAGGCACCACACATCCTGGTGATCGAAGCTGAACCAGCGGTCAGTGGCCCGGAACAATCGGCTGACGTTGTGGTGCGTCAGCAATGCGCCTTTGGGCTGGCCGGTCGAGCCTGAGGTGTAAATCACATACGCCAGGTTATCCGGGTGCATCGGCACCTCCGGATTGTGTTCGGGATAGTCGCCCTCGACCTCGACGGGGTCGAGCGACAAACAGTTCATGTCGGCTGGCAACGCCAACGATTCACGCAGATGAGCCTGGGTCAGGATCTGCGTCACGCCACTGTCCTGGATCATGTAGGCCAGGCGATCGGCCGGGTAGGCCGGGTCCAGCGGCACGTAGGCGCCACCGGCCTTGAGAATCGCCAGCAGGCCAATGATCATTTGCGGCGTACGCTCGGCGGCGATGCCGACCAGCACGTCGGGCCCGACGCCTTGCTCGATCAGCCGATGGGCCAGTTGATTGGCCTGTCGATTGAGCTCGGCATAGCTCAGGTGCTGCCCTTCAAAGGTCAGTGCCGTGGCGTCACCCGTGGCGGCGGCATGGGCTTCGATCAACGAGTGCAGGCAGTGTTCGCGGGGCAGCCGGGTTGGCTGGCGGTTCCAGTCGTGCAGGGTGTGCTGCCCTTCCTCAGCGCTCAGCAATTGCAATTCGCCGAGGGCGCGTTCAGGTGTTTCGATCAGGTCCTGCAACAGGTTCTGCCAGTGGCCGGCCATGCGCTCGATGGTTTCAGTGCGGTAGAGATCACGGCTGTATTCGAACGTCGCCAGAATCTGCTGCTGTGAATAATCGACATCCAGCGACAAGTCGAACTTGGCCTGGCTGTCGCCTGTGTCAAGAAACTCCAGGGCCAGTTCGCCTTTGGGCGAGATCGTCAGGGGCGGTGAGCCGGTGCGCCAGTTGAACAAGACCTGGAACAAGCCCTGTGCGCCGGGTTGCAGTTGATCGAGGATCAGCTCCAGTGGGTAGTCGGCATGTTCCAGCGCGGCGAGGGACTGGGCGCGCAAGCTGCGCAGGAAATCCAACGCTCCGTGGCTCGAGTCGATCCGCGCCCGATACACCTGGCTGCTGACAAAGAACCCCACCAGGTCCTGGCTTTCATGGCTGTTGCGGTTGGCGTTGGGCACGCCGACGGTGAAGTCGTCCTGGTTGCTGTAGCGGCCCAGCAACAGCTGCCAGGCAGCCAGTGCCACCACGAAAGGCGAAAGGCCCTGGTGTTGGCAGAACGCGTCCAGGGCCCGGGTCACTGCGGGGGCAAGTGTTACGTGCACACGTCCGGCCCTATGCTGCTGGCCGACGGTGCGGGGGAAATCCAGGGGCAGTTCCAGCGTGGGCAGGTCGCGGCCCAGGTAGTGGCTCCAGTATTCACCGCTGCGCTGGCAGGCTATGCCCTGCAAATACTCGCCTCGCTGGTGGGTGGCGTAGTCGGCGTATTGCAGGGACAGCGGCGGCAGCGGTGACGGATCACCGAGCAAGGCCTGAGCGTAGGCCTGGGTCATGTCCTGCATGAGGATCGTGTTGGACCAGGCATCGGAGACGATGTGATGCATGTTGAGCAGCAGCACATGTTCGTCGCTGCCCAGCCGCAGCAGCGTTGCCCGCATCAGCGGCGCACGGGTGAGGTCGAACGGTTGCCGGGCGTGCTGCTCGATGCGCTGTGACAATGTCATGGCATGAGCCTGGGGTGCGAGCTCATCGAGGTCTTCCTGGTGCAGGATGAGGCAGGCGTTGCGCTCGACCACCTGGACCGCCGCACCGTCGAGGTCATTGAATGCGGTGCGCAGGATGTCGTGGCGGTCGATGACCCGATTCAGCGCCCGTTCCAGGGCCTCGGCATTGAGTTCGCCCGTCAGGCGCAGGGCGCGCGGCAAGTTGTAGGCCGACCGGGCCGGGTCTCGCTGATGCTCCAGCCACAAGCGTTGCTGGGCGAAAGACAGGGGCGCGCGGTCCAGCCGGCGGCTGGACCCGGCGTGCATGTCGCCAGCGACATCATCGAGCAGCAGCATCAGCAGATCATCATCTAGCAGTTCGTTCATGGTGTTCTCGATAAACAGCATTGCGTCGGACGGGTTCAGGCAAAGGCCGCCGGAGATTTTTCAGTGACCACCTGACCGGCCTGCATGCGGACCAGTTGATCGGCAATGTCGAAATAGCGGTCGTCGTGGGAAATGACGATGATGGTTTTGCCCAGCGCCTTCAGTTCCGGCAGCAGCTCGGTATAGAAAACCCTGCGGAACACCGGATCCTGGTCGGCGGCCCATTCGTCGAACACCAGCACTGGGCGCTCCTCAAGCCAGGCGTTGAGCAAAGCCAGGCGCTTGCGCTGGCCGGTGGAGAGGTCGGTGGTGCTGAAGGCGCCGTCCTGAATGCTGACCTTATGGGCGATTTCCAGGCGCTCCAGGTAGCGGTTGGCGTCTGTGGGCACCTGCTGGTCGCCCTGGACCAGCTCATCGAACAGGTAATAGTCGGCAAAAATCGTGGTGAACAACTGACGATAATCGTCTCGTTGAGCGGCCCCTACCGGCGCGCCGTCCAGGAGGATTTCGCCGCCCTGGGGGAAATAGAGGCCGAGCAGCAGTTTGATCAGCGTGGTCTTGCCGCCACCGTTTTCACCGACGATGAACACAATGTCACCTTGGGCGATGGACAGGTTGACCGGTCCCAGCGCGAAGGGTTGGCTGCCTTCGACCACCGGGAAGGCGTAGTGCACATCACGCAGTTCAAGCTGCTGGATCGTTGGTTTGGAAACGCTCTTGTCGTCTAGCAGCAGGTGCGGCTCTGGTGAGGAAAATTGCTCGTCAAGCTCGGCGATACGCTTGAATGCAATGTTCGCCCGGCTGATCACCGGTAAGGTCATCACCAGGTATTCCAGCGGGCCCTTCATGTACAACAGCACCAGCACGAAACCACTGAGCACGACCTTGTCCGTGCCCAGCCACAGCGATTGCAGGGCCAGGACCAGGCCAATGACCACAAAAAACAGCATCGAGCCGAAAGTCTTGGCCACCACGAAGGTGTTGACCGAACGGATATTGGTGTCGCAGATGTAGTCGGCGGTCGCTTCGATGCGCTGGCTGAACATGCGCTGGCGGCGTGGGCGATGAATGCGCAGTTCCTTGGCCCCGGCGGCGATAGCGCCGTAGTGTTTCTGCAGCGCGTCTTCGGCCTCCCGGGCGTCTTCGAAACCCCTGATGCCGCGGGCGCGAGCCAGGTACTGCACAACCGTGCCGATCACTAGAGCCACCAGCAGCAGCAAAAACATCGGCACTGACAGATAGGCCAGGTAGCCCAGGCAGCCGAGGGTTACCGTGAAGGCGATGGCCAGTGGCGCGAAAGAAAACGCGAAGTCGCTGACGGTGTTGACGTCATGGGTCAATACCGGAATGAGCCGATGGCTGCGGTAGCGTTCGATCTGTTCGATGGGGGCCAGCAGGACTTTCTTGCCCAGGGATTTACGCAGCTCGGCGATGATGTTCTGGCCGACATGGTTGGTGCCGATATCTGAAAGAATTGAGGTCAGCAGCGCCGCCGCACAAAGCCCCGCGAACGTCGCCAGCACCTGGGGCGTGGGCGTTGTGGCAGCGTTCAGGGCGTCGTTGATGGTTGCCAGCAGGGCAGTGATGCTCAGGCCGCCCAACATGCCCAAGAGGATCGAGCCCACGACAATCAGCCGGAAGGGTTTGAGCAGGGTGAACAATTCATTGATCACCCCGCGTTTTGGTTGGCTCATGGAGGTTTCCCTGCTAGATGAAAAAGGGCGAAGGCCATCGCGGGCGTTCACCGCATGGGCTGGAGGACGCAGGCACGCCGGGTTGGGACGCGCCCACCTGTAGAACGATTGGGGGGGAGGGGAATTTATCCTGTGGGAGCAAGGCTTGCCCGCGATGAAGTCGACGTGGTTTTCTGTGAAATCGAGGTGTCTGCATCGCGAGCAAGCTTTGCTCCCACATGGAAAAGCTGCTCTGCGCGCAGCCTACATATCCCGCGCCACCCGGAAACCGATCCAGTCGCCGCGGTCGCTTGGCACCAGTGCGTTGCGGTTGCCGGAGCGGGAGAACACTGGCGCCTCGCCCCAATCATTGCCGCGGATGCGTTTGAATTCGCACTTGCCGGTCAGCCAGGCGCTGCCATCGCTTGGGGCGCCCACATAGTTTTCGTTGTAGCAATCGGCGGTCCATTCGTAGATGTTGCCATGCATGTCGTACACGCCGAAGGCGTTGGGTGCGAAGCTGCCGGCCGGGGCGGTGAAGTTGTAGCCGTCGGCCGCACCGTAGGTGTTGGCGTGCTGGGCGATGCTGTATTCCTTGCCCTCGTCGAACGGGAAGGGGAACGGGCCGGTGCTGCCGCCGCGTGCCGCGTATTCGCGCAGGGATTCGCTGACCAACCGGTATTGCTTGCCGGTCTTCTTCGACAACCACGCCACGTAGGCATTGGCCTCGGCGAAATCCATGCACACCGCCGGGTGCCGGTCGGTGTACTGCTTGCGCGGGTCACTGCCCTGGTAGTCCGGGATGCCGGCCTTGCAGGCGCGACCGGGACGTTTGTCGCCATCGGGCATCGTGTAGCCGGTGTCGTGCAGGTAGGCGAACCATTCCCCCTTGAGCACCTGGAATCGACTGATCGCCAGCGGCTTGGCGAACGTCACCGGGTGCATCGGACCTTCGTCGGGCTCGCGTCCCACTTCGTTTTCCGGGGTGCCCATCTGGAAGGTGCCGGTGGGCAGCACGACCATTTCCGGGCAGTCCTTGCAGTCGCGAAAGACCTGGCCCGGTTGCGAGGCCTGGGCGCCGGAGGGCAGCAGGGCGGTGAGGGCCAGTGCCGGGAGTAGCTTCAAGGAAAAACTGTTCATCCATTTCTCTCGTTAAAGTCAGGTTCAGAGTGTCTTGGCCAGCAAGCCCATGAAGCGATCGATCTCGGCTTCGGTGTTGAGCAACCCCGGCGCGGTGCGGACCACCGGCCCCGCATCGCGATGCACGGCGTCGGCGATCACGCGGTTCTTCATCAGGTAGGCGGCGACCTCGTCGCTGTCGCGGCCCTTGACCCGGAAGAAGGTGAAACCGGCGGACAGGTCTGGGCTCAGCGGGGTGACCAGTTCGATCTGCGGCTGCGCCACCAGCTGTTTTTTCAGATAGCTGTTGAGGGCATGGATGCGCGCCTGCACTTCGGCCTTGCCCAGTTGCAGGTGCAACTTGAACGCTTCGTCCGCCGCCCAGCGATGCTCGAAAGCGTGATAACCGCCTGGGGTCATGGTGGTGGAAAACGCCGTGGCTTCGGAGAAGGTCGGGATGATTGGCGTGACGTACTTGAGCTCTTCGCTGCGGCTGCACACCAGGCCGGTGCCGCGCGGGCCGAACATCCACTTGTGGGTGCCGGCGATGAAAAAATCGCAATTCATGGCGGGGAAGCTCAGGTCCTCGACGCCGAAACCGTGCACGCCGTCCACCACATAAATGATCCGCTGCTCTTCGCTGCGGCCCCGGTTGTGCTTGTCCACCAGGGCGCCGATCTTGTCGATCGGCAGCTTCACGCCACTGCCCGAATGCACCCAGGTCATGCCCAACACCCGGGTTTCGGGGCGGATGTTGCGGTCGATGGCCGTGAGGATCTGTTCATGGCTGGCGTCGTGGGCGTTGTCGAACAGCTTGATCTTGCGCACCCGTGTGCCAGTCCGTTGCGTGCGCAGGTCGAGAATGGTGTGGGTGGCGTAGTGTTCGTGGGCGGTGGTGAGGATTTCCTGATCGGCCGCCACATGGGCGCCGCCGTAGATCATCGACAGGCCTTCGGTGGTGCTGCCGGTGAGGGCGATCTGTTTCGGGTTCGCTTGCAGGTAGCGGCCGGCCCAGATGCGGACGTTTTCCTCGCGCTCTTCGGTGACGCCCAGGTCCCAGTCCATCAGCAGCCCCGGATTTTTGTCCAGGGCGGCGCGGTGTGCTTCGATGGCCTCGCGCACCGGGCGCGGGTGGGTGGTGACCAGGAAATTGGAGAAGTGCAGGTAGTCCGGGTCCTGGTTGAACAGCGAGCGCAGTTGCGCCCATTTATTCTTCGGCAGCGGCGGCAGAGAATCGGCGCTGGCCGTGGCGGGCAGGCTGGCGGTGAGGGGCAGGCCGGCGGCGAGGATCCCGGCCTGCTTCAGGAAAGTGCGACGTTCATTCATGGCTGGACGGTCTTCTGGGTCGAGGCGATGGCGGGGCGGGAGGCTTTCTGGACCTGGTCCCAGACCCGCAGGAAATTGCCGCCCCACAGTTTGGCGATGTCGGCTTCGGAGTAGCCGCGGGTCAGCAGCTCGGCGGTGACGTTGCGGATGTCGCCGACGTTCTCCCAGCCTTTCACACCGCCGCCTTCGTTGAAGTCCGAACTGATGCCGACGTGGTCGATGCCAATCTTGCGCACGGTATATTCGATGGCGTCCCCCAGGTCCTTGAGGCTGGCCTTGGGTTCCTCTTCGAGGATGCCGTAGAGCTGGCCGGCGTATTCACCGAACTTCTGTTCCGGCCACGCCGCGATGATCGGGTCGCCGGGCATCAGCGCCATCGCCAGGTTGGGCAGCGGTGGCAGGTCGAAGCGTTCGCGCAGGGCGTTGAGTTTGTCCTGGGTCTTTTGCGTCAGTGGGCGCAGGTATTGGGAGAAACCGACGATCTGCACCACGCCGCCGCTGGCCTTGATCAGTTGCATTTCCTTGTCGCTGAGGTTGCGCGGAATGTCCACCATCGCCCGTGGCGCCGAATGGGACGCCACCAGCGGGGTGCGGCTCAGTTGCGCGACTTGCTCCAGGGCTTGGGTCGACATCTGCGACACGTCAATGATCACGCCCAGGTCGTTCAGGCGCGTCACCGCTTGCTTGCCGATGTCCGACAGGCCGCCGAGGGCGTCGGGCGAATCGTTGAAGAACGGTAGTGGACGCGAGGAGTCGGCCCAGTCGTTGTTGCCGATGTAGCTGAAGCCGAACATGCGCATGCCCCGCGCCGTCCACAGGTCCAGCAGGTTCAGGTCGTGGCCCAAGGGATAGGCGTTGAGCATGCTGATGAAAATCGCGAACTTGCCTTCGCCGTGCAGGCGGCGAAAGTCATCCGGGGTGTAGGCGATGGCGACCTGGTTGGGAAAGTCCCGGACCATGCCGGTGATGATCTTGTAGCGCACCTCCTGCTGGTTGCGCGCTTCCTCGACGAAGCCGGCGGTGGGCTTGTGCGGCGCGTTGGGACCGTTCCACAACTCGGGCCAGCCAAACACCGTCAGGGCCGCGCCGGACAATTGCCCGCGGTTGGCTTTCACCAGGTCGAACTGGCCGCTGCCGTCCTTGTCGGCTTCGTTGCCGGCGGTGCCGAAATCCAGCGGCACGGTGATGTGGCTGTCGAAGGACAGCAGGCGTTCGTGCAGCTCCCTGGCTTCTTTCATCACCTTGACCGGGTAGCCGGGATTGTCCCGCCACCAATGGTCCCAGGCCGCGACGCCAGCACCGACGGCCAACGCCAGGGCCAGGGGCAGGCCAATGAAAAGAGCCTTTTTCGAACGAGGTGTTGTCATTGCCGATCTCAGTCAGGTTCGCCTTGGAAGGACAGGCGCGGGGGCCTTTGCTATCTGGGGAGAACGAGTGATCGGCGGGGAAATTTAGGCGTTCTCAAGGCCGCCATCGCGAGCAAGCTTTGCTCCCACAGTGGAATTGCAACGTGCTTCACCTGTGGGAGCAAAGCTTGCTCGCGATGAGGCCCTCACAGCTGCCTATAAATTTGTCAGCCCCCCCATCGTTCTAGCTTGGATAAAGCCCGCTCCAGGGCCGAACACAGGTAAGGCAATGACGATTTCTCGACGATGGTTCATGGCAGGCCTGGCGCTGACCGGTGCCGCCGTGCCTGCGGTGTATTACGGGCATCGCGAACTGACCCGGCCGGATCCGAGCATCACCCCCGGCGAGGCCTCGTTCGACGTGGCTGACGTAGCGGGCCAGCGCCGGGCCGATACGTTGCGGGGCATCTGGACGATCCGTTTCACCGGCCGCGACGCCGGCCTTGAAGGCTTGCCCCAGGACGATCTGCAGGTCTTCCTCGATATCGGCCAGAGGGGCCGTGGCCTGGTGGGTTACCTCGACAGCGCCGATCGCTTGCGTGGCGCCGATGAACCGCGTTACCGGGTGTTGGGCGACCTGGCCGGCACCGACCCGAAGCAACTGAGCTGGCGCCTGATAGGGGCTCAGCACAACGCGCCGGACTATGAATTCACCATGACCCTGGACGAAGTCTGGGCTGGTTTCGGCAATGCCGGCAGCGCCACCCTCAGCGGTCGGGTGTTGCGCCTGGACCGCCCCCTGGCGCTGCCTGAACTCGACAACCATTTCATCGCCGTCAAGCAGCGTTTCCCCGAGGCCCGGGAGCGCACGCCGCTGAATCCGGCGCTGCTGGCCTGGCTGGTGTCGCCCGAGCATCGGCTGTTCCACCAGCTCTGGCACGCCTCGCGGGACAAATGGCACACCCTGGACGAGGACAAGCGCAATGCCCTGCGTGGCATCGGCTGGCAGCCCGGCCCCCGGGACCAGGAACGTGATGCCCGTGGCCCGCGCAAGGATCGCAACGGTTCCGGCGTGGATTTCTTTTTCATGCACCGGCACATGCTCGGCACCGCCCGTTCGTTCCAGCCGTTGCCGTCGTGGCCGCGCTTCCCCTTGCCGCAACCGGAGCTGGAACGCGATCGCCTTGGGTTCGCCCGCTACCTCGATAACCACGATGGCACGGCCTTGCCGCCCACCTGGCTGGCCGATGGCGACGCGCAGTACGCCCAGTGGGTCAGCGACATCAAGACCGCCGAGACCTACCACAGCAATTTCCAGGTCTGGGAATCGCGCTACTGCGACCCGCGCTACCTGTCGAAACTGACCCTGGGTCAGTTTGGTTCGGAAGTGGAATTGGGCCTGCACGACTGGCTGCACATGCGCTGGGCCTCGGTGCCGCGTGATCCGTCCAACGGCCACCCGGTGCCGTTCGCCCGCGACCCGGCGGACTTCGCCCAGCGCTGGTACGCCCCGGAGAATGACTTTCTCGGCGATCCGTTTTCCTCCCACGTCAACCCGGTGTTCTGGGCCTTCCACGGCTGGATCGACGACCGCCTCGAAGACTGGTTTCGCGCCCACGAACGTTTCCACCCGGGGGAAGTGAGCCGGCTTGAAGTCAACGGCGTGCCCTGGTTCGCCCCGGGCCGCTGGGTCGAAATCGCCGACCCCTGGCTGGGCCCGGACACCCACGGTTGCAGCACCATACCGGGGCTGCAGGTTGGACGCTCGGTGGAGATGGACCCGGAAACCATGAAACTGGCGCTGCGCATCACCTTCGGCAGCAATGACAAAAAGCTCTCCGAACTGTTCCGCCGCGTGCCGCAACGGCCGTGGTATGCGCGCAATCTCAAATCCAAACCGGTTTAACCCTTCCTAACTGGATGAACACCATTGACTGATCGTTCCCATGCTCTGCGTGGGAACGATCGAAATGTAAAGGCCTACATGACCTGCCAACCCCCACCCAACGCCTTGTACAGCGCCACGCTCGCCTGCACCCGCGCCAATCGCAATTGCACGTTCATGTCCTGGGCGGCGAAGAGGGTGCGTTGGGTTTCCAGCACGGTGAGCAGGTCTTCGGCACCGGCCTGGTAGCGGCGTTGGGCGATGTCGAAGGCGGTCTGGGCCTGGTGCAGTTCTTCGCTTTGCCATTGCCGTTGGCGGTCCAGGCCGTTGATGCCGTTCAGGGCTTTTTCGACGTCGGCGAAGCCGTTGATGATGGCGGCGCGGTACAGCTCGAGTAGTTCCTCCTGACGCGCGGTGGCTCGGTCTCGTTCGGCGCTCAGGCGGCCGTTGTTGAAGATCGGCGCGGCCAGGCCGGCGCTGAGGTTGTAGACGTTGTTGCGCAGCAACTGGTCGGCGATGTCGGCGCCGGTGGCGAGGCTCAGGCCCAGGGTCACGCTGGGCAGCATGGCGGCGCGGGCGACGGTGATGTCGGCCTGGGCGGCGGCGAGGCGGGCTTCGGCGGCGGCGATGTCCGGGCGACGGCGCAGCAGTTCGCTGGGCACGCCGGCATCGATGGCCGGCCAGTGCAGGCGGTTGAAACTGTCGTCGTCGAGCCTGACCGACTGCACCGGTTGCCCCAGCAGCGTCGCCAGGGTAATCAAGGCTTCGCGGGCCTGTTGCTGCACTTGGGGCAGTCGGCGTTGCTGGGCCGCCACCAGGCTTTTTTGCTGGGACAGTTCCAGGGCCGTGGCGCTGCCGGCGTCGTAGCGGGTCTGCACCAGGTCGAGTACACGCTGGGCGTTGTCCAGGTTCTGTTCGGCGATGCGCTGTTGCTCGCGCAGGGACAACGCCTGGGTGTAGCTGTTGGCAACGCCGCTGAGCAGGGTCAACTCCACCGTCGCGCGGTCGAACTGGCTGGCCGCCAGCGTGCTCAGCGCGCTGTCCCGGGCCGCCCGCTTGCCGCCCCAGAAGTCCAGCTCATAGGTGGCACTGAGGTTGGCGTCGTAGTAGTCGATGGTGCGGTTGTTCCGATCCACATCCAGCTGGCTGTAGCCCTTGCCGCGCAACAATTCCTGGCGATTGCCGTTGAGTCCGGCCGTGACCGCTGGCAGCAACGGCGCGCCGGCGATCACCGCGCTGGCCTGGGTCTGGCGCACCCGGGCCATGGCGGCGGCCAAGTCGTGGCTGTCCAGGCGCGCTTGCTCGATCAAGCGGTTCAATTGCGGGCTGCCGAAGTGCGTCCACCATTGCTGGTTATCCGCTCGGACGCCGGGCGTATCGAGGTTCTGCCAGGCCGGTGGCGGTTGGAGGCCGCTGTCTGGTGCCGACAAAGGGGTGCCGCAGGCCACCAGTAAAAGACTGGCGGCCAGGAGGGTTAGGTGGACTTTCATAGCGTGGGGTTCATTCACTGGTGAGGGCCGCGACCGGGTCGAGGCGGGCGGCCTTGCGGGCCGGCATGAAACCGAAGACGACGCCGGTGACCAGCGCGCAGCCAAAGGCACCGAACACCGCCAGCCATTCGAAGGCCACGGCGATCTTGCCCAGCAGCAACGCGCCGCCCACCAGCAGGGCCAGGCCGATACCGGCGAGCCCGCCGACCACCGAAAGCATCACCGCTTCGGTGAGAAATTGGCGCAGGATGTCGCGCTGCCGGGCGCCGGTGGCCATGCGGATACCGATCTCGCGGGTGCGTTCGCGCACGGTCATGAGCATGATGTTCATCACGCCGATGCCACCCACCAACAACGAAATCGCGGCGATGGCGCCGAGCATCAGCGACAGCGTGCCCTGGGTGCGCGCCTCGGCCTGGATCATCGCGGCGTTGTTGGTCAGCTCGAAATCCTGCTTGCCGTCGTGCAGGCGCAACAGCGTCCGGGAGACCGCCTGTTCGGCTTCCTTGACCTTGCCTGCATCCCGCGCGGCGATCACCACGTACTCGGGATGACGGGTGCCGAACAGCCGCACGCTGGCGGCGGAGTAGGGGATGGCGATGCGATTGTCGGCGTCCGAATCCCCGGAGCTGGCGCCTTTTTCCGCCAGTACGCCGACCACCTGGAATGGCATGTTCTCGATCAGGATGTAGCGGCCGATGGGGTCGGCGACGTCCTTAAGCAGCTTCTGCCGAACCTTATGGCCGATCACCGCCACCGCCGCGGCGCCGCGCTCGTCGGCATCGGTAAAGTAGCTGCCCTCGGCCACCGGCCAATTGAAGATGATCGGGAAGTTCGTGTCGTTGCCACCGACGTAGCTGGTGTGGTCGAGGTTGCCGAAACGCACGCTGGCTTCGGCACCGTTGACCGGCATGATCCGTTGCACCTCGGGCAGGGCGGCGAGGGCGGCCAGGTCGTATTCGCTGATGATGCCCTTGGTGGCGCGCGGCGTGGGCGCGATGCCGTTGAGGTAGATGATGTTCGAGCCGAAGGCGCCCATCTGGGCCATGACCTGGCGTTTGCTGCCTTCGCCCACGGCCAGCATGACCACCACCGAGGCCACGCCGATGACGATGCCCAGTAGCGTCAGGGCGGTGCGAAAGCGATTGATCCACATGACCCGCCACGCCGCTTGGACCGCGTCCACCAGCTCGCCTTTCCAGGCGCCGTTGTGTTCGCTGCCGGCACTCAGGCGCTGGCGCAGGTCCACGGCTTGCAGTGCCTTGGGATTGGCTTGTACGTCGCTGGGCAAGGAGCTGGCGCTGTCGCTGATGATCAGCCCGTCGCGGATCTCGATGATGCGCTTGGCCCGGGCCGCCACTTCGCGGTCGTGGGTGATCAGGATCACCACATGGCCCTGGCTCGCCAGTTCGTCGAGCAAGGCCATGACTTCGATGCCGCTCTGGCTGTCGAGGGCGCCGGTGGGCTCGTCGGCGAGGATGATGTGGCCGCCATTCATCAATGCCCTGGCTATCGACACTCGTTGCTGCTGGCCGCCGGACAATTGATGGGGGCGGTTGCCGGTACGGCTGGCCAGGCCCAGGCGCTCGAGCAGGGCGCTGGCCCGGGCATGGCGCTCGGCGGCCGAGGTGCCGGCGTAGATGGCCGGCATCTCGACGTTTTCCTGGGCGGTGCCGGAGGGGATCAGGTGATAGCCCTGGAACACGAAGCCGAACGCCTCGCGCCGCAACCAGGCCAATTCATCGCTGCCCAGATTGGCGACGTCTTCGCCAGCGAAACGGTACTCGCCGCTGGTGGGGCGGTCGAGGCAGCCGAGGATGTTCATCAAGGTGGATTTGCCGGAGCCGGACGCGCCGACAATCGCCAGGAATTCCCCAGCGTGAATGGCCAAGTCGATGCCGCGCAGCACCTCCACCCGAGGGCTGTCGCCACCGCCGTAGGCCTTGCGAATGTCCCGCAGTTCGATCAGGGGCGTGCTCATTCAGCCTCCGCTGCCGGTGGCCGGGCCGATCAGCACCCGGTCGCCTTCGCTCAGGCCGTCGACAATTTCGGTGCGCAGCCGATCGCTGACGCCAGTGCGAACGGTGCGTGGCTGGACATCGCCATTGTCGGCCAGCACCCGCACCTGGCCGGCGTCCTGCAAGGCGGCGATGGGCACGGTCAGCACGTCCTTGGCTTGGGCAGCGACGAAAAACACCTGGGCGGTCATGTCGGTCATCAGCGCGCGGTCGGCGTTGTCGACGTCGAGCAACACGGTGTAGAGCACCACCCGTTCGCTGCCGCTGCGCCCACCGCTGGGGCTGCCGCCCTGGCTGGCTTCCAGCGGACGCGGCGGCACCGGGAGGATCTGGCGAACGGTGCTGCTCCAGCGCCGGCTGCCGCCGGCCAGGGTGGTGAAGTAAGCGGTCATGCCCGGTTTGACGTGGCCGATGTCGGCTTCCGAGACTTCGGCCCAGACGGTCATCGGTGACAGGCGCGCGATGCGCAGGATCAACGGGGTTTGCTGCTGGGCGTTGAGGGTCTGGCCTTCCCGGGCACCGACGGCGACCACGGTGCCGCTCATCGGCGCATAGATGCGCGTATAGCCCAGCTCGGCCTCGTCGCTGCGCAGGCTGGCCTGGGCCTGGCGAATCTGGGCCTGGAACATGTCGATGCGCGCCTGGGTCGCCCGTACTTCGGCCTGGGCGGTTTGCACGTCTTCCTCGCGGGTGGCGCCGCCGGCCTTGAGTTGCTGCTGGCGGCGGGATTTCTGCTGCGCCAGGTCGTGCTGGGCGCGCTGTTCCTGGAGCTGGGCCTTGAGGTTCTCGATTGAAAAACGCCCGGCGTCGAGCCGGGCTTTTTGCGTGGACGGGTCGATTTCGACCAGCAACTGGCCTTCGCGCACCTCGTCGCCGGCTTCCACGTGAATCTTCTGGATCTGCCCGGACGCCTGGGCGCCGACGTCGACATAACGCCGCGGTTGCAGGGTGCCGAGGGCGGTGACGCTGTTTTCGATATCGCCACGGGTGACGGGCGCGGTGACCAGGGGCGCCCGGCTTGGCGCCACCGCTTGCCACGCGGCGAAGGTCACGGCCGGAAGCAGGGCGAAGGTGAGAAGCCAGGCGCGTCGGGTAGGGCGGGGACGTTTCATGCAGGGTTCCGGCCGGTGATATCGGGCCCGTCCCAGGAAGGGCAGGGACGGGAGGCTGTTCTGGTAGACGAGCGCTCGGCGCGGGAATTTACTGGTGTGAAACACTTGTAGGAGCTGTCGAGCGAAGCGAGGCTGCGATCTTTTGATCTTTTGATCTTTTGATCTTTTGATCTTTTGATCTTTCGCTTCGAACTCAATTGGCAGTGGAAAGATCGCAGCCTCGCTTCACTCGACAGCTCCTACACAGCTCCTACAGAGTCCAGCGGGAGCAAGCTCCCTCGCCACAAAGGCGATTGACTTGGCGCCAGTAGAAATGAACGAATCAGCCTTGATACAAACCAAAGCTTTAAATCTATATGAGAATTACTATAAATTACGCGATTGAATCTGCCACTATCGTGCCATTGCCTGTCCCGGGCATGCCGAGTGGGCACAGGGATAGCGGTCGCAGCCATTGCGCACGGGAGTCATGTTGGAAAACTACTATCGCGAGCTGGTGTGTTTCCTGAACGCCAGGCTAGGCAACCGCCAGGCGGCCGAGGATGTGGTGCATGACGCTTATGTACGGGTGCTGGAGCGCGCCAGTGACATTCCCATTGAACAGCCCCGGGCATTCCTCTATCGCACGGCATTGAACCTGGTGATCGATGGGCATCGGCGCAATACCCTGCGCCAGGTCGAATCCCTGGAGGTACTGGACAGCGAAGAGCGCTTCTTCACCCCGTCGCCCCATTCCAGTCTCGACCACGGCCAGCGCCTGGACATGCTCCAGCGTGCCCTGGCCGAGCTGCCGCCGCTGTGCCGCGAGAGCTTTCTGCTGCGCAAGCTCGAAGGCCTGTCCCACCCGCAAATCGCCGAGCGCCTGGGCATTTCCCGGGCGCTGGTGGAAAAACACATCGTCAACGCCATGAAGCACTGCCGCGTTCGCGTGCGGCAGTGGGACGCGCATTAATCTGCCCACGCCGGTCGCCTCGCGGTAAATTTTTTTTCATTGTCCTCGTTCATCTCAACAGACGACTTGCCGGCCTCACAAACGCTGGTCAGTTCCCCAGGCTTTTCGCGCCCTGTTGAGGGGCTTTTCCAGAGGACACTGGACATGACACAGGCAATTGCATCGCCCATCGTTCACGACTTGATCGGCATTGGCTTCGGCCCTTCGAACCTGGCGCTGGCCATCGCGTTGCAGGAGCGGGGGCCGGTCCAGGGT
Source organism: Pseudomonas sp. Root401 (assembly GCF_001425105.1). Classification (NCBI taxonomy): domain Bacteria; kingdom Pseudomonadati; phylum Pseudomonadota; class Gammaproteobacteria; order Pseudomonadales; family Pseudomonadaceae; genus Pseudomonas; species Pseudomonas sp. Root401. The sequence continues at coordinate 24,923 of NZ_LMDO01000017.1, read as the reverse complement.
GAACTGGACGCGCTGTTCCTCGACAAGCAGGCCGACTACCGCTGGCACGGCAACACCCTGGTGACCCAGAGCGAGTTGCAGATTTCCTTCCTCAAGGACCTGGTGACCCTGCGCAACCCCACCAGCCCGTATTCGTTCGTCAATTACCTCAAGCACCATGGCCGCTTGGTGGACTTCATCAACCTCGGCACCTTCTACCCGTGCCGCATGGAGTTCAATGACTACCTGCGCTGGGTGGCCGGGCACTTCACCGAACAGAGTCGTTATGGCGAAGAAGTGCTGCGCATCGAACCGCTGTTGCACAATCAGCAGATCGAGGCGCTGCGGGTGATTTCCCGCAGTGCCCAGGGCGAGGAATTGGTCCGCACCACCCGGGCGCTGGTGGTCAGTGCCGGCGGTACGGCGCGCATCCCCGAGGCGTTCAAGGCGTTCAAGGATGACGCGCGGGTGTTCCACCATTCCCAGTACCTGGAGCGCATGGCGGGCCAGCCGTGCGTGAAGGGCCAGCCGATGAAGATCGCGATCATCGGCGGTGGACAGAGCGCGGCGGAGGCTTTCATCGACCTCAACGACAGCTTCCCTTCGGTGCAGGTCGACATGATCCTGCGCGGCTCGGCCCTCAAGCCGGCGGACGACAGCCCGTTCGTCAACGAAGTGTTCTCGCCGGAATTTACGGACCTGGTGTTCCAGCAACCCCACAGCGAGCGCGAGCGCCTGGTCAACGAGTACCACAACACCAACTATTCGGTGGTGGACATCGACCTGATTGAACGCATCTACGGGATTTTCTATCGCCAGAAAGTCTCTGGCATCGCCCGTCATGCGTTCCGCACCCTCACGACGGTGGAGAAGGCCACGGCCAGCGACGCCGGCGTGGAACTGGCGGTGCGCAACAACGCCACGGGCGAACTGACCGTGCGCCGCTATGACGCCGTGGTGCTGGCCACCGGTTACGAGCGGCAGATGCACCGCACCCTGCTGGAGCCACTGGCACAGTACCTGGGGGATTTCGAGGTGGATCGCAACTACAAGCTGATCACCGACGAGCGCTGCAAGGCGGCGATCTACATGCAGGGCTTCTGCCAGGCCAGCCATGGCCTGAGCGACACCTTGCTGTCGATCCTGCCGGTGCGCGCCGATGAAATCGCTGGCTCGCTGTATGAGCACGGGAACCATCGCGGGCAGGCGCGTCAGGTGCGCGATTTGCTGCTCGCCGCTGTGTAGGAGCTGTCGAGCGAAGTGAGGCTGCGATCTTTCCCCAAACACTTGAGTCCCAAGTGAAAGATCAAAAGATCGCAGGCTTCGCCAGCTCCTACAAAACAACCAAGCCAGTCAGGAAATTCTTCAGAAATTTCCTACACTCACTTCACAGCCTGCTGCTGTTTGAAAGGCTCGGTTCGCTGTTCCCTCGTATTGGCAGTCTGAACCCCTCAGCCGGTTCACCCTGACGGAATGTGCAGTCGGGGTGCGCCGGGCCGACTACGCCAAGCGAAACACCCTGACCAGATGATGTTGCTTTTACGCACAGGCCTGATGGCGCTGTTGCTGGGCTCATTGAGTGTGACGCCAGCGCTGGGCGCGGCGCCTGAGACGTTGCAGGTGCTCGGGCGCTCCCATGTGGATGATTATTCGGTGTCCCTCGCCGCCGCCGACTGGGCCTGGCTGCGCCAGAAGGGCACGTTGCTGCTGGGCGCCTCGGCGCCGGACTATGCGCCGTTCAGCATCACCGGCAATGGTCGCGACTATGAAGGCCTGACCGCCGACTATGCGCAATTGCTCGGGCAACTCCTGCACGTCAAGGTACAGGTCCGGCGCTATCCATCCCGTGCCGAATCGCTCCAGGCCCTGCGCGGCGGTGAGATCGATATGCTCGGCACCGCCAACGGCTTCGAAGCCGCCGATCCGGACCTGGCGATGTCCCAGGCCTATGCCGATGACCTGCCCACCCTCGTGGCCCGCATCGACGACAGCCAGGACTTGCCCAGCGACCTGGCGGGCAAGCGCGTGGCGATGCTGTATCACTACTTGCCGCCGGAGACGGTCGAGGCGTTTTATCCCGAGGCTTCCTTGCAGCTGTTCCCCTCGACCTTGAGCGCCATCGGCGCCGTGGCGTTTGGTCAGGCCGACGTTTACCTGGGGGATTCGATCAGTTCCAACTACCTGATCAGCAAGAATTACCTGAACAATATTCAACTGGCCGATTTCTCGCGCATGGAAGTGCAGCCGTTCGCCTTCGCGGTCAGCCGCGACAACGCGCGCCTGTTGCGCATCATCAATGCCGCGCTGCAAGCGATTCCCGCCAGCGAACACATGAGCATCCTGAGGCGCTGGAGTGCCGGCGGCGCAAGCATGCCGGGTCAGCAGGCGCTGCATTTCAGTGTCAAGGAGCAGCGCTGGCTGGATGCCCACCCACGGATCAAAGTCGCCGCCAACGAAAACTTCCTGCCGCTGACGTTCTTCGATGAACAAGGTCATTTGCGCGGCATCGGCGCCGATGTGCTGGCGAGGATCAGCTTGCGCACCGGTTTGAAATTCGACGTGCAGCGTGGCGGTTCGGTTGACGATTTGATCGGTCAGATCAAGAGCGGCAAGGCCGATGTCTTGGCGACCGCCATACCCAGCACCGAACTCGAAGACGAGTTGCGCTTTACCCGACCGTACCTGACGAATCCGTTCGTGCTGGTGGTGCCCGCTCGGGCCAAGGGCCCGCTAACCCTGGACCAGATGGCCGGCAAGCGCCTGGCGCTGGTGCGCGGCAACGTGTTGCGCGAGTTCCTGCTGGAGCAGTTCCCCGGCGTGCAGTTGGTGACGGCACAAAACACCGCCGACGCCATGGCCATGGTCGCCGCCGGCACGGCGGACGCTGCGATCAATCCGCTGATCAGCGCCCGCTACATGATCTCCCGCCAGTACCGCGACAAGCTGCAGGTCACCAGTACCGTCGGCACCTTGCCCGCGCGCGTTGCGTTGGCGACGAACCGGGGCGCATTGGAGCTTTACTCGATTCTCGACAAGGCGCTGTTGAGCATTTCTCCCGAAGAGATGGACGAGCTGACCAACCGCTGGCGCAGTGAGGTGGTGATCGACGACAGTTACTGGCTGCGCAACCGCACCACGATTCTCCAGGGGTTCACCGTCGCTGCGCTGCTGTTGCTGGTGACCTTGGGCTGGGTCATTTACCTGCGGCGCCTGCTGGAGCAATTGCGCGTCGCCAAGGAAAGCGCCGACGATGCCAATCGGGCCAAGACCACCTTCGTGGCGACCATGAGCCATGAGATCCGCACACCGATGAACGCGGTGATCGGCCTGCTGGAACTGGCCCTGAAAAAAGCTGACGAGGGCGTCGTGGACCGCTTCGCTATCGAGGTCGCGTCGGGGGCCGCCCATGGCATGCTGGACTTGATCGGCGACATCCTCGACATCGCCCGCATCGAGTCGGGCAAGCTGTCGCTGGCGCCGCAACGGGCCAATCTGCACGAATTGACCGAGTCGGTGGCGCGGATTTTCGAGGGCCTGGCCCGGCAGAAACACCTGCGCCTGCAACGGGTGCTGGACGCCAGGGTCAACCGTGACGTGTTGATCGACCCGTTGCGCTTCAAGCAGATCGTCTCGAACCTGTTGAGCAACGCCATCAAGTTCACCGACCAGGGCGAGGTGCGCCTGAGTGTGCGCGGCGAACCGGACGTTGAACACGGGCGCCTGGGCATTTGCCTGCGCGTCGAGGACACCGGCTGCGGGATTTCGCCTGAGGACCAGCGCCGCCTGTTCAGCCCCTTTACCCAGGCCAGCCACACGACCCAGTCGGCCCGCAGCGGTTCCGGGCTGGGGCTGGTCATCAGCCGCACGTTGTGCGAAATGATGGGCGGCACCCTGACGTTGCGCAGCGTGGCGGGGGCGGGCACGCAGGTCGAGATCCTGCTGGACCTGCCCCTGCTCGATGCCTTGCCGGCCGCGCCGCCTGTCGACGCCGAGGCGCTGGTGCCGGGCCGGGCGCTGAGTATCCTGGTGGTCGACGATTACCCGGCCAATCGCTTGCTGCTGTCCCAGCAACTGGGCTACCTGGGCCATCGTGTCCAGGAGGCGCGGAACGGTGTCGAAGGTCTGAATGCCTGGCGCAGCGAGCACTTCGATGTGGTCATCACCGATTGCAACATGCCCTTGATGAGCGGCTACGAACTCGCGCGCGCCATTCGCGACGAAGAGCGTGCGCAAAACCTCTCGCCCGGGGTGATCCTGGGGTTCACGGCCAATGCCCAGCCTGAGGAAAAGGACCGCTGCGCCGAGGCTGGGATGGACGATTGCCTGTTCAAACCCATCAGCCTTCGGGCGCTCAACGCATGCCTGGCTTCGGTCACGCCGGACGTGGGGGCGCCTCAGCCCGAAGATGGCATCGACTTGACCAGCCTGGAACAACTGACCGGTGGCGACACGACCGCCATCAGGGCACTGCTGGAGGAACTGCTCAGCAGCAATGCCGACGATCTGGCGCGACTGTTGCAGCTGTCCAGCCGACAAGACTTGCCGGGCCTTGCGGACCTGGCGCACCGGATCAAGGGTGGGGCACGGATCGTCCAGGCGCAACGCCTGATCGCCGCCTGCGAGGCGCTGGAAAGCGCTTGTCGGGGCGGCGACACGTTGCTGCTCGCCCAAACCGTGGAAGATATTCGCCAAGCCATCGAACACCTGGCGGAGCAACTGAAAACCTACACGGAAGAGTAGACGCTGTAGGAACTGGAGGAGCTGTAGGTGTAGGAGCTGACGAGTGCAACGAGGCTGCGATCTTTCCCCAGACACTTGAGTCCCAAGCGAAAGATCAAAAGATCAAAAGATCGCAGGCTTCGCCAGCTCCTACAAAAGCGTCGAGCATAGGGTGAACTCCCTGGTCGCAGGGGCTTGGTCTGTCATCATTTTAGGAATAGTCCTACATCGCCTTTCAAAAGCTTCCTCTAGCCTGACGACCCTTAATGTTCTTGAGCCGGTTTCTACCTGGCGCGTTGCTATTGGAAAGCTTGCCATGCCGAACAAAGCACTCCGTATCTTGATTGCCGACCCCCACCATGCTCATCGAATCGTGCTGGAGCGCCTGTTCAATCAACAGGGCTATTTCCGGATTGTCCCCGTGAGCCATGTGCAAGAGTTGCTGACGCTGGTGGAGTACGGCAGCGAGCCCTTCGACCTGATTGTCGTCAATGCCGGGCTGGCAAGCGGGGCGTTGGACTTGCACGATTTTGTTATCTATAGCCCACAGGTTCGTCACGGGATGATTTACAACGCGCAGCCGGCCAGTCTGTCGCCAGTGCCGGTCGCGCGCCGATCGAGCATGCACTTGAGCCAGGCGCCACTGCCTGACCTTGCCTCCCTGCGGCGCCTGATGGAGCAGGTCGACCCTCAAGCCTGTGAGTCGCTGCAACCGTGGACGCGCGCCCTCAGGCAGGGCCATGGACGCTGAGAAAGACCGCTGGTCTGCACTGTCGGATCTGACAGGTGGCAGGGCCTGGCGCTTGTGCAAGAGTCCGGTGCAGTCATGGCGCCGGTGCCGTTTGTAATGACCTGGGGAATTGCCTTGAAAGACGTGTTGATCGTGGATGACCACCCTGTCATACGAGGGGCGCTGCGGCTTGTTTGCCAGAATGAGGCGTTCACCCACATCCGGGACGCCAGCGGCGCGGCTGACGCCAGGGCCCTCATCAAGGAGTGCGCGCCGGACCTGGTGATCCTCGACCTGGTGATGAACGGTTTCGATGGCCTGGACCTGCTGGTCTGGATCATGGCCCAGTTCCCTGAGTGCAGCGTGCTGGTATTCACTTCCCAGGATGCGCAGCACTTCTGCAACCGCTGCATCTCGGCCGGGGCCCGGGGCTTTGTGACCAAGAAAAGCGACCTCAAGGAGCTGACCAAGGCCATCCAGGCCTTGAAGTCCGGTTATGCCTATTTTCCACAGATGTCCGTCAGGCTGGATTTCCAGCAGCGCAGCGAACAGCAGGCGCTGGAAAGCCTCTCCACCCGCGAGTTGTCCATCCTGCGCATGCTGGCCATGGGCATGCGCGGCAAGGACATCGCCGAAAGCCTGTTCCTGAGCCCAAAAACCGTCAGCACCTACAAGACTCGCCTGCTGGAAAAGCTCGGCCTGAAATCCTTGGTGGGGCTGTCGGAGTTCGCCAAGCGCAATCATCTCTAACTGAATTGACCCCAAACCCACAGTTTTTCAGTCGTTCTCTAAATAGAACGCTAAAGCCGGTTTTTGCAGTCTGGTGCTGCAAAGGTGTCGGTTCTAAGCTGTGTCCATTGAATCGCAGCAGCTGATTTTTGGAGACGCAGCATGAAAAACATCATCGGCCTCTACACCAGTCCGCGGCCCCATTGGGTTGGCGATGGCTTCCAGGTTCGCACGCTGTTTTCCTATGACAACCTGGGCAAGCACGTCAGCCCGTTCCTGCTGCTGGACCACGCCGCCCCGACTGAATTCACGCCCACCACCGAGCGTCGTGGCGTCGGCCAGCACCCGCATCGCGGTTTCGAAACCGTGACCATCGTCTACCAGGGCGAACTGGAGCACCGTGACTCCACCGGCAGCGGCGGCAAGATCGGTCCCGGCGACGTGCAATGGATGACCGCCGCTTCCGGCATCATCCACGAAGAATTCCACTCCGAAGCCTTCGCCCGGCAGGGCGGGTTCATGGAGATGGTCCAGTTGTGGGTCAACCTGCCCGCCAAGGACAAGATGGCCCCGGCCGGCTACCAGACGATCCTCAAGGGCGACATTCCGAACATCGCCCTGAAGGACAACGCCGGCCGCCTGCGCCTGATCGCCGGGCGCTTCGAAGGGCATCAAGGCCCCGCCAGGACCTTTACGCCCATCGATGTCTGGGACATCCGCTTGAATGCCGGGAAGAACCTCGTCCTTGACCTGCACGAAGGCCACAACACCGCCTTGGTGGTCTTGCGAGGCTCGGTCCAGGCCAATGGTCGCGAACGGGTCGAGGCCGGGCAGATGGCCCTGTTCGACCGGGCTGGCGACCAATTGAGCCTGCAAGCCAATAACGATGCCGTGGTGCTGCTGCTCAGTGGCGAGCCGATCGACGAACCCATCGTCGGCCATGGTCCGTTCGTGATGAACAGCGAGCAGGAAATCCACCAGGCCTTCAACGATTTCCACTCCGGGCGTTTTGGTCGGATGGATGACTGAACGCTAACTGAGCAGCAATACGAATCCATTGTGGGAGCGAGCCTGCTCGCGAATGCGGTGTGACAGTCAAGTCATCATTGAATGTCCTACCGCATTCGCGAGCAGGCTCGCTCCCACAAGGATTTGGGCGTTCGGTACACTCTCGTCAAATCTGTGCCAATCTTCGCCAATCGCTTTCCTGGAGCTGTCCCGATGCTGTCTCTGATCTCCGAGCACCCGCTGCTCTGTGCCCTGGCGCTGCTGGTGCTCGACCTGTTGATGTGGCGCCTGGTCAGTGCGGATCGGATCTATTGGAAAGTCGGCGCAAGGCTGGTGATTTTTTCGCTGTTCAGCGTGTTGCTGTTCAACGAAGGCCTCAACCCCATGGTCCCGGCGCAGTGGGTCGAGGATGTGCCGCGGCACTTGGCCGCAACCGGTTTGCAGATCGCCTGGTGGCTGTTCGCCGCGCGAACCCTGACGGTGCTGATCGGTGCGGCGATGATGCAACGGGTCGGCCACACCGGGCGGTTGTTGCAGGATTTGCTCGGCGCGGTGATTTTCCTGATCGCCGTCATCGCCGCAATGGCCTACGTGCTGGATCTGCCGGTCAAAGGCGTGCTGGCGACGTCCGGCGCGATGGCGATCATCGTCGGCCTGGCCTTGCAGAGCACCCTCAGCGACGTGTTCTCCGGGATCGTGCTCAACACCACCAAGCCCTATCAGCTCGATGACTGGATTTCCATCGACGGCACCGAAGGCCGGGTCACTGACATCGACTGGCGAGCCACGCGCTTGCAGACCGCCCAGGGCAGCATGGCGGTGATCCCCAACTCGTTGGCGGCAAAAGCCAAGGTCATCAACTTCAGTCGACCCAGCGACGTCCATGGTTTGTCCATCAGTATCCAGGTCAGCCCTCACGCGCGGCCACAAACCGTGATCGACGCGCTGGAGCGGGCGATGATCGGCTGTCGTTCCTTGCTCGCCAGCCCGGCACCCAGCGTGACGCTCAAAAGCAGCGGCAGTGGCGGGGCGGAGTACGAGATCAGCGGGTTCGTTGCCTCCATGGCCCAGAAACGCACGGTGCGCAACCAACTGTTCGACTTGGCGTTCCGGCATTTGCAGGCGTCGGGCGTGAGCCTGTTGTCCACCAGTGAAAGCGCGGTGCCCCAGGAGGTGTCGCGACCCCGGGCGTTGCTGGAAAGCTCGAATATTTTCTCTACCTTGCGCCAGGACGAGAAAGATACCTTCAGCCAGAACATGACTCTGCAGACCTTCCGCGCGGGTGATGTGATCCTGGCGGCCGGGGAGGTCAGCGATCATCTGTTCATCATCGAGTCCGGGGTGGTCAGCGTGACCCTCATGCGCAACGGCCAGCCAATCGAGGGCGGGCGCATGGGGCCGGGGGAGGTGATCGGCGAAGCCGGGATCGTCGCCGAGCAAGCGGCGCTGGCGAATTTTACCGCCAAGACTTTCTGCACCCTGTACCGCATCGAGAACAGCTACCTCAAGCCTTGCCTCGAGGCCCGTCGCGACATCAACGACGCGATGAAAAACCTGCTGGACGTACGCATGCACCTCGCCCAGAACCTGACCCGCGAAGCCCCCAAGCCGGTCGCCAAGAAACGCTTCCTGCAGTGGTTGCGCAGCCGGGCCTGAACCGTATCTGAACGACAAGCACCGCTCCCTCGCTGTGTGGGAGCAAAGCTTGCTCGCGAAACAGGCGCCTCGATCTCTGAAGGACTGCATCGCACCCATCGCGGGCAAGCCTTGCTCCCACAATTCCCTCGCCACGATAGATTCGTGTTCTTCCCAAAGGATTAGCATCGGTCTGCCATTGGCCACCCGAACTTCCCAACAATTGGCTATTTGTACCGCGCCACTGCGCCGCTAACGTAGCGCTACACCCAATTGTCCTGGAGTTCATCATGCAACCGCGCATCGATTTCTACACCGCGTCCCCTGACGCTTTCAAAGCCATGCTGGCCCTGGAAACCGCCGTCTCGAAGCTGGGCCTGGAGAAGTCCCTGCTGGAGCTGGTCAAGCTGCGCTCCTCGCAAATCAATGGCTGCGCTTTCTGCATCGACATGCACACCGCCGATGCCCGCAAGGACGGCGAGACCGAGCGTCGGCTGTACGCCGTGACTGCCTGGCGTGAAGCACCGTTCTTCACCGGCCGCGAGCGCGCGGCACTGGCCTGGACCGAAGCCCTGACTCGCCTGAGCGACACCCACGCGCCAGACGCTGACTATGCCTTGCTGAGCGAGCATTTCAGCCCCAAGGAAATGGTCGACCTGACCGTGGCGATCAACGCCATCAATGGCTGGAACCGCTTGGCAGTGGGCTTTCGCAAGATGCCTGAAGCGTAGTCAGCAGAAAAAAATACCTGTGGGGTGAGCCTGTGGGAGCACACCTGTGGGAGCAAAGCTTGCTCGCGATAGTGGTCCAATAGTCCATGCCCCATTGACTGACACACCGCCATCGCGATCAAGCTTTGCTCCCACACGGATTTAATCGGTTTGCTTCGCCTTAATAATAACAATTACTATTCACGCCCCGTTCCCACAGCGCGCCGTGATGACCCCCAAGCTGCCCCGCAGACCCGGCTTTTTCGAGCATTACGAAGAGTTGATCGGCACCTGGACCCGTCGCCTGCGCAATCGCCAGCAGGCCGAGGACCTGGCCCATGACACCTTCGTGCGGGTGCTTGAGTCCGATTCGAGCGGGGTCGAGCAGCCACGGGCCTATCTGCATCAGACGGCGCGCAACATTGCAGTGGATGGCTATCGGCGCGAAGATCGACGGGGGGCCATGGAAGAGGCTGTCATCGACCCTGGTCAGTCGTTTTCGGGCGACCCGGAGCACTTCATGCACGCGATCCAACTGGCGGACTCCATCGAGCGGGCGCTTGTCGAGCTGCCGGCCAACTGCCGCACGGTGTTCGTCTGGCAGAAGATCGAAGGCCTGACCCAGGCGGAAATCGCCGAGCGCCTGGGCCTGTCAAAAAACATGGTGGAAAAGTATATGATCCGCACCCTGCGGCATCTGCGCGATCGCCTGGACGGGCCTGGCCAATGATCCGTCGCCATCTTCCACCTGAGCCACAGGACCTTCCATGATGGATAGCCGTGAATGCCCGTGCGGGCAGGACAGGGTTCGCGACGCGGCGGCGCAATGGTTCGTGCGTTTGCAAGCGCCCGCCATGAGTATCGAGGAGCGCCAGGGTTTCGAAGCCTGGCTGGACGAACATCCCAACCACCGCGACGAAATCCAGTTGCTCCAGGGTATCTGGAGCGCCACCGACCTGTTGCCCAAGGAACGCCTGCAAGCGTTGTGCGAAGCCCCCGCCAAGCGTCCCCAGCGCCGGCCATTGTTGCGCTACGCGGTGGCCGCCGGGCTGTTCGCGGTGGCGCTGGGGTTGGGGCTGTTCAGTGGCTTGAGTTCTTCCACCGACTACAGCGGTGAATACGCCACCGCCTTCGGTGAGCGTCGGCATATCGCTTTGCCGGACGGCTCGGTGATCGACCTCAACAGCCGCAGCCGCGTGCGTATTGAGTTCGCACACCATCAACGCCGGGTGGAGCTGGCCGAAGGCGAGGCCTTGTTCACGGTCGAGCATGATGCCGGCCGACCGTTCACCGTCGATGCGGGCAACGGCCAGGTGACAGTGACCGGGACGCGCTTCGACGTACGTCGCGATGCCGACAAGACCCGGGTAGCGGTGGCACAGGGCAGCGTCAAGGTCCAGGGCCGCGCCGCGGCCCAGGCGCAATTCGTCAGCCTGACGGCGGGTCTCGGCACCCAGATCGATGCCCTGGGCACAGTCGCCACACCTTACGCGGTCAACGCCGAGGCGATCACCGCCTGGCGCAACGGCAAACTGGTGTTCGACAACGCACCGCTCAAGGAAGTGGCTGAAGAAGTTTCCCGTTATCGCGCCCATCCAGTGCGGGTCGGCAGCGCGGCGGTGGGCAACCTGCGCCTGACCAGCGTGTTCCGCGCCGACGATCCCGAGGCTCTGCTCAAGGCGTTGCCGAACATTCTGCCGGTGGCCGTGCGCAGCCTGGATGACGGCAGCCAGGAAATAATTGCGAAATAAATTCAGGTTTTTTCCGAGTTCATCGTCTTCTTGTCCAACTGCAACTGGTTTGCATTAACAGACGCGTATTCTTGCGATCAACAGGACAAGGTTCGACGTGAAAACCCTCGCCAAAAACAACAACCGTACCCCGTCACGCTGGCTGCCACTGGCCCTGACCCTGGCGGTCAGTGGCGCATTGCCCCAGGCGTTCGCCGACCAGGCCGCCACCGCCATTCACATCCAGGCGCAGCCGTTGGGCCAAGCCTTGAGCCAGCTCGGCCAGCAAACCGCGTTGCAGGTGTTCTTCAGCCCCGAGCTGGTAGCCGGCAAGCAAGCGCCGGCGGTGGACGGCAACCTGTCCCCGGAAGCGGCCTTGCGCCAACTGCTGCAGGGCAGCGGCCTGCAATACCAGATCGATGACGGTTCGGCGACCGTGTTGCCGGCGCCATCGGCCTCCAACGCTGGCCCGTTGGAGCTGGGCGCCACTGAAATCCAGGTGGTCGGCGACTGGCTCGGCGACGCCAACGTCGAGGTGGTGCAGAACCACCCCGGTGCGCGTACGGTGATCCGCCGCGAAGCCATGGTGGAGCAAGGCGCGATGAACGTCGGCGACGTGCTGCGGCGCGTACCGGGTGTGCAAGTGCAAGAGGCCAACGGCACCGGCGGCAGCGACATTTCCCTGAACGTCGGCGTGCGCGGCCTCACCTCGCGCTTGTCGCCACGCTCAACGGTGTTGATCGATGGCGTGCCGGCAGCGTTCGCGCCCTACGGCCAGCCGCAACTGTCCATGGCACCGATTTCCGCGGGCAACCTGGACAGCATCGACGTGGTGCGCGGTGCCGGGTCCGTGCGCTATGGGCCGCAGAACGTCGGCGGGGTGATCAACTTCGTGACCCGCGCGATCCCGGAAAAAGCCACCGGTGAAATCGGCACCACCCTGGAAACCTCCCAGCGCGGCGGTTGGAAGCACATCGACACGGCTTTCCTCGGCGGCACCGCCGACAACGGCCTGGGCGTGGCGCTGTTGTATTCGGGCGTCAACGGCAACGGGTATCGCCGGAGCAACCAGGGCAACGACATCGACGACGTGATTCTCAAGACCCATTGGGCGCCGACCGATGTCGATGACTTCTCGCTGAATTTCCACTACTACGACGCCAAGGCCGACATGCCCGGCGGCCTGACCCAGGCCCAATACGACGCGGACCCGTACCAGTCCGACCGCGACTGGGACAACTTCAGCGGCCGGCGCAAGGACGTGTCGTTCAAGTGGATCCGTGAGATCAACGAGCGCACCCAGGCCGAGGTGCTGACCTATTACTCCGACAGCTACCGTGGCAGCACCATCGCTTCCCGGGACCAGCGTAACCTGGTGTCCTACCCGCGCACCTATTACACCTTCGGCATCGAGCCCCGGGTGTCTCACGTGTTCGACCTGGGCCCCACCACCCAGGAGGCCAGCGTCGGTTATCGCTACCTCAAGGAAGGCATGCACGAAGAGGCCAGCCGCCTGGCGTTGCGTAATAACGAACCGGTGGTGCGTCCGGGGGCCGACGGCCATGTCTACCAGGATCGCACTGGCGGCACTGAAGCCCACGCGGTCTACATCGATGACAAGATCGACGTCGGCAAGTGGACCATCACCCCGGGCATCCGCTTCGAAAGCATCAGCACCGAATGGCATGACCGCCCGGTGCTCGACACCGCCGGCCGCCCGGTGCAGGAAAAACGCCGCAGCATCGACAGCAACGAACCGCTGCCGGCCCTGAGCGTGATGTATCACCTGTCCGATGCCTGGAAGCTGTTCGCCAACTACGAGACCTCGTTTGGCAGCCTGCAGTATTTCCAGCTCGGCCAGGGCGGTGACGGCAACAACACGGCCAATGGCCTGAGCCCGGAAAAGGCCAAGACCTACGAGATCGGCACGCGCTACAACGATGACGTGTGGGGCGGGGAAGTGACGCTGTTCTACATCGACTTCGACGACGAGTTGCAGTACATCAGCAACGACGTGGGCTGGACCAACATGGGTGCGACCAAGCACCAGGGCCTGGAGGCTTCAGTGCATTACGACATGGCCGCGCTCGACCCACGCCTCGAAGGCCTCACCGCCAACGCCGGTTTTACCTACACCCGTGCGACCTACGAAGGCGAGATCCCGAGCTTCAAGGGGCGTGACCTGCCGTTCTATTCCCGGCAGGTGGCCAACGTGGGCCTGCGCTACGACGTCAATCGCTGGACCTACAACCTCGACGCCTTTGCCCAGTCCAAGCAGCGCTCACCGGGCAACAGTGTGAACGCCGATGGCAGCTTCAGCGGCGACTACATCACCGATGGCACGGCCGATGGGCAGTACGGCGACATGCCGGGCTACGTGCTCTGGAACCTACGCGCCGGCTACGATTTCGGCGCGCAGCTGTCGAACCTGAAAGTCGGCGCCGGGGTGAAAAACCTGTTTGATCACCAGTACTACACCCGCTCCAGCGACAACAACTCAGGCATTTATGTCGGCGCACCGCGTACGTTCTTCGTGCAGGCGAGTGTGGGGTTCTGATCGGGTCAAGGGTTGAGTGAGCCTTACGCTGTGGGAGCTAAGCTTGCTCGCGATGCAGACGCCTCGGTCTCAAAAAAGGACCGAGTCATCTTCATCGCGGGCAAGCCTTGCTCCCACAAGGTCTGTAGGGAACTCAGACCTTCAACACCTTGCCACTGGCCGCCACCGCCACCAGCGATATCGCAATCAACCCGAAGGCAATGCTCAAGCTGCTGCCATGGGCGACGAAGCCGATCAGCGCCGGGCCGGCGAGGATGCCGGCGTAGCCGATGGTGGTGATGGCTGGAACAGCGATGGCCTCTGGCATCAAGGTCTGTTTGCCGACTGCGGTGTAGAGCACCGGCACGATGTTCGAACACCCGGCACCCACCAACGCATAGCCCAGTAGCGCGGCTTGCCACATCGGTGCGAGGGTCGCCAACAGGAACCCGGCTGCCGCGATCGATCCGCCATAGATGATCACGCGTTTGGCCCCCAGGCGATGCACCACTGAGTCGCCGGTCAGCCGGCCGACGGTCATGGTCAGCGCGAAGGCGGCATAACCCAGCCCGGCATAGGCGGTATCCACCGCGCGTTCGGTGGTCAGGAACACCGCGCTCCAGTCCAGCACCGCGCCTTCGGCCAGGAACACGATGAAGCAGAGGATGCCGATGAACAGCACCACGCCGTGAGGAATGGCGAACGCCGGTCCCGAGCTTTCACTGCCGTAGGGCAGCAGGTGCGGCGCAGCCTTGAACAGCGCCACCAGCAGCACACCATTGACCACCAGCGTCGCCCCCAGCGGCGAAAGCCCCAGGCCAAGCAGGGCGCTCACACCCGCCGCGCCAATGATCCCGCCGAGACTGAACATGCCGTGGAAACCCGACATCATGGTCTTGCCACTGGCCCGTTCGACGATCACCGCTTGCAGGTTCACGGTCGAGTCCACGGTTCCGAGCCCGGCGCCAAACAGGAACAAGGCGGCCACCAGCCAGGGTAGGGAAGTCATCGTTGCCAGCAACGGCAACGCCAGGCAAATCAGGAGCGTGCCGCCGCTAAGCACCCGCCGGCAGCCGAACCGCGTCGCCAGTGCGCCGGAAATCGGCATCGCCAGGATCGACCCGACCCCCAGGCATAACAGCAGTAACCCGAGGGTGCCTTCATCCAGGTTCGCCCGTACCTTGGCGTAAGGCACCAGCGGCGCCCAGGCGGCGATGCCGATGCCGGCGATGAGATAGGCGATGCGGGTGGACATCTGTTCCAGGCGTCCGGGAATAAAGGTGGGCGGGGGCGTAATGGCAGTCATGAAACGTCCTTGGCTTTCGGGCGGTGCGGTGCGGCGGGTAGGGGCCTATGCTTGCATATCCACTGACCGCACCGCGACCCCAAGGTGCCGGCCAACGTGCAGGCTTTGCTCCCACAGCCTTTGCCAGCATAAAGTACCGGCCCCTGCTGGCTGATACCGGGTTTGGTCCATGACGAAGTTTTACGACGCGCGCGGCAATATCTATGGAGTCGTTTCACCGCAGCAGGTCCGTGACCACGGCATCGATCTGCCCCAGTCAGCCGTCCAGGCTGCCCAGGCACGTGAGTCCTGGGCAACGGCTGCCGTGCACGCGTTCTGCGCCTGGGCACCGGATGAGGCGCCGCCGGACGCCAAGGCCCATCGCAGTGACGGTCTGTTGATCGGCCCGTTCCAGAGCGAACCGCCTTTTGATCTGTTGATCGTCAACACCGACGGCACCCTGGCCGAGCGCAGCGGCAATGGCCTGACGATTTTCTCCCAGGCGTTGCAAGCGCAAGGCTTGATGCCGGGCGCGGGGGAGTGTGTGCTGCAGGTTCATCACGATAAGCCCGACGGCTTGTCACCGCTGCCAACCTCGGTTCGTGCCGCTGAATTCAACGGCGTTCAAGGCTTCTGGCTGGACCTGGGCAAACCGCTGTTCGGGGCCCAGGCTGTTGGCGCCCAGGAGGTCGAGAGCGTGCTGTTCAACCAGTGCGATGTCAGCCGTGTGGCGGCGCTTTACCGGTTGAACCCAGCGTGGGGCCACAGCCAGTTCGTGAGCCTCGGCAATCCTCATTGCGTGACGCTGGTGGCCGGTGTCGAGGCATTGCCGGGCAATTCGCAGATGCGTGCTGCGGCGCTGTCGCAAAGCCTGACTCGGATTGCTTATGCGGCGCCCGGTGGGGCCGGCGTCCCGTGCCCGAGGGGGGTGAATCTGCAATGGGCCTGGCGCGAAGCCGAAGGGCGAATCGCAGCTCGGGTGTTCGAGCGGGGCGAGGGGCCCACGGCTTCCTCGGGCACCAGCGCCAGTGCCGTGGCCAGCGCGGCGTGGCGGGTGGGCTGGGTGCAGGCGGGGGCGGTGAGTGTGGTGATGCCGGGGGGGACTGCGCCGATTTTGCTGGAAGAAGAGGCGGGTGAGTTGCTGCGGGTCAGGTTGTTTGGGACGGCGCGGCTTGTGCCGTAGCGTTTTCTGGATGTTTTGCGGTGTGGCCGATGCCGCTATCGCGAGCAAGCTCGCTCCCACAGGGGATCTTCAGTGGATAGAAATGTTGTATCCGACACAGATCCATTGTGGGAGCGAGCTTGCTCGCGATAGCGACGGGTCAGTCACATCCATATCAACGGGTAGACCGCCATCGCGAGCAGGCTCGCTCCCACAAGGTATTGGGGAGTCAGCCTGGCTGCTGCGCAAACTCCACCAACGGCATCTGCCGCTTCATCAGCACTTCACCGTTGCGAATCGAATAGAGCGGCAAGCCCTGGCTGCGGATCACTTCGTAGTCACTGTCCGCCGACAGGATCAGCAGGTTCGCCGGGCGCCCGGGTTCCAGGCCGTAGCGCTCGCCCAGGGCCATGGCCTTGGCGCTGTTGTCGGTGACCAGGTCGAGGGCGCTTTGCAGGTTGCGGTAGCCGAGCATGTGGCAGATATGCAGCCCGGCTTCCAGCACCCGCAGGATGTTGCCGTTGCCCAGCGGGTACCACGGGTCGACGATGGAGTCCTGGCCGAAGCACACGTTCATCCCGGCTTCGAGCAGTTCATTGACCCGGGTGACACCACGGCGTTTGGGGAAGTTATCGAAGCGCCCTTGCAGGTGAATGCTTTCGGTCGGGCAAGAGACAAAGCTGATGCCCGAGTGCCCGAGCAGGCGGAACAGTTTGGCGCAGTAGGCGTTGTCGTAGGAGCCCATGGCCGTGGTGTGGCTGGCGGTGACGCGCGCGCCCATGTCGCGGCTGCGGGCTTCTTCGGCGAGCACTTCGAGGAAACGTGAGTGCGGGTCATCGGTTTCGTCGCAATGCACATCCACCAGGCAGCCGGTGCGCTCGGCCAGGTCCATGAGGAATTTCACCGAGCTGACGCCCTGGTCGCGGGTGTACTCGAAGTGGGGAATACCGCCCACCACGTCGGCGCCCATGCGGATCGCTTCTTCCATCAGCTCGCGGCCGTTGCGGTAGGACTCGATGCCTTCCTGGGGAAACGCGACGATCTGCATGTCGATCAGGTGACGGCTTTCCTCGCGCACTTGCAGCAGCGCCTTGAGCGCCGTGAGCTCGGGGTCGGTCACGTCGACATGGGTGCGCACATGCTGGATGCCATGGACGGCGAGGGCCTGGATGGTTTTCTTGGCGCGGGTCTTGGTGTCTTCCTCGGTGATGGTGGCCTTGCGTTCGCCCCAGCACTCGATGCCTTCGAACAGGGTGCCGCTCATGTTCCAGCGCGGTTCGCCGGCGGTGAGGGTCGCGTCCAGGTGAATGTGCGGTTCGACGAAGGGCGGGACCACCAGGTTGCCGCCGGCGTCGAGGTCTTCCGGGCCGAGGCTGGGGGCCTCGGTCTGGCGGGCGATGTTGGCGATCAGGCCGTTTTCCAGGTGCAGTTCATGCAAGCCTTCACGGTTACGCAGACGGGCGTTGATGATGTGCATCAGGCGAATCCTTTAGAGGTCTTGTAGGGGAGCGTCAGCGGCGCGAGTACCCATTACGCTGATCAATAGCACATACGTTAGCGCGCCGGCAGCGATTCCTACCAGTGGCGCGACCCATGGCGAATTGAACGCCGCGACGGTGCCAACCCCGTAGGCCAACAGCCCGGGCCAGTTGAACGCCGGCAGTTGCGCCGCGGCCAGGCGCGGGTAACGACCACGCCAGCGGAAGAAGAAATCGGCCATGATTACCCCGCCGATGGGTGGGATCACCGTGCCCAGCAGGATCAGGTACGGCACCAGCAGATCGTACATGCCCAGCAGCGCCAGCAGCGTGCCGATCACCGCACCGCCCAGGGTTACGGTTTTGCGCCGGCGGGTGCGCAGCAGGTTGCAACCGGCCACGGCGAAATTGTAGATGGTGTTGTCCTGGGTGCTCCAGATGTTGAGCAGCAACATGGCCATCGCTGCCATGGCGAAGCCCTGCAACAGTAGCACCTCGACCACGTCCGGTTGTTGATAGACGATGGCCCCGTAGGCGCCGATCAGCACCATCAGGCCGTTACCCAGGAAGAAGCCGATCAGGCTCGCCAGCACCGCGACCTTCGCCGAGCGGGAGAACCGCGTCCAGTTGGTCGCCTGGGTCGCGCCGCTGACGAAGGTGCCGAACACCAGCGTGATGGCGGTGGACCAGTCGAGGCTGCCCGTCGGCACGATCGCCAGCAAGCCATCGAGGCCGCCGACCTTCACCGTCGCGACCCACATCGACAGCATCAGCAGCAACATCATGGCCGGCACGGCGATGTAGGAGAGGATTTCCAGCCCGCGATAACCGACATAGGCCGTGGCACAGAAGCCCAGGCCGAACAGCACCATCAACCCGAGCACGGTGCCCTCGCTCAATTGGAAATACTTGCCCAGCACCACCGCTGCGGTCGCCGTGCCCCAGGCGTACCAGCCGATCTGGGTGAAACCCAGGATCAAGTCGCTGAGCTTGCTGCCCACCTCGCCGAAACAGAAACGGCCCATCAGCACCGAATTGAGCCCGCTCTTGAAGGCGATGTAGCCCAGGCCGGCGGCGTAGAGGCCCAGCAGCAGATTGCCGATGACGATGACCGTGAGCATTTCGGCAAAACCGAACGCCACCCCCAGCTTGCCGCCGGCAAACATGGTGGCGGTAAAAAAGGTGAAACCCAGCAGCACCATGGCCGTGGAGGCCAGGCCTTTGCGAGCGTGCATCGGGACTTCGCTCAAGGGATAGTCATTGCCCGGATCGTTCTGAGTCATGTGGCGGTCCTTGCGGATGAGGGATGTCGCAAGCGTGCAGCGGCCGTGCCAAGCGAGTGATCGCGAGGTTATTTATAG
The DNA here is from genome assembly GCF_001425105.1 of Pseudomonas sp. Root401. Lineage (NCBI taxonomy): Bacteria > Pseudomonadati > Pseudomonadota > Gammaproteobacteria > Pseudomonadales > Pseudomonadaceae > Pseudomonas > Pseudomonas sp. Root401. The sequence continues at coordinate 5,861 of NZ_LMDO01000017.1, read as the reverse complement.
ACAATCCTGGGGATTGGGTGGGCGCAGGGATCGAAAGCGGTGCGGCGGTGGTTCAAGTTGGAACACAAATTCCACTACCCATGAAGGCCCCCAAAGGGAAATGCAGTGTTCTTCAGGTCGAGGAATGCAACGCCAGGAACCGCAACACCGCTGCGACGACGGCTTCCGGCGCGTCTTCCTGGACCAGGTGCCCGGCGTTCGGGATCGGGTGCAATTGCGCGCCTGGAATCAGCTTGTGCAGGGCCCGGCCGCGTTCGATGGGGATCCACTGGTCATCCTCGCCCCACAGTATCTGGGTCGGGCAGCGTACGGTCGGGTATAGGCCCTCGGCTTCGCGGGTATAACACTCGTCCATCTGCGCAATCTGCCGGTAGAACGCCGCCTGACCCGGCTCGCCAAGCCACGGCTGCACGTAGGGCGCCAGTTCCGCGTCCGGGATGTCCCGTTTGATCGCACCGCGGATATAGGTCGGCACGATCGCCCGCTGGATGTAGTCGGGCAGGCCGCTGAACGCCGCTTCATGCTGGCGTACATGCTGGACAAAGGGTGAACCCCAGGGCGACAGCGCCACCGGGTCGATCAGGGTCAGGCTGCGGTAGTCCTTGCCATTGAGCAGGTGCGCGCGCAGGGCCGTGGCGCCGCCAAAGTCATGGGCCACCACGTCCGGGCAGTCCAGGCGCCAGTGCTCCAGCAGTTGCGCGAGTAGCTGGTTTTGCACGCCGAGGGACACATCGGCATCCGGTTGCGCGGACTGGCCATACCCCAGCAGGTCGAAGTAATGCACCGTGTGGGTAGCGAAGAACAGCGGGGCGATGCGGTGCCACACGTAGGAAGAGAAGGGTGTGCCGTGGACAAACACCAGCGGCGGGCCATCGCCGTGGATGGCGTAGCGGATGGGGTGTCCGTTGAAGTCGTATGTTTGATCCAGCGGCCAGTGGGTCATGCTCGATACTCCCCTGAGAATGGTCAGGGGATGGAGCATAGGCCAATGCGATTCAGCAGGGGAGACATCCTTGCCCCCGCCCGGCCGTAGGAGCTGTCGAGTGCAACGAGGCTGCGATCTTTCCCCAGACAATTAAGTCTCAAGCGAAAGATCAAAAGATCGCAGGCTTCGCCAGCTCCTACAGAACCCAGCGGGAGCACGCACCCTCGCCACAAGGGATTTGGCTATTCGCCGTGGTAGATGCAACCGCTGGTGCAGGTCTCATGGATGCGGATGGCGCTGAGTTCCGGCAGCAACGGCTTCAGTTCATTCCAGATCCACTTGGCCAGGACTTCGCTGGTGGGGTTTTCCAGGCCAGGAATGTCGTTGAGGTAGTTGTGGTCCAGGCGCTCGTAGAGCGGCTTGAAGATCGCCTTGATTTCCGAGAAGTCGCGAATCCAGCCGGTGTGCGGATCGATATCGCCGCTCAGGTGGATCGCCACCTTGAACGAGTGACCGTGAAGACGGCCGCACTTGTGGCCGTCCGGCACGTGGGGCAGGCGGTGGGCGGATTCGAAGGTAAACTCTTTGAAAATTTCCACAGGTTCGGGCTCTTTAGATATCGGTCGCGAGGCAGGCGGCGCAGTTTATCAGTTTGATAACGGCGTTGCGCGACCGTGCTGACTAAAGGGTCAGCAAACGCTCGCCCAAGCCGCCGTTGGCCGTCAGCTCGAGGAACTCATCACCGAGCCGGCGGCTCTCGTCCATCGCCGTGCGCCAGTACTGGCGGCGGCTCGGGTCATCGCCCATGAAACGCTTGAAGTCGTTGCGGTCTGGCAGTTTGCCGTAGGGCAGGCGCGCCAGGTATTCACGGGACGGCGCCAGCAGCAACACGTCTTGCAGGCGGTCGACGTTGCCCCGGCGCCACGGCAGGCCCTTGTCGAACCAGCCGGGAATGACCCGGTCGGTGAAGTGCGGGTACAGCACGATGTCCTCGCCGCTGTACGGCAGGTCGAGGTGGTAGTCCAGCAAACCGCCGTCGCGGTAGGTGCCGGCACCGGCACCCGGCAGGTCGCGCACGCCTTCCATGACCATCGGGATCGAGCCCGAGGCCAACAGGGCCTGGCGCAGGTTGCCGGCGGCCAACGGAACGAAGCGCGACGGAAAGTCATTCAACGGATGCAGGGGCGGGGCCAGGCGCGGGTCATGGATGATCAGCCGTTCGAAATGCCGCGACAGCCGTGCCCGGCCTCGCAGATTGTCGGCGATCACCGACGACAAGCCCAGGCCCAACCGGCCGCGATGATCCTGGGCCAGCAGGCCGTGGCTCTTGACCACCATGATGTTGAGCCGGTATCGCAGGTTATCGAGGATCGAAGCGTCGCGGCCGTCGAGCAAATCATCGAGCATGCGTTGCGAGCTCTGGCTGACCCCGGCCATGGTCACGCCTTTGGCGAAGCTTTGTTCGTTGTACAAGGTGCCCAGGCGCCGGATTCCCTCGGCGGCGTCCGGCAGGCAGGCGCTGGCGAAGCGCCAGGCCCCCACCGAGGCGCCGATCAGCGAGCGCTCCCGGGGTGCGGCGGGCAGCCACTCGCCGAACAGCGCCAGGTCCAGCCCCTGGATGCCCAGGGCCTTCGGACCACCGGCAGCGCCCGGCAAAATGCCGACGTCGGCGGCGTTCAAGCCGGCCTGGCGAATCCGCCCGAATGCACGGGGGCCGGCCTTGAGGGTGAGGGCGGGAAACTTGATGTGGATGGCGGTCATACCGGTCTCATGGTCTAGCGGGTGCAGCGATTATAGGGCGTCCTGTAGGAGCTGCGTAGGAGCTGCGTAGGAGCTGTGTAGGAGCTGTGTAGGAGCTGTGTAGGAGCTGTGTAGGAGCTGTCGAGTGCAACGAGGCTGCGATCTTGCCCCAGACAATTGAGTCGCAAGCGAAAGATCAAGATCAGGATCAAGATCAAGATCAAAAGATCGCAGCCTTCGGCAGCTCCTACAGGGGGAGAGGAGTTTTCCATGATGGCAATTCAGTTTCAGTTAAGTTCATCCCGATACAGTCCCCCCGGTAAAGATTATAAGAAGGAGATAACCCATGAACCGCCTGACTGCCTTTTTCATCGCGACCCTCATGGCACTCGGTACGAGCCTGGCTCACGCCCGAGACTTGAACGCGGACGAAGCCCGCAAACTGCAAGACGCTGGTACCATCCTGTCCTTTGAAAAACTCAACGCCGCTGCCCTGGCCGAACACCCTGGCGCCACCTTGACCGATACCGAGCTGGACGAAGAGTACGGCAAGTACATTTACCAGGTGGATCTGCGCGATACGAAGGGCATTGAGTGGGATCTGGAATTGGACGCCACCAACGGCAAGGTGCTCAAGAATCATCAGGATACGTAATGAAGCTTAATCTGCGCGTCCATAGTCGATGGGCGCTGGCGCTGCTGGCGTTCTGTTCGCTGGCCGTGGCCCGGGACCTGGATCAGGACGAGGCCCTGCAACTGCGTCAGCAGGGGGTGATCTTGCCGCTGGAGCAACTGCTGCAACAGGCGCTGGACCTGCATCCCGGGGCCAAACTGCTGGAAGCCGAGTTGGAGGAAAAACACGGCGTCTATATTTATGAGGTCGAGCTGCTGGACACCGACGGCGTCGTGCGCGAATTGGACCTGGAGGCCGCGACCGGCCGCTTACTCAAAGATAAGGAAGACTGATGCGCCTGCTTCTGGTGGAAGATCACGTGCCCCTGGCGGACGAACTGATGGCCGGGCTTGCACGCCAGGGCTACGCCGTCGACTGGCTCGCCGATGGTCGCGACGCGGTGTATCAGGGCAGCAGCGAACCCTACGACCTGATCATCCTCGATCTCGGCCTGCCGGGCGTGCCGGGGCTCGACGTGCTGGCCCAATGGCGCGCTGGCGGCCTGGCCACGCCGGTGCTGATCCTCACCGCACGCGGGTCCTGGGCCGAGCGCATCGAAGGTCTCAAGGCCGGGGCCGACGATTACCTGACCAAACCTTTTCATCCCGAGGAGCTGCAGTTGCGGATCCAGGCGTTGCTGCGCCGCTCCCACGGCCAGGTCAACCAGCCGACGCTGAAATCGGCCGGGTTGCACCTGGATGAGAGTCGCCAGTGCGTGGTCCGCGACGGCACCGACATCCAGCTCACGGCGGCCGAGTTCCGCCTGTTGCGCTATTTCATGCTGCATCCCGAGCAGATCCTTTCCAAAAGCCATCTCGCCGAACACCTGTATGACGGTGAGACCGAGCGCGATTCCAACGTGCTGGAAGTCCACGTCAATCACCTGCGGCGCAAGCTGGGGCGCAGCGTGATCGAAACCCGTCGCGGCCAGGGTTACCTGTTCGGCGGGCAGGCGCAGTGAGATCCATCCAGCGGCGCCTGAGCCTGGGGTTGATCGGTGTGATGGTGGTGGTCGGCCTGGTCCTGGCACAGACCAGTCTGTGGCTGTTCGAGCTGGGTTTGCAGCGTTACCTGGAAGCCGGGCTGCGCAACGACAGCGAAAACCTGCTGGTGGCCCTGGTGCGCGGCCCGCAGGGGCTGCAACTGGATGAACGACGCCTGTCGCCGGCCTATCAACGGCCGTTTTCCGGGCATTATTTCCGTATCGATTTTGCCGATGTGCACTGGCGCTCCCGCTCCCTGTGGGACCAGGAACTGCCGCGGCTCGACCACCCGGGCCTGCACAGCAACCTGCAACTGGGGCCTGAGGGCCAGAAGCTCTTGGTGCTGCGCACCGACTATCGACGGCTGGGCCAGGCGATTTCCATCAGCGTGGCCCAGGACTACACGCCGGTGCGTGACAGCTTCCGCCGGATGCAGCAGATCGGCCTCGGGCTGGGGTTGGCGGGGCTGCTGTTGATTCTGTTGCTGCAACGCATCACCGTGCGCCGCGCCTTGCGTCCGCTGGACCGGGCGCGGGAGCAGATTGCCCAGTTGCAGCGCGGGCAGCGTTCGCAACTCGACGAACAGGTGCCACGGGAGCTGGAACCGCTGGTGGCGCAAATCAACCATCTGCTGGCCCACACCGAAGACAGCCTCAAGCGTTCGCGCAATGCCCTGGGCAACCTCGGCCATGCCTTGAAGACCCCGCTGGCGGTGCTGCAAAGCCTGGCGTCGAACGAGAAGCTCGACCCGTATCCCGAGTTGCGCAAGCTGTTGCTCGAACAACTGGAGCAGGTCCGCCAGCGCCTGAACCGGGAACTCAACCGCGCCCGCTTGTCCGGGGATGCCTTGCCCGGCGCGCACCTGGACTGCGACGCCGAGCTGCCGGGATTGCTGGCCACACTGAATATGATCCACGGCGAACACCTGCACCTGAGCTACGTCGCCCCGCCAGGCCTGCACCTGCCCTGGGACCGTGAAGACCTGCTGGAGCTGTTGGGCAACCTGCTGGACAACGCCTGCAAATGGGCGGACGCCGAGGTGCGTCTGACCATGACCGAGACAGTCGACGGGTTCAGCCTGGCCGTGGAAGACGACGGCCCGGGCATCCCCAAGGATCGCCGCGACCAGGTGTTCAGCCGCGGCACGCGGCTGGATGAACAGACCGATGGACACGGCCTGGGCCTGGGCATCGTGCGGGACATCGTCGACACCTGGGGTGGCCTGCTGGCGTTGGATGACAGCGAGTGGGGCGGGTTGAAGGTGGTGATCGAACTGCCCAAGCGCTGACAGCTATTTCATGGCACCCCTCTCTGTAGGGCGAGCCTCTGTGGGTGGGGCGGGCCTGTGGGAGCAAAGCTTGCTCGCGATAGCATTTTTAAACCCGGCACAGATGTTGTAGGTGACGATGTCATCGCGAGCAAGCTTTGCTCCCACAGACTCGCTCCCACATCTATGGTTACCCCCTTTTCTGCAATACTGTTCTTGATGCGTGTTTGGCTTGCTTTCATCTATCCGGCGTCTGAGTGGGGTATAGGCCCC
>NZ_LMDO01000016.1:0-92119 GCF_001425105.1 Pseudomonas sp. Root401 | reverse complement strand
TTGCTTGAGGCCCTTCATCAGGTCTTCAGTGGAGATCGCCTTGTTGCCTTCGATCTCGATACTGGCGACCGACGGACGCTCGACAACGGTGATGACCAGCACATCACCGTCGTGTCCCAGCTGGATATCCTGGAAAAAGCCGGTCTTGAACAGCGCACGCGTGGACTCCACCAGGCGCCGCTCATCCGCGTTATCGCCGACGTTCAACGGCAAGGCACCGAAGACGCTGCCTGCGGAAACGCGCTGGAGGCCGTTGATACGAATATCGGAAATCTTGAAGCCTTGGGCGTGGGCAAGTGTGACATTGAGCAGCAGTGCAGCCGAGCAGAGCAGGCGCGAAAAATTCATCAAGATCTTATCCAGGACACATCGACAGGTGGTGTAGGTGGACGCGGATATCTCACCGCAAGACGAGTCACCGCGGGAGCGAGCGGGCTGGTGGCGAGCAAGCATAAAAGTTCGCTGCGTTTGGTGCGGTTAACCCAATGTCAAGTTAGGTAAAGGTTGGCCCGCGGCGATGACGGTGCGCGGCGCACGGGCGATAATGGGCCGACACCTACTCAAGAGCGCCCCATGATCTCTGTATTGCTAGTCGACGATGACCAGGAACTGACGGGAATGCTCAGCCAATACCTGGAGCGCGAAGGCTTTGAGGCGACCGCCGTGCACACGGGGGAGGAGGGCGAGGTGCAAGCGTTGTCCGGTCGCTACAGCATCGTGGTGCTCGACGTGATGCTGCCGCGGCTGTCGGGTATCGAGGTGCTCAGGCGCATTCGGGCCGTGAGCCAGGTGCCGGTGGTGTTGCTGACGGCTCGTGGCGACAACATCGACAAGATCACCGGCCTGGAGCTGGGCGCCGATGACTATGTGCCCAAGCCCAGCTCACCGGGGGAGCTGGTGGCGCGTTTGCGGGCGATCATGCGCCGGGTGCAGCCAGCGGATCAGCCCACCAGTGAAGTGATCAGGACCGGGCCGCTGGTCCTGTGGCCCGGCAAGCGCCAGGCGCTCTGGCAGGGGCGCGAGCTGGGGGTGACCAGCACCGAGTTCAGTTTGCTCGAGGAACTGGCCCGCTGTGCCGGGCAGGTGGTGAGTAAACAGAACCTGTCGCTCAATGCCCTGGGCTGCCCCTTGACTCGCTATGACCGGCGCATCGATGTGCACATCAGCAGCATTCGCCACAAGCTGGGACCGCGCCCCGATGCCAAGGCCTGGATCCAGAGCGTGCGGGGCCTCGGTTACCTGTTGATTGCCGAATGATGAAGCCCAGCCGACTGTTCTGGAAACTGTTCCTGGCGTTCTGGCTTGCCACCAGCTTGACGTTTCTGGTGGGGTTGGGCCTCTTCGTCATGGGCAGTTCCAGGCCTGGCGATCCTCATCTGGAAACGATCCTTGCCACGGAAGAGCAGCTATTGCGACAGTTTGGCATCGAGTCGGGCCGGCAACTGCTGGCGGTGTGGGAACACCCGGATGACCAGGCCGTTGGCGTCTATGACAGCTCCGGTCAGCTGTTGGCCGGCACGCCGGTGCGGCAACCGGCCTACGAGCGATCGATCATCGGCAAGGACGGCATCGTGCTGTCGCTCAAGTCAACCCATCCCCTGGGCAAGAAAGGCGACAGAGGGCCCAGCCACTGGACGCCGTTGATCATCGGCACGGTCATGAGTGCGCTGTTCAGCGGCTACATGGCGTTCTACCTGGCATGGCCGCTGGCCTATCTTCGGCGCGCCATGAGTGACGTGGCCCAGGGGCGCTTCGAGACCCGGGTCAAGCCGATCATGGGCGCACGACGTGATGAAATCGTCGATCTGGCTGAAGACTGCGATCGAATGGCCAACCAGTTGAAGCTGTTGGTAGACGCCCAGCAACACTTGTTGCACGACATCTCCCACGAATTGCGCTCACCGCTGACCCGCATGCAAGCGGCCATCGGGCTGCTGCAGCAAGATCCGGCTCGCCTGGAAATGGTGGAACGCATCGACCGTGAGTCGGTGCGCATGGACACGTTGATCGAGGCATTGTTGACCCTGGCACGCCTGCAGGGGCGACCGGAGAGTATCGAGCGCGAGCCAATCGATGTCGTCGAGTTGCTGTCGGTGATCGTCGAGGACGCTCGATTCGAGGCGCAAATGAAAGGCTGCCAGGTCATCTTGCAGGCGTGCCCGGCGTTTGTCAGTCGGGTCAGCGGTGAGCTGTTGTATCGGTGTTTCGAGAACGTCATTCGAAACGCTGTGCGCCATACCCGGCCAAACACCACGGTGATGGTCGTGGCCGAGGTCAATGGCGCCGCAGACGGCCTGACGGTGCAGATCAGCGATCAGGGCCCGGGTGTTGAACATTCGCGGCTACAGAGCATCTTCAACCCGTTCGAGCGTGGCTTGAACGAAGCCAGTGCCGGCTTCGGCCTGGGCCTGGCCATTGCCTCAAGGGCCGTGGAGATACACGGCGGCTCCATCCTGGCGCACAACGAGCCGTCCGGTGGGCTGACCGTGGAAATCAGCTTGCCTCGTAGGGCGTGATCTTTACACGATATTACATTGGCTTGACGGCCCTGTACGCCCCGCCTCAGTAGACTTTGCGCTCAAACTTACTCAGCGTTTGCTGGTGTTTCAGCGTGGAGGTGCTCATGTTTCTGGTTCATAAGAAGGGCTTCGTTCCCGGCAAGAGAATGGTCGACGGTCTGGTGCCTTATGACTTCTTCTGCGAAGACAATCCGAGCCTTAACCTGTTTGTCTTCACCGGTTCCGCCACCCCGGGCAAAGTGGTCGAGGAACAGACACTCTGGGGGTTTACCCGCCTTGAGCGTTTTGAAGCACTGAGCGGCACCCTGGTGTCGAACAAAAAGCAGGAAGGCTGGTTCCAGAAGGTCAATGTACTCACCGGCCCCGCCCAGAACGGTACGCAAGGCGTGAAGTTCCAGCGGGTGCTGAAAATCATCAAGCACAGCGATGCATCGAGCCGGGCCGCCAGCAAGGCCGACTACGAGATCCAGACAGACGAAGGTGACACCTACTTCACTCGTCGGCCTGCTGCGGGGGGGAGTGCGCAAACCATTATCTACTCAGCGGATCAATAGGCTCTACTTATCCGGGGGCGTAGTTTTTACGGGCGGGATTTCAGGGTTTTGGGTGTATATCCGTTGCTACGGTAACGGCGGCTTAGGGTTCCGCCCTGACGGCGGCTCACTTTTGAAGAGCGCAAAAGTAAGCAAAACGCTCCTGCCCCACCACTCGGCACCTCGCTTAGGCTCGGGGCCCGCCGCGAAGGGCCATCCATGGCCCAGCGCGGCTATCCCGGCATCCATGCCGGGATGCCCACTCCACAATGCCTGCGTTCGGCCAGCGTGGTTTAACGGGGCGTCGAGATCAAAGTCCAAAGCAAGAGCAAGAGCAAGTGCGGGACATATGCCAACATTTATTTAGCTGAACCACCGCTATCGCGAGCAGGCTCGCTCCCACAGGAGAAACGCGGTCCCACCAAAAACAGGTCGGCTGTTAGGCCGCCTCGCGGTGGACGTTGATCTCGGGCGCCCCGTTAACCACGCTGGCCGAACGCAGGCATTAAATCAATAGCGTCCCCTGTCCAACATTCGGGGGGCAGTTCACGTAAGGGCGGAACCCTAAGCCGCCGTTACCGAAAAAACGGATATGTACCCATCCTCCCTTTCACCATGACGCACCGTTTTAGCCACGCTTCAAACGTCAGCAAGCTGAAACCGATAACCCACCCCATACAACGACTCGATAGGATTCTCCGCCGGGCAGGCCTGCTCAAGCTTGCGCCGCAGATTACGGATATGGCTGTCAACCGTACGATCGGTAACCACCCGATGATCGGAATAGATCCGGTCGAGCAATTGATCCCGGGAAAACACCCGCCCGGGGGACTGGGCCAGCGTGCAGAGCAGGCGCAGTTCCAAGGGCGTCAGGTCCAGGGCGACGCCATCGAGTGACGCCTGGTAGCGGTCTTCATCAATCAGCAGGCGGGCTGGCGCGGTGACGAGCAGTTGCGGGCTGCGCCGCAGGATCGCCTTGACCCTGGCCACCACTTCACGCGGGCTGAAGGGCTTGCAGATGTAGTCGTCGGCCCCCAGGTCCAGCCCGAGCAGGCGATCGACTTCCTCAACGCGGGCGGTGATCATGATGATTGGCACGGCACTGAAGCTGCGCAACTCCTGGCACACTTGCAGGCCGTCGCGCCCGGGCAGCATCAGGTCGAGCAGGATCAACCGCGGCTCGCTGGCCCGTACTGCCGGCACCACTTGGAGGCCATTGTCCAGGCATTGGGTCGCGTAGCCGGCGGCGATCAGGTAGTCGCGCATCAATGCGGCCAGTTTGGGTTCGTCTTCGACGATAAGGATTGGGCTGTCAGGTGGCATGTTCAGGCGTTCCGTGGCAGGCGCAGGGTCAGCCAAAGGCCGCCCAAAGGCGAGTGATCGGCGCTGAGGCTGCCGCCATGGGCCAGGGCGATGCTGTGACAGATGGCCAGTCCCAGGCCGGCACCGCCACTGGCGCGATTGCGTGAGGTTTCACCGCGGTAAAAACGCTCGAACAGTCGCGGCAGTTGATCCGCATCGACCCCGGGGCCGGAGTCGAGAAAGTCGATGCGCACGACGTCGTCCTCGCTGGCGGCACGAATGTGCAACACGCCACCCTCGTCGGTATAACGCACGGCATTTTCCAACAGGTTGCTGAACAGCTGCTGCAAGCGTTTGGGGTCGGCTTCCAACCGTAGCGGCGTTGTCGGCAGTTCCAGCTCCAAACGCAGATGCCGGGCATTGCAGCGCTCCTGGAACATCGCCACGCAACCGCCCAGCAAGTCGTTGAGATCGCATTCGCTCTTGCGGTAGGTCAGCGCGCCGACATCGGCCAGGGACAGTTCGTAGAGATCATCCACCAGCTTGCTGAGCATGCTGACTTCGCCTTGCAGCGACTTCATCGAGGACGGGTCGAGGGTGCGCACGCCGTCTTCGATGGCTTCCAGCTCACCGCGCAATACCGACAACGGGGTGCGCAGTTCGTGGGACACATCGGCCATGAAATCCCGGCGCATTTTTTCGTTGCGTTCCAGGGTATATGCCAGCTGGTTGAAGTCTCGGGCCAACTGACCGACTTCGTCATTGGAGGCAACCGACACGCGGTTGCTGTATTCCCCGGCGGCCAAGCGGTGCGTGGCGGCGGCCACCCGCTTGACCGGGTCAAGCAGGGTACGGGCGATCCACCAGGCAATCAACATCGCCAACAGCAACGAGAGCACGCCCACGGCCAGGCTGGTGCGCACCAAATACTGACGAAAGCGTTCACCGCCAGCTTCGGTCACGTTCTGGAACGGCGTCACCGCCAGCCAGCCGACGGTTTTGCCGGCGACCTCGATCGGCCGCATCAGCGCGTCGTCGCCAATGGCCGAATAGCCCATGACCAATTGTTTCTGTTGGTCGAGCAGGGCGATGCGAAATACCGCGCCGGTCAGGTCGGACATCGGCATGGGGGGGCGCTCTGGGTGGGTGGTGTTTTCACCCGGTTCCGGACGCAGGAGCTTGAACCAGCGATCCGGCTGGTTGCGCAGGAATTCCCAGTCACCTTCGCGCTCGTAGGCGCCCGCCAGGCGGGGGAGCACCGGCTTCATGCGCAACAGTGCCTGTTCGTTGAGGTAGTCGAGAAAACCGTTGCCAAAGCTCCAGCCGTTGGCCACTCCCATGCTCAGGATGACAAACAGCACGCTGGCCATGACGGCAATAAACAGCTTGGTGGAGATGCTCAGTTTCATGGGCTCGGGCAGTTCGATGAAGGGCCTGACCATTTAGGCCCTGGTGCGATGAAGATTCAAGGGCGGCGGGCAATCTTCAATTTTCCTGCACATTTGCCTCGCAGTATGGCGCCTGGCTTGAACCATCCGTCTTGCAGAGGCATTTATGTCGACCAAATTATTCGCCAAATCCTTGGTGACCGCCGCCATCCTGGTGTGCTTGATCGTTTTGTTCATGTTGGGCGGTTGCTCCGGCGAATCGGCACCCACGCCCGAACCACCCAAGGTCTCGGTGCTCACCGTGCAGCCGCAAAGCCAGACGCTGACCACTGAGCTGGCCGGACGCACCCAGGCGTTCATGGTCGCCGAGATACGCCCGCAGGTCGGCGGTATCGTCCAGCAGCGCCTGTTTGTCGAAGGGGCCGAGGTCAAGGCCGGACAGGCGCTGTATCAACTGGATGCTTCCTCCTACAAGGCCGCATTGGCTGAGGCCCAGGCGAACCTGGCCAAGGCACGCGCCACCTTGAAGTCGGCCCAGGCCACGGCCAAGCGTGACGCCCAGTTGGTGAAGATCGATGCCATCAGCCAGCAGGACAACGAGGATGCCCAGGCCAGCCTGCTGACCGCCGAAGCGGAAGTACAAGTGGCCCAGGCCGACGTCGACACCGCACGCATCAACCTGGCCTATACCCGCATCAGTTCTCCTGTAAGCGGGCGCATCGAAACCTCGACGGTCACGCCCGGCGCGCTGGTGGTCGCCAACCAGGACAGCGCACTGACCACCGTGCAGCAGTTGGACCCGATGTATGTAGACGTCACCCAGTCGACCACCGAACTGTTGCGGCTCAAGCGCGACCTGGCCAGCGGTGTGCTGCAGAGCAATGGCGAAGGTGAAGCGCGGATCACCCTCAAGCTCGATGACGGCAGCACCTACGCCCATGAAGGTCGCTTGAAGTTCAGTGGGGTCAGCGTCAATGAAGGCACGGGCACGGTGACCCTGCGGGCGCAAATCGCCAACCCGGACCGACTGTTGCTGCCGGGCATGTACGTGCGGGCGGTGCTGGAGCAGGCGCGGGATGACCAGGCCATCCTGATTCCACAGAAGGCGGTGACCCGCAGCGCCAGCGGCGCGACTTCGGTGCTGGTGGTGGTCAATGGCAAGGTCGAGCAGCGCATGCTGACCATCGACCGCGCCGTGGATAACCAGTGGTGGGTCACTGCGGGGCTGAACGCGGGAGACCAGGTGATTGTCGAGGGCGGGCAGAAGGTCCGGGTCGGTGAAACCGTCGTGGCACAGAATACCGGTACCCGCAGCCGTACGCAGAAAGCGACGCCTGTTGCCATTGCGCAGGAGGGTTGAACATGGCGCGCTTCTTTATCGACCGACCGATTTTCGCCTGGGTCATCGCCATCGTCATCATGCTCGCTGGCGCCTTGTCCATGAGCCAGTTGCCCCTGGAACAGTACCCGGACATCGCGCCGCCGACGGTGCGTATTTCCGCAACCTACACCGGCGCCTCGGCCAAGACCGTGGAAGACTCGGTGACCCAGGTCATCGAACAGCAGATGAAGGGCCTGGACAACCTGACCTACATGTCGGCCTCCAGCAGTTCGGATGGCAGCGCCAGCATCAGCCTGACTTTCACCGCCGGCACCAACCCGGACGTGGCCCAGATGCAGGTGCAGAACAAGCTGCAACAGGCCGAGTCGAGGCTGCCGCAGTCGGTGCAAAGCGAGGGGCTGACCGTGACCAAGGGCGGTTCGGACTTTCTGATGATTGCCGCCCTGGCCTCCGACAATCCGAGCGTCACCGGCACGCAGATCGGCGATTACATTTCCAGCACCTTGCTCGATTCCATCAGCCGCATCGACGGTGTCGGCGACGTGCAGACATTGGGTTCCGGCTATGCCATGCGCATCTGGCTGGACCCGGCCCTGCTGGAAAAATACGCGCTGATGCCTTCGGATGTCAGCACGGCCCTGGAGGCGCAGAACACCGAGGTTTCTGCCGGTCAACTCGGCGCCATGCCGGCGGTGAAGGGGCAGCAGTTGAACGCCACCATCAGCGCCCGCAGCAAGCTGCAAACCGTCGAAGAGTTTCGCAATGTGGTGGTCAAGTCCACCAGCGACGGTGCGGTGGTGCTGCTTGGGGATGTGGCGCGGGTCGAATTGGGTAGTGAAAGCTACGACGTCAGTTCTGCCCTCAACGGCAAACCCGCTGCCGCCATGGGCGTCCAGCTCGCCGCCGGGGCCAATGCCCTGAACGTGGGCGAGGCGGTGAAGGCCAAGCTCAGGGAGCTGGAGCCGTTCTATCCGACGGAGATGCAACTCAAGAACGTGATTGCCTACGACACCACGCCCTTTGTCAGCCTGTCCATCGAAGAAGTGGTCAAGTCACTGGGCGAGGCGATTGTCCTGGTGGTGCTGATCATGTTCCTTTTCCTGCAGAACCTGCGGGCCACGTTGATTCCCGCGATCACGGTGCCGGTGGTGCTGCTGGGGACATTCGGTGTGCTGGCGCTGTTCGGTTATTCGATCAACACCCTGACCATGTTCGCCATGGTCCTGGCCATCGGCCTGTTGGTGGACGACGCGATTGTGGTGGTGGAGAACGTCGAGCGGGTGATGGGCGAGCAGGGGCTGTCGGCCCTGGACGCCACGCGCCAGTCGATGGATGAAATCACCAGCGCCTTGGTCGGCATCGCCCTGGTGCTCAGTGCGGTGTTCATTCCCATGGCGTTTTTTGGCGGCTCCACAGGCGTTATCTACCGGCAGTTTTCGGTCACCATCGTCTCGGCCATGGTGCTCTCGGTACTCGTCGCCATGACGCTGACGCCGGCCTTGTGCGCGACCCTGCTCAAGCCGTCCGATGGTCAGGGCCATGGCGCTCAACGCGGATTCTTCGGTTGGTTCAACCGCACGTTCGAGCGGGCTGCCGAGGCCTATAAACGCCAGGTGGGGGGCATTTTGCAGCGCGGGCGCGTCGGCTGGCTGGTGTATGGGCTGGTGCTGCTGGTGATGGCCGCGGGTTATTTCAGCTTGCCGACTTCGTTCCTGCCTGACGAAGACCAGGGCATTCTCATGGCCCAGGTGCAGTTGCCCGTCGGGGCCACGGACAGCCGCACGCAAGCGGTGGTCAAGCAGCTCGAAAGCTACCTGCTCGAACAGCCGGAAGTCGAAGCGCTGATCAGCATTTCCGGCCTGGGCATGAACGGCAACAGCCAGAACAGCGCCCGTGCATTTATCCGGCTCAAGGACTGGAGCGAGCGCACGGGGGCAGGGCAGGATGCGGCGTCCTTCGCCCAGCGCGCGACCATGGCGCTGTCGAGCATCGGCGATGCCAATGTGTTCGTCATGCAACCGCCGGCCGTGCGTGGCCTGGGACAGACGTCCGGCTTCGACCTGCAACTCAAGGACCTTGCCGGCCTGGGGCATGACACGCTGGTGGCGGCGCGGGAAAAACTCATCGAGCTGGCCAACCAGGATCCTCGCTTGCTCGGGGTACGCAGCAATGGCCTGGACGACGCGCCGCAGCTCAAGGTCAGCATCGATGATCGCAAGGCCGGGGCCTTGAGCCTGAGCACCAGCGACATCAACACCACGCTGTCCACGGCGTTGGGCGGCACTTACGTCAATGATTTCCTCAACCAGGGGCGCGTGAAGAAGGTCTACGTCCAGGGCGAGGCTGCGGCGCGGATGCAGGCGGCTGACCTGGAGCACTGGTTCGTGCGCAACAGCAACGATGAGATGGTGCCGTTTTCCTCGTTTGCCAGCAGTTCCTGGAGCTATGGCTCGCCGTTGCTGGAACGCTACAACGGCAACGCCTCGCTGGAGGTGGTTGGCGATCCGGCGCCCGGCGTCAGTTCCGGGGACGCCATGGATGCGGTGGAAGCGCTGGTCAAGCAATTGCCGGAGGGCATCGGCTACGAGTGGACCGGGCAGTCCTATCAGTTGCGCCTTTCCGGTTCGCAGGCACCGTTGCTGTACGGGATTTCGGTGCTGTTCGTGTTCCTCTGCCTCGCTGCGCTCTATGAGAGTTGGTCGGTGCCTTTCTCGGTGATGCTGGTGGTGCCGCTGGGGGTGGTGGGCGCGGTGCTGGCCACGCGTGTCAGTGGCTTGAGCAATGACGTGTACTTTCAGGTCGGGCTATTGACCACCGTGGGGTTGGCGGCCAAGAACGCGATTCTGATCGTCGAATTCGCCAAGCACCTGCAAGAGCAGGGCAACAGCTTGCGCGAGGCGACGCTGATCGCCGTGCGCCAACGCCTGCGACCGATTCTCATGACGTCCCTGGCCTTCATGTTCGGCGTATTGCCCCTGGCCCTGAGTAGCGGCGCCGGTTCCGCCGGACGTCAGGCCATTGGTACCGGTGTGCTGGGCGGCATGTTGTCCGCCACGGTGTTGGGGATCTTCTTCGTTCCTTTGTTTTTCGTGCAGATTCGTCGGCGTTTCGGCCGCGTTTCCACGGCTTCGACCTCTGTTCCATCCGCCCAGTCAGGTGACGCATGATCAAGTTCCGCTGGCCATTGCTGGCCATCCTCACGCTGCTCGGTGGCTGCATGAATCTGGCGCCGCAATATGAACGCCCTGAGGCGCCAGTCTCCGAGCAATGGCTGTCGGCTGCCAGCACGCCCAAGGGCCAGGTGAGTGCCGACATCGAGTGGCAAAACTTTTTCACCGACAGCCGCCTGGCGCGCTTGCAGTCCCTGGCGCTGAGCAACAATCGCGACCTGCGCCTGGCGGTCCTGAACGTTGAAAAGGCCCAGGCGCAATACCGCATCCAGCGCGCCGAGTCCTTGCCTTCGATCGATGCCAGTGTCAGTGGCACTCACAGTCGCACTCCCGGCTCGTTGTCCAACACGGGCTCGGCTGCCACCACCCATGACTACAGTGCGCAACTGGGTTTGAGCAGTTATGAAGTGGACCTGTTTGGACGAGTGCAGAACCTTCAGGACGAAGCCCTGGAAGACTATCTGGCCCTGACCGAAACCCGACGCAGCACGCAGATCAGCCTGGTGGCCGAAGTGGCCACGGCCTGGCTGACCCTGGCGGCCGACAACGAGCGCCTGCACCTGGCCCAGGAAACCTTGCGCAGCCAGCAGGCGACCTACGAACTGACCCAACGCAGCCACGCCTTGGGCGGCTCCTCCGGTCTGTCCGTGGCCCAGGCGCAAACCACCGTGGAGTCGGCGCGGGTCGACGCGGCGGCGTATGAAAGCCAGATCCTGCAGGATCGCAACGCACTGCGCTTGCTGGTGGGCAGCGACATTCCCGAAGAGTTGTTGCCGGGCGAGTACCTGGAATCGGCCGCGTCGCTGGTGCAGGTGCCGGCAGAGCTGCCTTCCAGCCTGTTGCAACGACGCCCCGATGTGCTGGCCGCCGAGCATACGCTCAAGTCGGCCAATATCGACATCGGCGCCGCCCGTGCGGCGTTCTTTCCCAGCATCAGCCTGACGGCCAATGCCGGTTCCTCAAGCTCGGCCCTGTCCGGCCTGTTCAAGTCCGGCAGTGGCGCCTGGACGTTTGCCCCGAGCATCAGCCTGCCGATCTTCGATGCCGGCAGTAACCGCGCGACGCTGGACTCGGCCAAGACCGAGCGCGAGATCCAGGTGCAGACCTATCAGCAAACACTGCAGAGCGCCTTCAAGGAAGTGGCCGATGCCCTGGCGGAGCGCAGCACGCTGGATCGCCGTATCGAGGCCCAACAGGCGTTGACCGACGCCAGTCGCAAGAGCTTCGAACTCTCCGACGCTTTGTACCGTGGCGGCTCCCAGAGCTATCTCGAAGCCCTCGACGCCCAGCGCTCCCTGTACAGCGCGCAACAGGACCTGATCACCCTGCGCCTGACCGAGCAGAGCAACCGCGTGACGTTGTACAAGGTGATGGGCGGCGGCTGGAATTAAGGAACCCGCCCCTGTGGGAGCAAAGCTTGCTCGCGATAGCGTCAGCACATCCAACATCACGGCAGACTGACCCACCGCCATCGCGAGCAAGCTTTGCTCCCACAGGGGATCTGTGGTGAGCATCGGCCCCATGCCTCCCCGGAGCACCCCGTGGGAGCAAGCTCAGCTCCCACAGAAGATTTGTGGTGAGCACCGAATCCAGCTCCCACAGGGCAATGGTGAACCATAGGAATTGGAACCAGGTTCAAGCCGCCGTCGATTTCTCCCGGCTGTCGCTCGCGGTGTCACGAAATAGCCGAGGCGACATGCCGAACGTCGATTTGAAATGCCGGCTGAAGTGGGAACTGCTGCCATAGCCCCAGGCGTAGGCAATCTCGGTGAGCGAGCGGTGGGCATGTTCCCGGTTGCGCAGGTCTTCGGCGCAACGTGACAGGCGCCTCTGCCAGATGTATTCGCTGACACTGCACCCCAGTTCGTCCTGGAAGGCGCGGTGCAGGCTGCGTACCGAGCACTGCTCGGCGTTGGCGATGCGTTCGATGGTCAGGTCGCGGTCGGCCAGGTGGCGCTCGATGTACGCCTTGAGGCGGTTCTGCTTGAAGAAGCGGAAGTCGTGTTCGAGTTGCTTTTCTTCCTGTTTGTTCTTCAGCGCGTTATCCAGCAGCCCGGTGATGCTGTCACCGATCAGTCCGGCCGAATGGTTGTTCAGCAAGGGGTATTGGTTGTAGGCATCGCTGATCAGGTGCATGAGCATCCGCCCCAGTCCATTGCGACCGTTAAGGTGCATGTCGCCGGTTTGCGCGAGCTGCCCGGACGCCCCCTGGAACAGCAGGATGAAGTGTTCGCAACCTTGCATGCTGGTCACGTTGAAAGGTTTGCCGCAGTCCACCAGGAGCATTTCGTCAGGGGCCAGCACGCTGCTTTGCTGGCCCTGCTCGAAGTGACTGACACCAGCCACCTGCATGATCAACATGCGCGGCGTGTCGAGGGCGTCGACCGCTTTGCTCAGGTGGCGCGAATATCGATGGGCGCTGGCGGTCATTCGACAGAAACGCAGTTGGCCCAGGTCCCCGTATTCCAGCCGACCCTGGAAGTTGCTCTCATGCAACGGGTCGATGAACGTCGATTCCAGCCGTTTTATGTAGTCCGGCGTGCGCCCCAGGTGATCGCTCATGAACTCTTTCCATTTCATCAGGCGGTCGGAGCGAACAACCTGATCGGTGGACACGCAGGCTAAATGGTTCATTTTTCGCCTCTATTTATTATTGTTTTCTGACGGATCGGGCAAAGGGGTCGATTTGCCCGATCCGGGTCTGATCAAGGGTGCCAAAGACTCAGAACGGGTAGTGATGGCCTCCGGGCTGCCAGGTGACCCAATGGGCACGGGTAAACTCATCCAGGGCATAGTGACCGTTGAAGCGCCCGAGGCCGGAGTTCTTTTCACCACCGAACGGGGCATTGGGCTGGTCATCGACGGTGATGTCGTTGATATGGGTCATGCCCGCCACAATGCCACGGGCGAAGTTCAAGCCACGGGCCATGTCCCGGGTGAACACGGCGCTGGACAGGCCATACTCGCTGGCGTTCGCCAACGCCAATGCATGGGTTTCGTTTTCTGCGACCAGCAACGGCAGCAGGGGGCCGAACGTTTCATCGCGGGCCAGTTCCTGATCGGCTCCCACTTCACCGAACACATGGGCAGGCAGCACCAGCCCCGATGCCGGGCCGCCGCAAAGCTGCTTGAGGCCGGCACTCCGGGCGCCGTCGAGCTTACGCAGCAGGCCATCGAGCTGGCTCTGATTGACCACTGGCCCGATCACCGTGTCGGCCTTGGTCGGATCGCCCGTCTTGAGGTTGCGCACGCGCTCCACCACCAGCGCCGCGAAATCGGCATACAACGAGCGGTCGACGATCACCCGGTTGACGCTCATGCAGATCTGGCCCTGGTGCAGGAAACGCCCGACCACCGCAGCGTGCGCCGCAACTTCAATGTCGGCATCATCCAGCACCACCAGCGGCGCGTTGCCGCCCAGTTCCAGGGCCACGCGCTTGATGTGTTTGCCTCCGGTGGCAATACGGCCGACATTGCGCCCCACATCCGTCGAACCGGTGAAGGAAATCAGGCTCGGCACCGGGTGCTCGACGAAGGCATCGCCGATTTCCGAGCCTGCTCCGACCACGACGTTGAGCGAACCCTCGAGGAAGCCGGCTTCTTCGAACAGGTGGGCGATCAGCAGGCCGCCGGTCACCGCTGTGTCGCTGGCGGGCTTGAGCACGATCGTGTTGCCCAGAGCAAGTGCCGGCACCACCGAGCGCATGCTCAGGTACAGCGGGAAATTCCATGGGCTGATCACGCCCACCACACCCAAGGGTTCACGGAAGACAAAACTCTGTTCGCCGGGTTTGTAGCTGGTCAGGATCCGACCTTCTACCTGCATCGGCATCGTCGTGCATTCACGTACCAGGTTCAGCGTGAATTGCCATTCCATGCTCGCCTTGATCCGGGTGCTGCCGGACTCGTGGATCAGCCAGTCGATGATTTCTTCACGGCGGTTCTGGATGACCTGGGCGAGCTTTTCAAGTTGTGCGCCGCGCTGGGTGGGGTGCAGTTGTGCCCACGCTGCCTGCGCCTGCTGCGCTGCCTGATAGGCGTCGTCGAGATCGGCAATCGAGGCCAGGGGCATCTCCAGCAGCTGTTCGCCGTTGAAAGGGTTGCGGTCGTCCAGGCGGCGTGCGGAGCGCCCTGCACGCCAGGTGCCGTTGATGTATTGGTCGCCGTTGATGGCGTAGGGCACGAGCGGTTGAGTCGTCATGGTCTTTTACCTTTGGAGGCAGGTGGTCGCCTCGTTTAGAAATCAAGGGTGCAAACGCCGCTGGGGAAAACTGCTCAGCTCCTGATCCAGGCGCGGCCCCAGGAATTGAGTGTGTATTCCTCCTGTGCCCAGACACCGGGCTGGCGGCTGGCATCGGTGACTTCCAGCTCGGCTGAGAACTCCAGGCGATTGCGATCGGCATCGACCACCATGAAGAACAGGTTGTTGCCCGGTCCATGTCGGCCGGGCCCGAAGAAAATGGTGATGCGCTCCTTGGCGAAGCGATCACCCCAGTCGCGGATGTCATTCCATTCGTTGGTTTCGTAACAGTGGTGGTCCCACTCGTTTTTCGAACCGCGGAAAAATGCCAAGGTGTGGTGCTCGTCGTCCGAGCGCAGGAAGCACGTCATCAGTTGGCCGGTTTGCTCATCCACGACATTGTCCGAAACAGTGAAGCCCACCGTGTTGACGTAGAAATCGATCATGGCTTCCAGCTCCGTGGTCTGGAACACCACGTGCTGCAAGCGGCCGGGCATGCCTTGGCCAGAGGCCTGGAGAGCGGGGTGAGCGACGCCAAATATCGTTTGCCGGCCCTGGGGATCACGAATCAGGAACGCCCCCGTTTCGAGCAGCGGCGAGTCGACCTCTTCGATGACGCAGCCGTTGCCGAGCAGGCGAACCCGCAGTGCTTGCAGTCGAGGCTGACTGCCCAGGTCGAACGCTGCCGCGAGCAGGCCGCTGTGGTCGGCGGGAGACACGAGCATGGCGCGTTGCGGGCCGCTGAGCATCCAGCTGCCATCGGCTTGCGCCTGGCTGTCCATATCCAGCATCCGTCGATAGAAATCGATTTGCCGTTGTGCGTCCTTGCTCGCCAGGTGCAGGTAGCACAGGCGTGCAGGTGTGGAAGTCTGGAGTGTTTGCATAACCACCTCTGTGCTTGAAGGTTCAATGAAAGACGGGCGCGATGCTCGGCTCGATTGCGCTGCTGTGGGCCACGGCGATGCCGAACAGCGACTGCAACGATTCGGCGGCCCGGGTTTCGGTGGCCTTGTCGAAAATCGCGGCGATATAGCGATCCGGACGCAGCAGCAGGAACGGGTGCGAATCGCCCAGCAGGGATTTGAGCTGGCCTTCACGGTCCTGGAGCACCGTGCAGCCCGGGATCGACGGCATGGCCTGGACGGACGCGGGCAGGATCAGGATGCGTCTGGCTTCAAGGTGGCTCCAGAGGCCATGCTTGAGTTCATCGATACGCTGACGGGTCGGGTCGCCGTATTGAATCAAGGCGAAGCCGGTGCCGATGGCGTCATCGAGCAGGCGTTCCTGGCCGTGGGCGTCGGTGAGCATCGGTTGCGGGAACATCTGTCCGCAGGACAACGTGCCTGCTTGCCCCTCGGTCAGCACCAGGCCTCGGGTGAAGCGGGGTTTGGGCTTGAAGCGCATTTGCAGGAAATAATCGCGCAACGGCGGCAACAGGCCGATCAAGGCGAATGTGCCACTGATCAGGCGAGCGCGCAGGACGGTGGCCGGTGCCATGACCACGCCGAGGTTCAAGGCCAACTTGATCAAGGCCCACGCATGATCACGACGCTCGCTTTCGTAGGACAGCAGTGCGCTTTCCGCCATTTTGCCCTTCAGTACGCCGACCAGCTTCCAGCCCAGGTTGTGGGCATCGCGAACGCCGCTGTTCATGCCTTGCCCGGCATAGGGCGGGGTCAGGTGCGCGGCGTCGCCGGCGAGAAACACCCGCTGCACCTGCCACTGCTCGGCGACCCGGGCGTGGAAGGTGTAGACCGTCTTGCGCACGATGGAAACCGGCGCGTCTCCCTTGAACGGGCGCAGCAATGCTTGCAGGCAGGTTTCGTCGAGCACCTGTTCGTCCGTTTCATCGGGCTTGAGCAGGAATTCGAATCGGCGCGTACGGTGAGGGCCGGGTACTTCCACCACCGGGCGCCGGGCGTCGCAATACACGCGGGTCTGCCAGAAGGGGTCGTCGTCCTGGTCGGTATCGACCACCAGCCAGCGCGAGGAGAAGCTCGAACCGACCATCTCGATCCCGAGTTGCTTGCGCACTGGGCTACGGCCGCCGTCGCAGGCCACCAGGTAAGCCGCGTGGACTTCCATCAGTTGCCCTTCGGCGTCACGCACCAGCGCGCACACGCCGTGTGGGTCCTGGGTGAACTCCACCAATTCGTGGCTGAACCGAGCCGTCAGGCTGGCAAAGCGTTCGAGACCGAGCCTTAGGGTGTTTTCAAACAGCGGTTGGCGAAAGGCGTTGCGCTTGGGGAAGCCATACAGCTTGCCGGTCGGCTCTACCTTGCCGAAGCAGCGACCGCCGGGCCGGGTGAAGTAATGCACGCCGTAGCCGGGCACGACATCACGCAGCACGGCGGCATCGAGCCCGATGGCCTGCATGGTGCGCAAGGATTCGTCATCGATTGAAACCGCCCGTGGCTCGGTCACGGTGCCCGGCTTGCGATCGATGATCAGCGTGTCTACATCGGCTTGGCCGAGCAGGTTGGCCAGGGTCAGCCCGGTAGGACCGGCACCGATGACCAGGACCTGGGTGTTGATGCGTTTGAGGGTTGTCATTGTTATTCCCTTCCGGATGGCTCAGCCCAGTGGCTTGGCGCGGTTGGCGAGCGCAGCCATGCGTTGCGACAGTTCCTGCGCCAGGGCAAGGATCTGCTGCCCTTGTGTCTCTTCCTGGGCACTGTCGCGTTCTCGCTCCGGGCGCACGCAACTGATGCTGCCGACGACCTTGCCATCGCCGTCGAAGATCGGCGCGGCCAGGCCATAGACGCCCGCGTCGACTTCACCTGCACTGGCCACATAGCCTTGGCGACGCAGTTGCTGCAGCGAGCGACGAAACGTCTCCCAGGTCTGGCCAAGTTGACTGGCGCGCACCTCTTCGGGGTGGTCGAGAAACAGTTGGCTGTGTTGGCGCGAGGTCATATTGGCGAGGATCGCCTTGGACGTCGCCCCCAGGAACAAAGGCCTGGGCGAGCCACGGGAGTAGCTGACTTCACTGAACAGGTCTCCGTGCTGGTGAATGCACACGACCTGGTCCTTGAACAGCCGGCAGATCAGCCACACCTGATGTTCGCTCCACTGCGGGAAGCTGGGCTCAAGCGATTGTGCGGCGCGTACGAGGGGGTCGCTCAGGCGCAGCTGGCGGTCCCAGGTAATGATTCGCGCGCCCAGGGCATAACGCCCGGCTTCGACCTGGAACAACAGGTTGGCCTCGGCCAATTCGCGCACGTAGCGGTAGACCGTCGAACGGGTAAAACCCAAGGCGCCGCCCATGTCGTCCACCGCCCAGATCGGGCTCTGTTCGGTGAACAGGTCGAGTACCCGCAGCATGCGCTCCAGGCTTGAGCCTTTGCTGTCGCCATCCTGCTCGGGCAGGGCGTCAGGGGTGTGTAGGTTTTCCATGCTTATTGCTCGTCCACGATGCTGTTGCGCAGGGTGCCGATTCGAGCGATCTCGA
The DNA here is from genome assembly GCF_001425105.1 of Pseudomonas sp. Root401. Taxonomy (NCBI): domain Bacteria; kingdom Pseudomonadati; phylum Pseudomonadota; class Gammaproteobacteria; order Pseudomonadales; family Pseudomonadaceae; genus Pseudomonas; species Pseudomonas sp. Root401. Next base: position 74,174 of record NZ_LMDO01000016.1, on the reverse strand, counting down.
CCTCCACCTGATCGCCTGGCTTCATCCATACCGGTGGCTCGCGGAACGCGCCGACGCCGCCGGTGGTGCCGGTGACAATTACGTCACCGGGGGCCAGTTCGGTGAAGGTGGAGCAGTACTCGATCAGCTGGCGCACATCGAAAATCATGTCGCTGGTGCGGGTGTGCTGCATCACTTCGCCATTCAGGCGGGTGGTCAATTCCAGGTCCTGCGGGTCGCCGATCTCGTCGCCGGTCACCAGCCAGGGGCCGAAACCGCCGGTGTTCGGGAAGTTCTTGCCGGGGACGAACTGAATGGTGTGCTTCTGCCAGTCGCGGACACTGCCGTCGTTGTAGCAGGCATAACCGGCGACGTAGTCCAGCGCGTCGGCGTGTTTGACGTGACGGGCCGCTTTACCGATCACCACCGCCAGCTCGCCCTCGAAATCAAGCTTGTGGGACGCCGTTGGGCGAACGATGGGTTGCAGGTGGGCGGTCTGGCTGTCGGCGAAGCGGGTGAAGATCATCGGATAGGTCGGCATTTCCCGACCGGTTTCGCGCACGTGGGTGGCGTAGTTGATGCCGATGCACAGCACTTTGCCCGGGTTCGGGATCACCGGCAGGAACGTCACGTCAGCCAAGGGGATACGCGGCAGGCTTGCCAGGCGCGCGGTGCTCAGTTCGTTCAGGCGGTTGTGGCCGATGGCCTGTCTGAGATCGCTGCCAAGGGTTGGCTTGAGCGATTCCAGGTCGATGATTTGGTCACCTTCGACCACACCGTAGCTGCTACGGCCTTGGACGATAAAGCTTGCGAGTTTCATGGAGGCTCCTGGAGAGAGGGAGGGTGCAATGAGGGTTAATCTAGTCTTGCTATAAAATCCTGTAAAGTAGGATTTATGCAAAAATCCTAAAATATGGAATTTATGTATTTTTTGCCGAGGCTGTCCCTTTGGCGGACCTGGGGAGCAAGGGGAGGTGCGCAAAGGGCTGTAAACCTGTGGGAGCGTGCTTGCTCGCGATGAGGCCAGCCAGTTCAATACTCATGTAACTGAACCGCCGCCATCGCGAGCAAGCTCGCTCCCACAGGGATCGTGCTTAATTGACGGGCATCAGGGCCCGATGCCAATCAATCGCTCGGTGCCCAGCAGCCATGCAGCGACATGCGCATCCGGAAGGGAATCCTGATCCGGGCAATGGGCCCGCTGGCCATGTCACGGGTGTCCAGCACGACCAGTTCGCTGCGTCCTTCGGCAATGAGGTTGAGCAGGGCAACCACGTAGCCATCGGCTTCCTCGGCATCGGCAGAGCGCGGTATGAAGATGGGCTCCTGGAAGCAGCCGCTGTCGCCGGGAAACCAGGCGTCGGTGCGGCCTGTCTGCAGGTCCAGGTGCGCCAGCAGGTTGAAGAATTGGAAGGGTATTGGCCCATTCGCTGGGTTGTAGGGGCGCTCAGGATCGAAGGCGAGCAGGAAACCATGCTGGTACTTTCGACCGATGTAGCGGTCATCACACCGTGGAAACTCGCAGGGATATTCTGTCAGTGGCTGCGGTTGAACATCCTCCTGCGCGCCATTCAGGTCGAAGGTCCAGCGCATCAGGCTGGCGGTCAGGGTTTCAGGCGGTGGTACGTAGCCGTCGGCCTGGGGGAAGAAGTAGAAGATGTTCCCGCCGGTGACCGGCATGTCCACATACACCTTGCCGTCCTCATCGAACGCATTGAGCGTATGCCCCTGGAAACCGTCCTTGGGCCCCTTGAACCAACGCACATCTTGCCCACACCCGTTGCGCGGCACGATGGCGAACAGCTGGGGCAGGTCGGGTTGCCACTGGAAATGCGGCCCGCCGTTTTTCATGCGCTCGACGTCAACCGTCAATGGAATCAGCGGGAACACGACGTAGCGTTCGGTCACCGCGAAATCGTGCACCATCGCCGCATAAGGCGCCTGGAACCAGATCTCATGTAGCAGTTTTCCGTCCGGCGAGATTTCGAAATAGGCAATGTCGGGCGTACCGTCGCCTTTGGCTTCATAGCTGAAGGCTAAGAGATTGCCTGTCGCTGGATCGAGCTTGGGGTGGGCGGTGAACGTCGCGGCTTTGATCTGCCCATCAAAGCTCCATTCGCCGAGGGTCTCCAGGGTTTCAAGATCCAGCGCCCAAGGCAGGGCATCTTCCTTGAGCGCCAACAGAACGCCGTTGTGCGGGATAACGGTGGTGTTGGCGGTGGTGTTGTTTTTCGCCGCGAGGGGGTCATTGGTGTAGACGTTTCGATAGACGCCGTTGAGCGAACGACCTTCACGACGCTGGGCCAGCAGACGGTCCGTTTTCACGTAGCGTCGTCGCATCGAGACCTTGCCATTGGCAAAGTAGAAGCCAGTGACCATGCCGTCACCGTTGAAAAAGATATCGGTGCCCAGCATCGGTGGGTACTGGGGGTCTGGTGCGACTTGATAAAAGGCTCCTCGGACATCAGCGGGAAGGGCGCCTTCAACCTCGAGATCGAACAGTTCTGCTTCTACGCGACTGGGCGTATAGAGTGCGCCGGAAAATTCAGATGTTTGAGGAAATGGAGTAGTCATGGGGCAATCTCACTCATGTGCTGTTCGTTGATTTTGAAGTTGAGGTTTCAGGCTGGTTGCAGGGGGGACTGCCGGCCCGGAGGGCTTGGTGTCTCGACGAAAACGTGCAACCACCAGGCAGGAAATGACCAGTGCCAGTAAATAGGCAGAGGCCGCCAACCATCCGACAGCCCGGAAGTGTCCCTCACCGACGACCAGTGCCGCACCGAACGGTCCGAGGCCTTGGCCAACGAAAATAGCGGCGTTACCCAAGCCTGCCAGCCGACCGGAAGGGTCCAGCTCGGCTGCCATGGAAAGCAGGTAAGGCAGGCTGAAAAACCATGCGACATGAATCAGGCAGGCCGTGGTGGCAAAAGCCACGGCACTGTCGCCGTAGACGATGATCAGGGTCGCCAACAATGCTGTGCCGAAGCTCAGTAGTTGCGGAAGCAGCAAACCCAGGCGCCGTCCGATCAGTCCCGCCAGACCCGCCCCCAGCGCCCCGGCCAGGATGCTGCCGCCGAGAATGCCGCCAATCTGCTGCGGTTCAAGGCCAATGCTTTTGCCGATGCGCTCCTGATAAACCCAGAGGGCGGAGTGTCCGAAAAACAGCAGTGCAAACAGTACGATCAACAGGATGGACGTAAGACCAAATGGCGGTGTCGAGACGTTGGCCAAACGATGTGCCTGCGGATAATGCTTGGGTATCCTCCAGCACCCCGTCGCCGCGAGCACACTGGTGATCGCCAAAAGGGAAAAAGCGCCGTTCACGCCGAATGATTTCAGGATCAGCGGCATGGAGGTCACCAGCAACATTCCCCACAGCAGGTTGCCGATGTTGATGACGGCGAAGGTCGCGTCCTTGGACGTGCGCAGCGCTGCGGTGGCATAGACAACCGCCATGACCGCGCCGCCGCTGGCGCCGCAGATCATCCTGGAAATCACCAGTCCGGCCTGGTTGTGCAGTTGTGTGCTGGCCAGGTTACCCAATGCCAGGATCAACAAGGCCACCAGGGCGAAGCGACGGCGGTCGACGCTTGCCATGAACAGGGCGCTAATGCCGCAGGCGATGGCCATCGCCATGAGTTCGGCTGCGAAAATGGCGCCTATCGCATTGAGCGGCAGGCCGAGTTGGTCAATCAAGGCACCGCCCAGGATCGGCTGGATCTGCAGCGTCCCCAGGGAAATGACCATCATCAGGCAGATGGCGCCCAGTGATTTTTTGCTGTCGATGGAGTCGAGTGCGTTCATGAAGCATCACCTCAGGTAAAGAGCCCGCTCATGCGTGAGCCGGCGTGCACGTCAATCAGAACTTGTGAACGTAGCGAACCTGCACCTGGTAATCCGCTCGGGAGCGATTCTCGACGCCGGTTTCTTTATAGGTGTTGAGCCAGAAGGCTTTGTCTTCGGTGATTTTCCAGAACAGGCCCGGGCCAAAGCCCAGCACCTTTTCCCGGGAGTCGGTCAGGGTGTTGCCGTTGACCTTGTCATCTGAAATCTGCCGGAAGTAGTAGCCGTTGATGCCCACCGAGACCTTCGGGAACACTTCGTACGAGGCGGTGAAGTTGGCCCAAGCCGACTGTCCTGACTGGGTGTCGCGCACCGCTTGCCCTTCAAAGAACTGCTGCGAACTGCTCGCCGGATCGTCGTTCTTGAAGTTGTATAGATAGTTCAGTCTCCAGCTCACTTCCCAACGGGGTGCCGGCATCCAGGTCGCTGCCCAGTAGGGATTGAGGGAGAAGTAGTTGGAACCTGGGTTCAGGTCTTTGTCTTTATCGTATTTGCCCGTCGGCAGGATGGCGTCGAAAGCCATGCGCTGCACGAAGATCGGCCTACCGCTGGCGTCGACGATCGGATCGAACTGGATCTGGGGGCCGACCGTGACATCGCCCAGGCCGGTAGCGTTGTCCTTGAGCTTGGCACCGTTGTCACCGAAGTCGCCGTCCAGGGATACGACAGGGACCAGCAGGCTCCAACCCAGGTGTGCCCCTCCCGCGAAGGTGTCGGGGGAGTAGTAGCTCAGCTGATTGATCATCGTGATGACGTTGATCTTCGGGTCATCGAAGGCGCCGTTTTTCTTGCCGCCGTTGGTCCTGATGCTGCTGGCGGTGCTGAACTTCAGGTAAGTCTGGTGAGTCAGCCCGGGCGGCCCCGCAAATCCGTCGTAAAAGCTGGTGCCGCCCAGGTTGATACCGCTGGGTTGGCTTACGGAAGGTGGAGGAGGGCCGTCGGCTGCATGGGCGGCAAATGACGCGAAGCTGAGTGCCAGGCACGCTGGCAGGGATTTGGTCAGGCTCATTGAAGTGGCTCTATTCTTGGAATTGTGAGCGGGGGAATGTCCCCTGGCACTTCGACTTTAAGTCCCGGTGGTGGGTGATGCTTGAGCGCAACGGCCAGAGTTGACTGGGAGCGCCATGAACCCGGAGAAACGCGAGCGAACTGCTCAGCCGCCAGCGCCAACGGCGCGCCAGGCGGCCTCGGCCAGCTGCTGCCGGTAGAGTTCAGGGCTGCGTTTGACTCGGGCAGAGAGCCAGGCGCGGCAATAGCTCTCCGCCGAACCGATGATCAGTGACGGGATCAGCTCAAAAGGCAGGTCCTGCAAATCCTGCTGGTGGGCAGGGTCGCTGAACCATTGCTTGAGCGCGGCGTTCCTGGCGGAATTCGCCTCGGCGAGCCGCTCATTGAAGCTGCTGCGTGCGACCGCAAAGCGAGCCTGGTACTGGAACCGCGCCCAATCGGGTTGGCTGACCACCCAATCCACGTAGCTGAACACCAAGGCGTGGACCCATTCCCTGGTTGACGTGACAGCGCCGAGGTAGCTGTCCCTGAGCCGTGCCTGGTCATCCAGGGCGGTCATGTACAACGCCGCGACCAAGCCTTCCTTGTTATCGAAATGGTGATAGATCGCTCCCACGCTCATCTGGCTTTCCGCCCGGATGATGTCGATGGTGGTCGCTTCTATGCCCTGTTGGTTAAACAACGCCAGGGCACATCGCAGGATGTGGCGCTTGGACTCGGCACGGCGCCCTGGGTAGCAACGCTCGAGGAGATCGACAGGTTCCATTTTTTGGCCCAGGCAAAAAGGGGCCATGGTAATTGAAACGACGGCCAGGCACGAGCGATTGACAGGGTGGACATTTACAGAATATTGTTCTGTAACAGAGCAATATTCTGTAATGGAGTGGTGTTCTGTCCGTGACTTCAATCCACCTGACCAGAGATCCCCATGAGCCAGACTCTCAGCATGTACCAAAGCGTTGGCCCGTCCGCTTTCAGCAATATGGCCTGCCAGATGGCACCGTATTTCGGCACCATCACCCCGGAAATTTCTGTGTTGACCCCCGGTCGCGGTGAAGTGAAGGTGCCGTTTCGCAAGGAGATCACCAATCACCTGGCGTCCGTTCACGCGATCGCGTTGTGCAACGCGGCAGAACTGGCGGGCGGCATGATGACCGAGGTGTCCATCCCCAGCGGCGCGCGCTGGATTCCCAAAGGCATGACCGTCGAGTACTTGGCCAAGGCCAAGACCTCCATCCATGCGATTGCCGACGGTAGTGACATCGACTGGCAGACTTCGGGCGACAAGATTGTCCCGGTCGAGATCTTCGACGAGGCTGGGGTGAAGGTCTTCACGGCGCGCATCACCATGAATGTGAAAGTCGGCTAGGTCGCCAGGCCCATCAAACGTCGTCCGTCTCCGCCAGATGCGCCATCAGCCACTGGCGGAAACGGTTGACGCTTTGTCTGTTCGGCGCTCGGCCTTGGGGTTCCAGCAGGCAGAACTGCGCATCGGTGCGCAGGATGGCTTGCGTCGGCCGCACCAGGTTGCCGGTTTGCAAGTGATTGCTGAGCAGGCCCGACCAGGCCAAGGCAATTCCCTGGCCTGCCAGTGCCGACTGGATCAACATGGAGTAGCTGTTGATGTTGATGCGCCGCCGAGGTTCTGGCGCCTGGTAGCCAAGGCGTTGGAACCATTCCTTCCAGCCAATCCAGTCGCGGTGCTGGTCTTCAAGCCATAACCAGGTGCATCCACCCAACTGCTCCAGCGTCTCGATCCCTGGATGCTGCGTCAGATAGGCAGGGCTGCATACCGGGAAAATCTCTTCGTTGAACAACGGCGTGACTTTCATGTTTTTTGGCGGCGTGCTGCAGTAATACAGCGCCAGGTCACAGTCCAGCCGGGAAAAGTCGCTGACTTGATCCGTCGCGATAATGCGCAGATCAATCTCTTCATTCTGGCGCTGGAACTCCGATACAAGCGGCAGCAGCCACAATGAGGCCATCGCCGTACTGGTGACGACAGTGACCTGCTGCGCGCCTTGCCAATGGCGCATTCCCGCGGTGGCCTGGGCGATTTGCTGCAACGTATCGCGGATGCTCTCGTAATACTGGCTACCCGAGACAGTGAGGTTGATTTCCCGCGTCGTGCGGGTGAACAGCGCCGTGCCCAAATAATCTTCGAGCAAGCGTATCTGGCGGCTGATGGCGCCTTGGGTGACGTTCAGTTCGCGTGCCGCCACGGTGAAGCTCAAGTGGCGGGCGGCGGCCTCGAATGCCACCAGGCTGTTGAGGGGCGGCAAGGGTTGCAGTTTCATCAGGCTGGGCCACTGTCTTATTAGGGTAAGCGCACGGAGATTGTGCAGAAGCCAGTGTGCAGTGACTACCTTATTCGCGATGCAAGGCTAAAGATCCAGGACCAGGTCAGAAGTGGGCTTGCTGCAGCACAGCAGACGCAGGCCTTTGTCGATTTCCCGTTGCCGGATACCGCCGTTGTGATTCATCTCGACCGTACCCTGTAGCAGGGCGGTCTTGCAGGTGCCGCAAACGCCCTGGCTGCAGGAGGAGGGCACGATTGCCCCGGCCTTTTTTGCGGCGCTCAGCACGGTCTGATTGCCCGGCATGCTGAACGTCTTCCCCGAGCGCGACAAGGTTACCGTGAACACCTCCTGCTGATCGAGGGAAGGGGTTTGCTCGAGCAACGGTTCCTCGTTCAGCGCGGTGATGTCGAAGCTTTCCTGATGATAGTGGGCGAAATCGAACGCCGCTTCCCTGAGCAGCGACTTGACCGCTTCCATGTAGCCCTGGGGACCGCAGGTAAAGATTTCCCGTTCCTTGTAGTCCGGCACTTGCTGGCTCAGCAACGGCAAATCGAGCCGGCCTATCGGTTGCTGCCATTGAGCGGTGTCGCCAAGTCCTTCGCACACACTGATGACCCGCAGTCCCGGCATGGCGGCCTGCATGCGCGTCAATTCTGCGTGGAAGATGATATCTGTGGGGGTACGCGCGCTGTGCACGAAAACGATGTCGAGATTGCCGGCCATGTCGCAGGCGGCCCGGGTCATCGACATCAAGGGCGTCACACCCGAGCCGGCCGACAGGTACAACAACTTGGTCGCAGGATGGCCGACCGGTGTAAAGCTGCCCGCGGGGCCGGAAGCCTTGAGGTTGCCTCCCGGCTTGAGGTTGTCATGCAGCCAGTTCGACACCGCTCCCCCAGGTACGCGCTTGACGGTAATGGAAAACGCAAAGGGCCGGGTCGGGGAGGACGACAGGGTGTAGCAACGAAAGAGGGTCTGCCCGCCAATGACCGGCGAGATCGTGATGAATTGACCGGGCTCGAAACTCAGCGCGCTGAAGTCCGCACAGCGAAAAATGAAGGTTTTTACGTCATGTGTTTCCTGGCGCACAGCGCAGCACTGCAGGTTTTTTTGTTCACCGCTGTGCCACTGCGAGCCGAACGTGCTCCAGGTTGTCGGGTCGGTAAACCGTTGGACTGCATGGGGGCTGGCAGGGCGCATCAGGTTTTCGTAAGTCGTCATGTTCATTCCTCACACGCCATGGGCGGTCAGACGCGCCGCGTACCAGCGCGAGAACTGGTCGACATAGGTTTCGGTAAAGGCCGAGAACGGCCCGGGCGTGTAGGCGGGATCCTGAGTGCCGCTGTGGGTGATGCCGACGAGGTTGGCGTCCTGCAGGTTGGTCGCCGCCCAGACTTCGGTCAGCTTATCCACCTGGTAGTCGACGCCTTCGACGGCATCGGCATGGACCAGCCATTTGGTGCGCACGAGGGTTTTATCGGGTGCCAGCGGGATGATGTAGGAGACCACGGCGTGATCGCTCATGACATGGGTCCAGGAGTTGTGCGTCCAAAGATGCACGTCGCCCAAGTCGCGACGGGTGAGGTCGCCAAACAGCCGGGTGCACGCCACGCGGGTGTCCAGGGTCTGGGATTCCCCATTGCCGGCAATGGCCAGTCGCTGCGAGCGGAATTGGGTCACGGCGTCTTCACCCAGGTGTTCGACGGCATCGCAGACATAGCCTTCGCGCTCCCAGTTGGCCTTGGTGTCGGCATTGCGGCGGTGATATTCGGCCAGTGCCTGAAGTGAATCCTCGCCCAGCCCATCGGTGCAGAAACCGAAATCTTCGGGCAGGAAAGACGCGGTCAATTCCGGGTGGGTGGCGGCGCAGTGATAACACTCGCGGTTATTCTCGATCACCAGTTTCCAATTGCCGTTCTCGATGATTTCCGATTCGTGGGCGATCTTTGAGTGGGCAATATCGTATTGGGCGAAACGCGGCGTCATGACCTGGTCAAGGTACAGGATGTCTTCTGGTGGTTCGTCGCCCAGGCAGACGAAGACATGGGTGCCGATGACCCGGGTGTGCACAGGGATCAGGCTTTTGCATTTAGGGTCGAAGTCCTTGCCCATGTGTGCCGCATGTTTCAGGCTGCCATCCAGGTCGTAGCTCCACTGGTGGTAGGGGCAGACCAGCATGCCCACCGTCGACTTGCCGGCCTGTTTCAAGCGAGCCCCGCGGTGACGGCAGACATTGCGAAACGCCTGCACATGCTCGTCATCGTCGCGCACCAGGAGGATGGATGACTTGCCGATATCAAGGGTGGAAACATCGCCGGGTTCGGGGACGTCGCTGGTGACACCCACCAGAATCCAATGTTTGGTGAAGAAGACATCGACGTCGGTTTCAAAAATATCCTGGCGACCAAACAAACCGCCTGGCATGCCATGACCGGGCGTACGGTCGGCCAGGAGTTCACGATGGGTCTTCACGGCATTAATAGTCATTATGGGTCTCGCTCAAACTCAAAGTTGATCAGGCGGCAAGTACAGTTTGGAAAGGTGCAATAAGACCGTCAACGCGCTTTATATTCACGCTCGCATAACTTTGCGTTATGCGTGAAAGTTGAATTTAATTTGTTGATTATCAGTGAGTTAGATAACTGTCGTCGCGTAGCCAATCGACCAGTGCCTGGGTCATGGGCTCAAGTTTTCGACCGCTTGGAATTACCAGGTAATAAGCGTCTTTTGGCTTGACCACGTAGGGCGTGATTCTGATCAGTTCGCCACTGTTGAGGCGGTGCGCGATCAGCCGACTCCATCCCAGTGCAATACCGTGGCCTTGAATGGCCGCCTGGATCGCATCGTTGTAGGAACTGCAGCGAAATGAATAATTGAGCTTGGGGCGCATATCGCCCAGTTCCCGGCACCAACGGTTCCAGGTCATCCAGCCTTCAAGGGTGGAATCGGAGTCAATCAGCGCCGTGTCCAGAAAATCGGTAATGGATGAAGGTGCCGGGTTGGCGGCGAGCCAGGCCGGCGAGCAAACGGGGAACACTTCTTCATCGAACAGGAAAACCGAACTGCCATCCTCCCATTTTCCATTACCGAAACGGATGGCCAGGTCGACGTCATCCCGATAAGAACTTGGCGAGACCTGCTGCGTCATCAGGCGCAATTTCAACTTCGGTTGCAGGGTGCGCAGAGCGATCAATCTGGGGAGTATTCTCAAGTGAGAAAACGCCTCCGTGCAGGCGATGGTGATCTCCTGTTCGCCAATGCCCTCGGCAATTTTGTCGAAGACACTGGCCATGCGATGAATGGACTCGGCGACGACCAGATGCAGGACATAGCCTTCGTGAGTCAACTTGATCGCCCGATGAAGTCGATGGAACAGCTTGGTCCCCAGGGTATCTTCCAACAACCGGATTTGCTTGCTGACGGCCGCCTGGGTCACGCCCAGTTCTTGGGCGGCCAGGGTGAAACTGGCCAGCCGCGCCACGGCTTCGAATTCCAGCAACGCCGTCATCGACGGTATCAACCGCCGATAGCCCTTGACCTTTTTATCGATATCGCTGGGTTGCATAGGTGTGTTCCGACGTCGTTGCCTGGTGAATCAAGCCACCGAAGATTCTCTTGCAGGTTCAGAAGGTGCGGGCTGTGACAGGTTGTGCCCCAGCAGTGCCCGATACAGTTCACCGTCGCCCAATATGCCCAGGACTGTACCGGCCTCGTCCTGCACGATCAGTGGATGGCCCGTTTCGTAGCGAATCTGCAGGGCGTCGCGCATGGTGGTCGTCGACGGCACGCAAGTGGGCTGTCGAGCCAAGGTCTCGATTTTCTCGATCGGATTCCATGATTGGACATGTGCGGTTGTGGCGCCTTTTCGAGCGCTGGCCAAATGACGCTGCGGGTTCACCACCATCCACAGGTTCTGAGCTGTATCCAGGCAGTATTCGTCGCGGGCAAAAACGCACTGGTCCAGCGGGGTCATCAAGCTTTTCGCACACAGCACATTCAACGGGTTGGTGTGGGCGACGAAGTTACGCACGTAGTCGTCGGCCGGGTTCAGCACGATCTCTTCGGGCTTGCTGTACTGGATGATCTTGCCGTCTTTCATGATGGCGATGCGCGTGCCCAGCTTCAGGGCTTCGTCCAGGTCATGGCTGACGAAGACGATGGTCTTGTGCAATTTGCGCTGCAGATCGAGCAACTCATCTTGCAGACCCTGGCGGATCAGCGGGTCGAGGGCGGAGAAGGGTTCGTCCATCAGCAGGATGTCGGCGTCCATCGCCAGGGCGCGGGCCAGGCCGACCCGTTGCTGCATGCCGCCGGACAACTCGTCGGGCTTCTTGTTACGCCATTGAGTCAGGCCCACCAGTTCGAGTTTTTCATCCACCAGCTTGCGCCGTTCTTTCTCAGGACGGCCCTGCATTTCCAGACCGAAGCTGATGTTCTCGCGCACCGTCAGCCAAGGCATCAGGGCGAACTTCTGGAACACCATGGCGATGCGCTGGGTGCGCATCATCTTCAGTTCGGCGGGGGTGCAGGAGGCGATGTCGATCTGACGGCCTTCGTGTTCGACGAACAGCTTGCCGCGGCTGACGGTGTTCAAGCCGTTGATGCAGCGCAGCAGGCTGGATTTACCGGAGCCGGACAGGCCCATCAGTACGCAGATCTCGCCTTTGTTGATCTCCAGGTTGGCTTTTTCCACGCCGACGATCAAACCGGTTTTCTGAAGAATCTCCGGACGGGAAAAGCCTTGGTCGAGTAGATCCAGGGCGGGTTTCGGACGGGTAGAGAAGATGACGTCAACGTCTTCAAAACGGATGATGCTCATGCGTCACCTCTTTTCAGGGTTTCACGTTGCTTGCAGATGCGGTCGAGCGTGATCGCCAGCAGCACGATCGCCAGGCCCGCTTCAAAACCCATCGAGATATCGGCGGTGTTCAGCGCATTGACCACCGGCTTGCCAAGCCCGTCGGCACCGACGAGGGCGGCGATCACCACCATGGAAAGCGACAGCATGATGCACTGGGTGATGCCGGCGGCGATGCTGGGCATGGCGTGGGGCAATTCGATGCGCGCCAACAACTGGCGGCGCGAACAGCCAAAGGCCTTGCCGGCATCCATCAACTCTTCGGGCACGTCACAGATGCCCAGGTAGGTCAGGCGAATAGGGGCGGCGATGGCGAATACCACGGTGGATATCAGGCCTGGGACCACACCCAGGCCGAAGAGCGTCAGGGTAGGAATCAGATAGACGAAGGTGGGCACGGTCTGCATCAGGTCGAGGACTGGTCGCAAGACCGCATAGAACCAGGGGCGATGTGCCGCGACGATGCCCAGCGGTACGCCGATGACCACGCAGACGAGCGTGGCGAAGGTCACTTGGGCGAGGGTCTCCATGGTCTCCTGCCAGTAGCCGAGATTGAATATCAGCAGGAACGAGAGGGCCACGAAGAGGGTGAGGCTCACCTTGCGTTGGATGTAATAGGCAAGCAGGACAAATACAGCGATCAACACCAAGGGGTTGAACCAAAGGAGCGCGCTGGTCAATGCGGTAATGACGCCAGACAAGGACAACGATATGGCGTCGAAAATACCTGCGCCATGTTGAGTCAACCATTCGACATACCGGGCGATGTATTCGCCCAGTGGAAGTTTCTCTTGTGTAATCCACATATCACTAATCCGGCTGATGGAAAGAAACAGCACGCCAGCAACCGCCCGGGCGCAGCTCCGTGTGCCAGGTTCCAGGCAACACAAAACGACTGCGCGAGGCGTCGCGTGAGCAGTTATCGAAGTTTGGGCAGGGGATGAGTAACGGAAGACGCGTGTATCAAAGCCAGTCGCCCCGGCATTCTTTGGCCGGGTGTCGAAGGTCTTTCAGAGGTGTGCACTGCAAGATTCATGTTGGCGGCTCGTTGTTGTTTTGGTTTGGAGTCCGTTGCCTGTGGGAGATAGTTATCCAGGTGCTTTTTGCTGACAAACCATTTTATGTCAGTGTCTCATGAGTTTTTATCATTAATTATTCACCACTTCTCAGGCGAAAAAGTCAATCAAATGTACTCATGTGTACATTCGACGGTCATCCGAGTACATTCGCGTTACGCATTGTTTTAAAGAAGGTAAGAAAAGATGCCCCAGGTAGGGAAGGCACGCGGCAAGGCTCAGGACGCAGGCTGGCGGGGCTCGCCGGAGGGTTGGCTGGAAGCGGCCTACGAGGTCCTGAAGGAATCGGGCATCGATGCGGTTCGGGTCATGCCGCTGGCCAAGCGCCTGGGCTTGTCACGCACCAGCTTCTACTGGTTCTTCGAGGATCGCGAGCAACTGCTGGCGGCGTTGCTGTCGCGTTGGCGAGAGACGAATACGGGGGGCTTGATCCGGCAATGTGAAAGCTATGCCGAAAGCATCTCCGAGGCGATCCTGAATGTGTTCGAGTGCTGGCTCAACCCGCAATTGTTCGACTCGCAGTTCGAGTTTGCCGTGCGCAGCTGGGCGCTGCAGTCCGCTGAAGTGGCCCAAGAGGTCGCTGCGGTAGACGAGCAGCGAATGAACGCCCTGGCGAACATGTTCAAGCGCTTTGGTTATGACAGCCAGGGAGCTGATACCCGGGCCCGAACGATTTATCTGACTCAAATCGGCTATATCACCATGAATACGAGTGAGCTGATTACCGTGCGTTTCCAGCGCATTCCTCATTACGTGAGCATCTTCACCGGCAAAATCCCCAAGCAGCGTGAGCTGGACCGTTTCTATGGGAAGTTCGGCTATGCCGAAAAAGAACCTGGTGTCTTTGTCCCCTTGACGGACACGTTCGAAGGCAACAGCGATGATCAATGAGACCGTGGGGATCATTGGCGGAACCGGCTGGCTGGGCGGCGCGATTGCCAAGGCGGTCTTGGCGAAGGGACTGGTGCCGTCGGGAAACCTGATCATTTCCAATCGTTCGGGAAACCATCCGCTGGTCCAACAAGGTGCCAGCCTGGTTACGGACAACCAGGACCTGGTGGATCGCAGCGACGTCGTGATCATCGCGGTTCGCCCCGAGCAGTTCGCCAGCTTGAACATCAATGCGACGGGCAAAACCGTGATCTCCTTGATGGCCGGCATCACGGCACAGGCAATTGCTACACAGAGCATGTCGTCGGCAGTCGTACGGGCGATGCCCAATGCGGCGGTGGAAATCGAGCAGTCCTTTACGCCCTGGTATTGTTCGGGCGGGGTAGAGGCGACGACGAAAATCCTGGTGCAGCGCTTGTTTGAATGTGTGGGCACCGCTGCTGAAGTCCAGGCAGAGGACTTCATTGATTACCTCTCTGCACTCTCAGGCACCGGCCCGGCCTTTCCGGCCTTGTTGATGACGGCGCTGGCCAATCAGGCGATGCTGGCCGGTATACCTGGTGATATCGCGCAGCTTGCCGCGAAAAATGTCGTGGTCAACAGCAGCCAACTGCTGGCGAGCCGTGATGCCCAGCAGATGATCGACACCTTGGTGGCCTACCGGGGCGTAACAGCCGCCGCTTTGCAGGCGATGACCCAGGGGCATTTCGAAGAGCAGATTGGAAGGGCGTTGCAGGCAGGTGCCGCGGTTGCCCGCACGGGGCTTCAAGCCTGATAAAACGATCGGGGGCGGGTAACGGTCACCACCGCATCGCGAGCAGGCTCGCTCCCACATTTGATCTTCAGCGGACACAACATCCATGCCCAACACAAACCCTTTGTGGGAGCGGGCTTGCTCGCGAAGAGGCCAGCACATCCAACATATTCATTGACTGTGACACCGCTTTCGCGAGCAACCCCACCCCCAGATAAAAAACGGCACTCCTCCAAAAACGAAAGGCGCCGTTTTCCTCAAGCCAACCTAAAATCCTATTCAGCCTTGAAGCAATACACCGCCAGCTTGTTCCCATCCAGATCCCGAGCATAAGCCGCATAGGCGCTGTCCGCCCAACCGCGCGGCCCAGGCAGGCCTTCACATACGCCACCGTTCGCCAATGCAGCGGTATGGAACGCCAGAACCGCAGCACGGTTCGGTGCCTCGAAGCTCACCGTAACACCGTTACCAATGGTCGCCGGACTGCCATTGGCCGGGTTGAGTACAAAGAACGAAGGCTTATCGACGCCCCAGATGGAACCGGCATCGCTGAGATCGGCAACACGCTTGAGGCCGATTTCCTTCAAGGTGGCGTCATAGAACGCACGTGCTTTTGCCAGGTTGTTGGTGCCGACGGTGACATGGGTAAAAACAGACATCTTGGTTTCCTTTCTATGGGGTAGTTGGACGATCGACCGACACTCAGAAATGAATGACGGTGCGAATGCTTTGCCCTGTGTGCATCAACTCGAAGGCGTCGTTGATCTTGTCCAGGGGCATGTTGTGGGTGATGAAGGTTTCCAGCGGGATTTCCCCCCGGCTGGCCTTCTCTACATAACTGGGCAGTTCGGTGCGGCCCTTCACGCCGCCGAAGGCACTGCCGCGCCATACGCGACCAGTGACGAGCTGGAACGGGCGGGTGCTGATTTCCTGGCCGGCACCGGCCACACCGATGATGATCGACTCGCCCCAACCCTTGTGGCAGCACTCCAGCGCCGCGCGCATCAGTTGCACATTGCCGACGCATTCGAAGGAGTAATCCACGCCACCGTCGGTGAGTTCGACGATCACGTCCTGGATGGGGCGGTCATCGTCCTTGGGGTTGATGAAGTCCGTTGCGCCCAATGACAGGGCAACGTCGCGCTTGGCTGGATTGATGTCGATGGCCAGGATGCGCCCGGCATTGGCCATTTTTGCGCCGATGATCGCGGCCAGGCCGATACCGCCCAACCCGAAGATCGCCACGCTGGCACCCGCTTCGACTTTTGCCGTGTTGAGTACCGCGCCAATCCCCGTGGTCACTCCGCAGCCGAGCAGGCAAACCTGATCCAGCGGCGCGTCTTTTGAAATCTTCGCCAGGGAAATTTCCGGCAGCACCGTGTATTCGGAAAAAGTCGAGCAGCCCATGTAATGGAACAGCGGCTGGCCTTCATAGGAAAAACGCGAGGTGCCATCGGGCATCAAGCCTTTGCCCTGGGTGGCCCTGACGGCCTGGCAGAGGTTCGTCTTGCCCGAGAGGCAGAATTTGCATTGCCGACATTCAGCGGTGTAGAGCGGGATCACGTGGTCGCCGACTTGCAGCGACGTCACGCCTTCGCCGATGGACTCGACGACACCGCCGCCCTCATGCCCCAGCACCGTGGGGAAAATGCCTTCGGGATCGCTGCCCGAAAGGGTGAAAGCGTCGGTATGGCAAACGCCAGTGGCGATGATGCGAACCCGGACTTCACCGGCCTTGGGCGGCGCTACATCGATGGTGACCAACCGCAACGGTTCATTGGGCGCGAATGCGACCGCAGCCCTTGATTTCAAGGTCTGTGCTGACATGTAAGAGCCTCGTGTCGAATAGGAAAAATGGCCCCTGATCCAGGATCAGGGGCGTGACTTCAGATGTCCTTGACCAGCCGCAGCGCATCGTAGATGGCCGCGTGGGTATTACGCGCCGACACCGCGTCGCCGATCCGGAACAGCTGGAAACGACCCTGCGGGTTGGTCACGATATTCTGGGTTTTGCCGGCGATCAGGTCGTGCTGTTCCACCGCGCCGTTATTGCTCGAATGCGGGCGCAGTTCGAAGTACAAATCGTCCAGGGGCAGGGTGCCGTGGTTGACCACCACCTGATCGACCACGCGCTGCTTGTGCACCTGGCCGTAATCGCTGCCGAAGTTGGCCACCAACTGACCGTCGCGCTTCTCCACGGAGTCGACCCGATAGGTGACCGTGAAGGTGACGTTCAGGTCTTGCAGGCTGCGCATGTAAGGCACCAGGTTCATTGCCATCACCTCCGGTGCAAACGACCGGTCCGGCGTGACGATCTCCAGTTTCGCACCGCTGTTGGCGATGACCTCGGCCGCCTGCAACGCCGCATGGTCGCCGGCATCGTCGAAGATCAGCACGTTCTGGCCGGGCTTGACGTCGCCGGAAATGATGTCCCAGGTCGACACCACCAGTTCATTGCCGTGCTTGAGTACCTCGGTATGGGGCAAACCGCCGGTGGCGACGATCACCACGTCCGGCGCCTCGGCCATGACGGTCTCGGCTTCGGCCCAGGTGTTGAACTGGAACTTCACGCCCAGCCGTTCGCATTGCGCCATGCGCCAGTCGATGATGCTGATCATCTCGCGGCGACGCTCGCTCTGCGCGGTCAAGCGGATCTGTCCACCGGGCTGATCCGCCACTTCGAACACCGTGACGTCGTGGCCACGTTCCCCGGCCACCCGTGCCGCCTCCAGGCCCGCCGGGCCGGTGCCGATCACCACCACCTTGCGCTTGACCGACGCCTTGGGGATTTCGTGGGGCATGGTGGTTTCGCGGCCAGTGGCGGCGTTGTGGATGCAATACGCAGCTCCGCCCTGATAGATGCGGTCCAGGCAATAGTTGGCGCCGACGCAGGGACGGATTTCTTCTTCGCGCTTTTCGATGATCTTGCGCACGATGTGCGGGTCGGTCATGTGCGCCCGGGTCATGCCGATCATGTCCACCTTGCCGGAGGCGATGGCGTGTCGCGCCGTGGCGACGTCCGGGATCTTGGCCGCATGGAACGTCGGGAAACCGGTGGCTGAACGAATCTCGCCGGCAAAATCCAGGTGTGGCGAGTTGCGCATGCCCTGGATCGGAATCACGTCGGTGAGGCCGGCATCGGTATCGATGTGCCCGCGAACGACGTTGAGGAAGTCCACCAGCCCACTGTCCTTGAGCATGTGGGAGATCTGCAGGCCATCGCTGGCACCGAAGCCGCCGGGCAGGTCTTCGTCACCGGTGTAGCGCACCCCGAGCAGGAAATCCTCGCCACAACGCTGGCGAATGCCGCGTAACACATCAAAAGTGAAGCGCATCCGGTTTTCCAGCGAACCACCGTAGGGGCCATCGAGATCGTTGGTCAGTGGCGACCAGAACTGATCCATGAGGTGCCCGTAGGCCTGCAATTCCAACCCATCAAGACCGGCGGCCTTCATGCGTTCGGCGGCGTCCACGTAATCCTTGATGATCCGGTCGATGTCCCATTCTTCCATCTTTTTCGGGAAGGCCCGGTGGGACGCTTCGCGACGATGGGAAGGCGATACGACTGGGAGCCAGTCGGCCTTGTCCCAGCGTGTGCGCCGTCCCAGGTGGGTCAGCTGGATCATCACCGCCGCGCCGTGTTCGTGGCATTCGTCAGTCAGGTCCTTCATCCATTTGACCACTTCGTCCTTGTACGCCAGCACGTTGTTGAACACCGGCGGGCTGTCCCGGGAAACGGCGGCGGAGCCCGCCGTCATGGTCAGCGCCACACCGGCCTTGGCGCGTTCGACGTGGTAGGCGCGGTACAGATCCTTCGGCATGCCGTCGACAGGATAAGCGGGCTCATGGGAGGTAGTCATGATCCGGTTTTTGAGGGTCAGGTGTTTGATCTTATAGGGCTGCAGCAGAGGATCGCTGGACATGGTGTTGCGCTCCGGGAACAGAACATCAGGCTTGGTTTGACATAACGGTATGTCGAATGTTCATGTGTGTCAACGATTGAGACACAGGTGTACATTTTTCTTGCGTGGTGGAAAAACCAGGATTACCATCCAGTCGAAACAGGGGGGATCCGGTGTATCCGGTCGGTCATCCCGCATCGATCCAGAGTGCAAGGGGGCTATGCAAAGAACTATGAAAGTGCTCGTTGCGGTAAAACGCGCCATCGACCCGAATGTGAAAGTCCGGGTGAAGGCTGACGGTTCAGACGTTGAACTCAATGGCGTGAAAATGGCCTTGAACCCTTTCTGCGAAATCGCGGTGGAAGAGGCGATTCGCCTCAAGGAGAAGGGGCAGGTATCCGAAGTGGTGGTGGTCTCGGTGGGCACTTCGGCCGCCCAGGAACAACTGCGCACGGCATTGGCACTCGGTGCGGACCGGGCGCTGCTGGTCGAGACGAGTGCGCTACTCGAGCCGCTCAACGTCGCCAAGTATCTGAGCAAAGTGATCGATCAGGAAAAGCCACAACTGATCCTGTTCGGCAAACAGGCAATCGACCAGGAAAACAACCAGGTCGGGCAAATGGTCGCGCAGTTGATCGGCAGCGGTCAGGCCACTTACGCCTCAGCGGTCAATCATGTCGACGGGCAATGGGTGGTCGAGCGCGAGGTGGACGGGGGCAGCCAGGTGCTCGCCCTCGCCATGCCGGCCGTGGTGACCTGCGACTTGCGCCTGAATCAACCGCGCTACGCCTCGTTGCCGAACATCATGAAAGCCAAGAAAAAACCGCTGGAAATCATTGCTGCTGACACCTTGGGCGCGAGCGTGAAGGAACACGCTCGATTGTTAGGGGTCGTCCCGCCGGCGGTGCGCAAAGCGGGCATCAACGTCGGTTCGGTGGCCGAGCTGGTGGATAAATTGAAAAACGTTGCGGGGGTGATTTGATGCGCACATTGGTGATCGCCGAGCACAGTGCAGGTCAGCTGACGGCGGGTACGTGGAGTGCCGTGACCGCCGCCATGGCGCTGGGGGCCGAGACGGATTTACTGGTGATGGGCGGGACTGACGCGTCGGCAGTGGCGCAACAGGCGGCGTTGACCCAGGGGCTGGACCGGGTGCTGCTCGCACAAGGTGCGATGTTCGAAAACGCCCTGGCTGAAAATGCCCAACCGCTGATCACTTCACTGGTGGTCGAGGGGTATACGCACGTCGTTGCCGACGCCAGCAGCATGGGCCGCAATGTGTTGCCGCGGGTCGCGGCCAGCCTGGATATCGGCATGCTGTCCGACGTTACCCACATCGTTTCGGCGGACACTTTTCAGCGTCCCATATATGCCGGCAATGCCATCGCCACGGTGCAGTCCCTTGACCCGATCAAGTTGCTTACCGTTCGTGCCTCGGCGTTCGCCCAGGCCTTGTCCCATGAACATCGTTGCGAAGTGGCGGCGGTGGAGGGTGGGCAAAGCGCAAGCAACGTGCGTTTCGTGAGCGAACAACTGACGGCCAGCGAAAGACCCGACCTGTCGAGCGCCCGCGTCGTTGTTTCCGGTGGCCGCGGTATGCAATCCAAGGAACATTTCGCCTTGATCGAGCGTGTGGCCGACAAGCTCGGTGGTGCCGTAGGGGCCTCGCGTGCCGCAGTGGATTCGGGGTTTGCCCCCAATGATTTGCAGGTCGGGCAGACGGGGAAAATCGTCGCGCCAGAGCTTTACATCGCTGCGGGTATCAGCGGCGCCATTCAACATTTGGCGGGCATGAGCGGCTCAAAAGTCATTGTTGCGATCAACCAGGACGCCGAGGCGCCGATTGCCCAGGTGGCGGATTACATGTTGGTGGCGGATTTGTTCGAGGCCTTGCCGGCGCTCGAAAAAGCATTGTGAGTACTGACATTTATAAGCTCCGCCAAATGGCGGAGGAGGGCCGAACGACCTGAATACATGAGGGTTTTCGTATAACTAAAACTTATCCATGCATAACTTAAAATCCCTTGAGGGTGTAATGGCACTCTGCTTTTATGAGGGGAGTTAATTCTTCTGCTGCCCTGCCAATAACTATTAATACAGTACGCGGAGATGCACCATGATTACGTTATCCAGTAAAACTTGTATCGGCTGGCTTGCAGGCCTGGCGATGGCCGCCGGTAGCCTGACGGCTCACGCCGAGGAACCCACGCCTATCCGTATTGGATGGGTGAATTGGTCGGATACGGAAATCGCTGTAAAGCTGGCAGATACGGCATTGCGCGACCACTTGAAGCAACCGGTCAAATTGGTACTCGCCGATATTGGCATTCAGTTCCAGGCCCTGGCCAACGGCAATATCGACTTGATTCCGATGGTCTGGCTGCCGAGCACTCACAAGGCGTTCTACGACAAATACCAGGACAAGCTCGAAGACCTCGGCGTGCTGTATGAAGGTCGGATCGGCATGGCGGTGCCAACGTCCATTCCTACCAGTGAGATCGCCAGTGTCGAAGACCTCAACAAGCCTGAAGTACGGGAAAAACTCGGCGGCAAGATCCTGACGTCGGAAGTGGGCAATGGTCAGTACAAACTGACGGAAAAGGCCATCAAGGAATATAAGCTTGATGGTTACAAAATGGTCGCCTCTTCAGAGTCCGGGATGTTGAGCGAGTTGGATCGCAACCTCAAGCGTGACAAATGGTCGTTGATCAACGCCTGGAGTCCGCACTGGATGTTCGCCAAGTGGCCGCTGCGCTACCTGGATGATCCGAAGCAGATTTTCGGTGGTGCCGAACAAATTCACGCGGTTGCCCGCAAAGGCTTCAGTGCCGAACACCCCGATGTCGCCCGGTTCTTCGCCAACTTCAAGATCCCCAAGGCTGACCTTGAGAAGTTGATGTCGACCGCTCGTGACAGTTCGGCAGACAAGGTCGTTGCAGAGTACTACGCCGCCAACAAGCCTCGCTTCGAGGCGATGTTCGGCAGTCAGACCGCCTCCGCCACACCGTCCCAGTAGTGGCTGCTGCTATTCAATAGTTGAGTTGCAGTCCGATGTCCTGCGTGAAGGGCATCGGATGCATCGAACGAACATTCAGGCGATACCCTTGAAAACCACAGCCTATCGTCGCTTTACCCTGGATGAGGCGGTCGGCTGGGTGAAGCATCTCTGTGAAGCGAAGGGCTGCTCAGCCGCGGTTGCCAACTCATTGGCCCACGCCACCGTAGCGGCGCAAGCGCGCGGTAACCAGGCCGTGGGGTTTCGGCACCTCGCCGATTACTTGCCGGGCTTTTCTTCCGGACGAATCAATCCACGTGCCGAACCACGCATCTCCCGCGCTGGCGCGATTATCTTCAAGTCCGATGCCCAAGGCGGAATTGCCCAGCTTGGCGTAGATCGATGCTTCGATTCGTTGTGCCATGCCGCGCACGCCAATGGCATGGCCACGCTGAGCCAGTGCAACAGTTTCACCAGTGGCGAGCTGGGTGACTACACGTTGCGGTTTGCCCAGGCCGGGCTGATTGCGTTGGCGGTCGCAAACGGGCCGGCGCTGGTTGCCGTTCCTGGTGCCAAGAGCAAGACTCACAGGTGCCAACTGGTCGTTGGATTCACCGGCGTTCGATCAAGGAACCCAGACGCCTGGCTGTGGCCTGTTGATCCTGCTCCTGGCGCCGGCATTCTTTTCAAGCGGGTTTGAACAGCGACTGTCCAGCCAACTGACCCGCCTGACGCAGATGGGCGTCCACAGGCCGGGATGGGAACGGCAACACTCAACGCTCACCGCACAGAATGATGGGATCAGTGTTCCCGTTGACCTGTTGGAACAGCTGAGCCGTCTGTAAGCCAGTTCGATATGTTGCTCGGGAAATGGGATCGAAAGCGATGATAAACAGCACTGAAGATCCATCGTGGGATCAGGACATTATCCGTAGCGGGGAGTCGCTCAGGCGTTCGCTTCAGGGTGTCCTGTCGGGCTGCGGTTGCGATGAGGCGCCAGCACATGCCGCGTCTCTAAGTACGGCCCAATGGCATATCAGCAAGACTGCGCAGACTTCAAATGCGCTGCCCCGGTGTTTGGAGCGCCATTTATCCGAAGCGCTCGACGCTGCGCCCAGGACCGATGATGACCTGATATCGATACTGGCTGCGCTGAGCACGCTCTTGCCCCATCTTCCCTGGATAAACCGCCAAGCCCGGGCCGACCAGGACAGCGCTTTCGTGGAGCGGCATCGCCACGGGATGATCGCCGGCCCTGGGGCGCTATTTGAATGTTCCACCTTGACCTTGGGGTTGGCGCTGATGATGCCCGAGACCAGCTACCCCTATCACCAACATCCGCCTGCCGAGTTCTATCTCGTTCTTTCGCCGGGTGACTGGTATCGGGAGGACATGGCGTGGTGGAGTCCTGGTGCGGGGGGCGTTGTCTTCAATCCGCCTTCTTGTATTCATGCAATGAGATCGACGAGCGTTCCACTTCTTGCTTTATGGGGCTTGATTCATTCAGAGGCTGAGTTATGTCGGTAACAACAATGGGCATCAAATTGGATGGGGAAACACGTTCCAGGCTGAAGTCGGCGGCGGCCCAGTTGGATCGCACTTCTCACTGGTTCATGAAGAAGGCGATTTTGAATTTCATTGAAAAAGTGGAAGCCGGGGCCGGCGTTGAAGCATTTGTAGCGGTCGAGGCGCTGGAGAGGGATACGTTGCGCCATAGCACCGCGCGACGGCGCGCAGATAACGGTCTGCTTGACGATACCGCCCCGATGGCATCGGCCAAGGGCGGTGTACATGGTGCGTGATTATGATGCGCCGCGGCCTCGGCTAGGCATCGCGTTGTGTCTTTTGTCCATGCTGATCTTTGCGAGCCAGGATGGTGTCACCAAAGTGCTGGTAAAGGATCTCCCGGTCGCCCAGCTCGTCATGGTGCGCTATTGGGTATTCCTGGCTTTTGCTGTCGGCTATAGCGTCTATCAGGGAAGCCTGCGCACGGCCTGTCGAAGCCGCCACCCTTACCAGCAGGTCATCCGTTCCCTGATTGGGGTGGGCGAAATTGTCTTGTTTGGATTGGGGTTGCGCTATCTGGGGTTGGCTGAAATGCATGCCCTGTATGCGGTGTTCCCGTTGATGACTCTGGCGTTGGCTGGGGTGTTCCTGGGTGAGTTCATCGGTGTGCGTCGATGGGTTGCCGCGGCCATAGGCTTCACGGGGACGCTGGTTATCCTTCGGCCTGGCACCGGTGTTTTCGAGCTTGTAGCACTGATCCCGCTTTTGTCTGCCTTGGGGTTCGCGGTCTTCAGCGTGCTGACTCGTCGAATCAGCCAACATGATTCGTTCGCCACGAACATGCTTTACATGGGGTTCTTCGGCGCGATCACCATCACCTTGTTGGGCCTTCCCGGGTGGGTGGCTCCGAGCCCGATGCAATGGGGCCTGATTGCGGTGCTTTCCACGACAGGCGTGGTGGCCCAGCTGTTATTTCTCCAGGCGTTGAAGTATGCAACGGCGGCCACACTTCAGCCGTTCAACTACACGCTGCTGGTGTTTGCCACGCTGATTGGCTTGCTGGTATTCGGTGAGCTGCCAGACACCTGGACGGTGGTGGGTGCGTGTCTGGTGATTGCCGGTGGGATGTATGCGATCAAAGCGAAAGGGTAGTGTTCCCTGTGGGAGCGAGCTTGCTCGCGAAGAGGCCGGCACATCCAGCATATTCATTGGCTGTGACAACGCATTCGCGAGCAAGCCCGCCCACATTTGATCTTCAGTGGACGTAAGCCCGGTTTAGAACTTGAAGCGCCCCACCAAACCCTTGAGCTGCCCGGAAATATCCGTCAGACGCCCCGAGCCGGTCTGCGCCGAGTGGGCGAATTCCTCGACCAACTGGGCATCGGCATGGATCTGCGCGATGTGCCGGTTGATGTCTTCGGCCACCTGGTGCTGTTCCTCTGCCGCCGTGGCGATCTGCGTATTCTGGTCGCGAATCGAGTCCACCGAGTTGCGGATCTTGTCGAAGCTGTCGCGGGCCTGTTGGATGCGCTCGACGCTGGTTTGCGACACCTGCAGGCTGCTTTGCATCTGCTGGGTGACTTCCTGGGTGCGCCGAGCAAGGTTACCCAGCAGGCTGTCGATCTCGCCGGTGGAATCAGCTGTACGCCGTGCCAGCGCCCGGACTTCGTCAGCCACTACGGCAAACCCGCGACCTTGATCGCCAGCCCGCGCGGCTTCGATGGCGGCGTTGAGGGCCAACAGGTTGGTCTGCTCGGCGATCGAGCGAATGGTGTCGAGGATGGTGTTGATGTTCTTGCTGTCCTGCTCCAGCGCCTGCATGGTCTGGGTCGACTTTTGCAGGTCGTCGCTCAGTTTCATCACGCTGCCGGTGGCTTCGCCGATGTGATGCTGGCCATCGTGTACATCGCGATAGCCTTCGTCCGCACTGGAGGCGGCCTGGCTGCAAGAGCGGGCCACTTCGTTGGCGGTGGCGACCATTTCGTTGAACGCGGTGCTCACCAGCTCCACGGCCTGGCGCTGGCGCCCGGCAGCGTCGTTCATGTTCTGGGCCACGTGGCTGGTATCGGCTGCGGCAGTTTGCAGGTCGGAAGAGGCGCTGCCGATGCGCTGCATCAGTTGCGCGATCATGCCCAGGAACTGGTTGAACCAGCCCGCCAGGGTGGCCGTTTCGTCCTTGCCTTGCACGGAGAGCTTGCGGGTGAGGTCACCTTCACCTTCGGCGATTTCCTGCAGGCCGTTGGCAACACCGCGAATCGGCCGCACGATCACGCTGGCGAAACTGGCGCCTACCAAAGCGAACACCACAGCCAGTACGGCAGCAATGGCGGCGATCAGCCAAGTCAGGCTCGAAGCCTCGGCCATCACTTCATCGCGTTTGATCAGGCCGATGAAGCGCCAGCCCAGGCCTTTGGAAGTGACCACGTTGGCCATGTAGGGCATGCCGTCGATTTCGATCTGGGTCACGCCATCGCTGCTTTTGGCCAGCTCGGCATAGTTGGGGCCCAGGTCGGCCAGGGGCTTGAAGTTGTGCTTGGCATCGGCGGGGTCCACCAGGACGTTGCCGTTGGCTTCGACCAGCATCAGGTAGCCACTTTCACCCAGCTTGATGTTCTTGACCAGTTCGGTGAGCTGCTTGAGCGATACGTCCAGGCCGACCACGCCCACCAGCTTGCCGCCAGCATCGGCGACGGTGTGCACGATGCCGATCAGCGACACATCGTCCGGCGCCCAGTAATAGGCATCGGTCTTCACGGTGGTGCCCGGATTGGCGACGGCCGCCTTGTACCAAGGGCGCACGCGTGGATCGTAGTTGGAAATCTTCGGATCATCCGGCCAACTGGCGTAGCCACCGTCCGCCAGGCCCAGAGACAGGTAGGCGGTAGTCGGATGGCTCTTGGCGAAGCGGTCGAAAATATCCAGGAGTTGTTTGTTGTTCTCGGGGAGAGGCGTTTGTGCGGCGTCGGCACCGGAATAGTTTTTCAGGTCCTTGGCTGCAACGATCCGTGGATCCTTGGCGAAGAATTCGACGTTCTGCATGATGCCATCGAAGAACTGCTTCATGCCGTTGTCGATCTGGCGGATTTCACGGCCACTGCTGTCTAGAAAGTTGGCTTTTGCGGCGTCGCGCAGGTTCAGCACGACCAGCACCGCCACCAGGATAACCGGAAGGCAGGCGATGGCCGCGAACGCCCATGTCAGCTTCTGTTTGATATTCATGACTTCTCCCGCGAGATATTTTAAGTGTTTGGATGGCGGAAACAGCAGTGGTTGGCGTTACGAGTCTCTTAAGGGAAAAGCACCCATGCCTACTGCCAGTGTATCGACCAAAGTCGTAGGCACTTGAGGCTTGCCATTTTGGCGCGGGATGATCGGTAGACGGCGCAGGTGCGATTGCAGTCGGCTTCACTAGTCTGGAAGATAACGTGGTTTGCCCTGCGCCTTCGCCCTGGGGTTCAAGGCACCCTCGTGCAGCAAATCCTCATCGTCTTTAATGTATTAACGAGGCCCTATGCCAAGCGCATTCGAGAGCGTACTCAAAAACAAGAACATGGCTTATCGACCACTCGGCGCGGCACCCGCCAGCCAGGCGCCGATCCGCGTCGCGTTTGTATTGATGGACAACTTCTCGATGATGTCCTTCACCGGTGCGGTGGATGCGCTGGTGACCGCCAACCTGATGAGCGACATGCCCCTCTACGAGGTGCTGACGGTGGGGGTTTCAGGTGGGCAAGTCACGAGCGACCTGGGCATTGTCATCTCGACCGACATCGAACTGGCGCAGATGCCGGAAAACCAGGACGTGCTGATCGTCGCCGGGGGCTTTCGCGTGAAGTTGCAAGGTCATCCCTTGCTGCGCCGCAAGCTGCGCGCCAACGCGGCGTGCGGGGCGATCCTGGGCGGGTTGTGGAACGGTGCCTTCTTCGTGGCCGATGCCAATCTGCTGGACGGTTTCGAATGCGCTGTCCACCCGGAAAGCCGCGCCATGATGGCGGAGGTGTTTCCCCATGTGAAGGTGTCCAGTCGGGCCTATGTGGTTGATCGGGAGCGGGTCAGTTGCGCGGGCGCCAACAGTTCGCTGCGCATGATGCTCCAATTGATTCGCCAGACGGGCGGGGCGGCGCTCGTGGGTGCCATCGAGGAAATTCTTCGCTGTGATGAGTCCGGCGATGATGCGACGGACTTGCCGCCGGTTTTTGTCGAGACCGACCCGACACTGCCGGAAAGCCTCAAGCTGGCTCTGGAATTGATGTGGCAAAACGTAGAAGAGCCGTTGACCATCGATGAGCTGGCGGCGTGCGTCAAGATTTCCAAGCGGCAGTTGGAGCGGCGGTTCTGCAGTTTTCTCGGTGCGACTCCCACACGCTATTACCTGGAACTGCGCTTGACGCGTGCCCGCCAGCTCATCCAGCAAACCAATCGATCCGTGACCGAAATCGCCGTGGCGACGGGCTTCGTCAGCTCCCCGCACTTCCAGCGTCGTTTCCGGGATTTCTTTGGTGTGCCGCCTGGTAGCTATCGCTCGAAATCGGAGCGCAAACTAACCGTGCGATGAAGACG
The DNA here is from genome assembly GCF_001425105.1 of Pseudomonas sp. Root401. NCBI lineage: Bacteria > Pseudomonadati > Pseudomonadota > Gammaproteobacteria > Pseudomonadales > Pseudomonadaceae > Pseudomonas > Pseudomonas sp. Root401. The sequence continues at coordinate 46,502 of NZ_LMDO01000016.1, read as the reverse complement.
CTGGCAAATCAGAGATGAGTTGTCAGGGTGGGGAGGGTGTTGCCGCGCTTTAGCGTGGGAGCTGCTCCTGCACAGCTCCGCGCTACGGACATAAATCAGGTGTTATCGCCTGTTTGTTTTTTGGGCTGGTCTTCAGTTTGCTTCGCTGCTTGCGAAGCGGTCAGGGTTGTGTCCTTGCAGAGCACTTTTCCAACTTCGTCGGCTATCGAGCCATCGACGATTCGCCCTTCCATCTGGTCGAACTGAGCTTTTTCCACCGCTGAAAGGCTGTTGTACATCCCCATGTGCCGAACATTGCGGGTGGCGCAGTCGAGTTCGAGCTTTGTGTAGTTGGTGAAGTAAGCGCCCGATCTTTGTACGGTGGCCTGGATGGCAGAACCGCTGTCGACAAAAGAAACGATCGAGTACACGGCATCCGAATCATCGTAGAGGTACTTGATGTTCTGGACGTCCGCGGCCGCACTGCACGCAATAGAGAGTAACGCGAGGGATATAACGGTTTTCATGCATTCTTCCGTGAATAAGCAAGTCAGGAGAATCAATGGCAAAGTGAAATCATTTTGCCTTGGCGCGTGCATTGGGTCAATTTACGTTTGGATATTTTGCCTGGACCACTGATCAGAAACGACGTCGTTTAGGGAACTTTATAGGTCGATCTGGCTCGTGGCAACAGACCAACGCATTTGAGGCAGCCCAGTGAATCTCTCCAAAGGCGCCACCCTCCATTATCAAAGCCTGGATTCTTCAGGATGCCTGACTTTTTTTAGATGTTTTTCGCCTGAAATACGTCATTGACCATGGATTCAGGACTTTCGCGTCTTTCTTCGTTCATTGCGCAAGATAACCCTTGTGGGAGCAGGCCCGCTCCCACAAGGGCTACAGGTTGCGTCATGGCATCTGTGGCAGTTCCTGCGGCCGCAGATCGAACACCAGCACTTCGGCATCCTGGCCGTTACTGAAGGTCAGGACTTGCTCCTCGCGCACCCGCACGCCATCACCTTCCTGTAACGGTATGCCGTTGAGCTCGACAGCGCCTCGTGCCACGTGCACGTAGGCATAGCGATCCGGTGCCAGGGTCAGGGTGGCGCTTTGCTGGCCATCGAACAACCCGGCGTAGACCCGTGCATCCTGGCGCACCTGGAGCGAGCCGTCGGCTCCGTCGGGGGAGATGATCAATTGCAGACGACCGCGTTTCTGCTCGCTGCTGAAATGCTCCTGTTGGTAGCGTGGCGTGGCACCGCTGACGTTGGGCACGATCCAGATCTGCAGGAAGTGCACCAGCTCGTCCGCGCTATGGTTGAACTCGCTGTGGGCCACGCCGCTGCCGGCGCTCATCAACTGCACGTCACCTGGGCGGATGACCGAGCCTGTGCCCAGGGTGTCCTTGTGTTCCAGCGCCCCTTCGAGCACATAGGAAAATATCTCCATGTCCCGGTGGGGATGCTGGCCGAAACCCTTGGCGGCGGAGACCCGGTCATCGTTGATGACCAGCAGGTCGGAGAAGCCCTGTTCGTTGAGGTCACGGTAGCTGGCGAACGAGAAGGTGTGGAACGAGGTCAGCCAGCCGTGGCGGGCAATGCCGCGATCCGAAGCTTTGCGAAGGGTCAGCATGATCAATTCTCCTGATGTCTGTGGGCGACGGCTGGGCCGTTCGCCGGGTTCAGAAGAAGGTTAATGGTTATCCATATGTTCAATAAGCAGGTTAAAAACGAAAGACTGTCTGCTTTGGGTTGACAATCGAGAATGCCTACCGGCTGATGCTTCGCTTCGACATAATGCTGAGACTTTGAAGCTATAAAACCTGTGGGAGCGAGCCTGCTCGCGATAGCGTCGGTCCAGCTTGCGCTTGTGTTGACTGATTGTCCGCTATCGCGAGCAGGCTCGCTCCCACATGGGACATCTACAAGTTCTGGATTTTTTGGCGTATCCCCGATGAAAACCATTGCAATGGTGCTGTTCCCGGATTTTTTGCTGCTCGACATGGCCGGGCCTATGGAGGTGTTTTCCATCGCCAATCGTTACCTCGCCGCGGATCAGCGTTATCAATTGCTGACCCTGGGAACCGAGCGCGGGGCATTGCGGGCGTCCAACGGCGTGATGGTGCAGGCCGATATCCATATCGACCAGGCATGGGCGGCTTATGACGTGTTGCTGGTGCCGGGCGGGCCGGGGGCCTATAACGACCAGCATCCGGGGCTGCACATCTGGTTGCGGGCGGCGGCGCAACGGGCTGCGCGCTACGGCTCCATCTGCACCGGGGCTTTTGTGCTCGGTGAGGCGGGTTTGCTCGACGGTTATCACGTCACTACCCACTGGCATTACACCGACCGCCTGATACAACGTTTCCCCAAGGCGCTGGTGGAAACCGACAAGATCTTCCTGCAGGATCGGCGCCTGATCACCTCCGGCGGCGTCACCGCCGGGATCGACCTGGCCCTGTCCATCGTCGCTCAAGACCACGGCCGCAAAGTTGCGTTGGACGTGGCCAAGGTGTTGCTGGTGGTGATGAAACGCCAGGGTGGACAGGCGCAGTTCAGCCCCTCGGTGGCGGCGGTGTCGACGCAAGAGTCGGCCATTACCCGCGTGCAGAATCATGTGATGGAACATCTGGAAGAACCCTTCACCATCGAGCGCATGGCCGCGCTGGCCGCCATGAGCGCGCGGCATTTCGCCCGGGTCTTCGCCCGTGAGGTGAAGATGACACCCATGGAGTTCCTGCAGGGCGCGCGCATCGACCGGGCGCGTCAGTTGCTGGAAACCACCGACCTGCCGCTCAAGACCGTGGCGTTTCGCAGTGGCTTCGGCAGTGTGCGGCACATGCGATTTTTGTTCAGTGAAAAGCTCGGCCTGACCCCGGTGCAGTATCGCCAGCAGTTCAGTTGAGCCATCGGTGTCCGTTCAGGGCACCGTGATGTCCGTGGCGCTCCCTGTGCCAGCATTGTCCTGAGGCCTGCGCCTGCCAAGATAACGGCGAACCCTTTGGAAAGGATGCGCAGGAGCCAGGGCAGACGTGTTCGGTGATCCGCACGCTGACGCTCGCACCGGTTATCCGGCGCTGGATCGCCCATGAACAGTTTCGTCAAACCCGATAGCGAGCCGGCGGTGGGCTTCGGTCCGTTTGCCTTCTACCGGCAGCAGCGGCTAGTCACCCGTGACGGCCAGCCCCTTGCGCTGGGCGGCCGTGCCCTGGACGTCCTGCAGGTGCTGGTGGAGCACGCCGGCCACTACGTCAGCAAGCAAGCACTCATCGCCCACGTCTGGCCAGACAGTGTCGTGGAGGCCATCAACCTGCGGGTGCACATCGCGGCGCTGCGGCGGGCCTTCGGTGATGGGCGGGGCGGCGCTCGCTATATCCTCAATCATCCTCGGCAAGGTTATTGCCTTGCGCCGCCCCTGGTGGCGCAGGAGCGCGTTGAGTCGCCTTTCAGCCCCCAAACCGAGCGGCACAATCTGCCCGCACGCTTGAGCCCGGTGGTGGGTCGCGACAAAGTCCTGGGACGGTTACTGGCGCAAGTGCCCCGTCAATCCGTGACCACCGTGACCGGCCCCGGCGGCGTCGGCAAGACCACCGTGGTGTTGCGGGTGGCGGAGCTGCTGCTCGAGCACTTTGAGGACGGTGCCTGGTTCGTTGACCTGGCGGCCGCCAGCGATCCCTCACAAGTGGTGGCGCAAGTGGCCAGCGTGCTGGGCGTGGAGCAGGGTGCTTTGGCCCGCTGCCTCGAACCCTGTCGGATGTTGCTGGTGCTCGACGGTTGCGAGCACCTGCTCGACGCTTGTCGGGAGCTGGTCCAGACAGTGGCTGCGGCGTCCGGGGTGTCGCTGCTGCTCAGCAGTCGCGAACCCTTGGACTTGCCGGATGAGAGAATTGTGTCACTGTCGGGCCTGGCCGTGGCGTCGCCCCTGGAACTGGAGCACCAGATCGAGGCATGCCCGGCGGTGCAGTTGCTGATCGAGCGGGTTGGCGCCCGGCAGCAGGGTTTCAAACCGGGTGGCCGCGACTGGTCGACGCTTGCACAGATCTGCCAGCGCCTGGACGGATTGCCGTTGGCGTTGGAACTGGCGGCGGCCCAGGTTGATGTCTTGGGAGTGGCCGGCGTCCTGGAACAACTGGATCACGGTTTATCCCTCTTGAGCCACGGGCGGCGTACGGCGGTGGCCCGGCACCGCAGCCTGGAGGCGGTGCTGGATTCGAGTTTCGAGCGTTTGAGCGCTGACGAACAAACCGCATTTCAGCGCCTGGCGGTATTCGAGGGGCCGTTTACGCTCAAGGCGGCGCTGGCCGTGATCAGTTGCGCTGAACTGAGTATCGGGCAATTACCCTCGCTGTTGTCGCGGTTGGTGAGCGTGTCACTGCTGATGGTCGAACCGCTTGCCGAAGGAGGGCGCTTCCATCTACTCCACACCACTCGCGCCTATGCCATGGACAAACTGCGGCGCAGTGGTCAGTGGCCTGTGTTTCATCGGCGTTACGTGCTGCAAGATGCTTGGGAAGTCCGGCGCTCAGGGCCCCAACCGTCAAGTCAGCGCCTGGAGCAGCGCGCTGGCGTCCAATAGGTCGGGGGTCTCGAAACCTTCCGTGAAGCGTCGATAGACGGGCCCGAGCAGTGCCTGCGCGGCATGCGCTTGCCCTTGGCGCTGCCACAAACGGGCCAGGGACGTGGCGCTGCGCAGTTCCCAGGCCAGGGCCTGGTGACGACGGGCGATGCCCAGGGCGGCCAGCAGTTGCGCTTCGGCGGCTTCTTCCAGGGACGGTTCATTGCGCGCCAGCAAGGTCTCGGCCCCGGCCCGCAGGATCTCCGCCGAACACCAGCCCGCGGCACCACTGTGGGCCCGTTCGATTTGCGCCGGGCTGACGAAGTCGCTGCGCAGGGTGACGGCGATGTCCTGGATCAAGCCATTTGTCGGGCGTGTTGCCAGGGACTGATCGTCGAATGCGTGGTCGTAATGGCAAGCCCAGTCATGGAACAGCATCACCGAATGTTTCTTGGCCTGCTGCTTCAACAGGTCGAGCCTTTCCCGGGCACTCGGATAATCGCCGGTGTAGTGGGCGATCACGCAACCGGCCAGCGCCAAGGTGTAGCAGATCGAAATACCGTGGTTGATTTGCACGGCGATCTGCAGCGCCAGGTTGGCGGTACGCTGGGCTTTCTCGGCAAAACCTTGCAGCCAGAGGATGCGCGCCAGAACCGTCAGCGCGGCCACGCTCTGATCGTATTGCACGCCGAAGCCGTGGCTGAAGCGGCTGAGGTGACCGCTCTGGGCCAGGCGCTGGATCACCTGTTCGGCTTCGCGCCGCGCCGCGCGCTGGTCGCCGGTGAAATGCAACGCCAGCACCCGCAGGCGTTGGGTGCTCAAGGACAGGGTCGGGTCGCCCTGCAAACCCAACCGGTCGAAATCCCGGCTGTGTGCCAGGGCCTGTTGGTAGTCACCACAACTGAGGTCGACGGTCATTTGCCCGGACACGGCCCGCAGCTCGCTGGCCAGGTCCTGGCATTGCCGGGCCAGTTGCCGGGCCGTGGCGAAGGCACGAACAGTGGCCGGCGTGCCGCCCTCGGTGTGGTAGCTGAAACTGGCGTGGGCCAGCTCCAGAGCCAGGGTCAAGCGCGGGCATGGCGCGGGGCTGGCCCGCAACAGTTGCAGGGCCTTGTTGACGTAGAGGCCGTGTTCCTTGAGCAGCGACAGTTCCTGCCAGAGGGGCAGGGTACGGGCGGTCAGGCGGATCGCTACGGCGTGTGAACCCTGCGGGCCCAAGCCTCGGTCGAGCGCCGCGCGGATGTCGTCGCGATAGTCGGCATAGCGGGCGATCCACAGGCGGGTGGGGGTGTTTTCCCAATCGTTTTCCGCTTGCCCCATGAGCGCCAGGCAGCGCTCGGCGTGGCGCTCCTGGCTGACCGCCAGCTCCCCGGCTTCGGCCAGTTGCTCCAAGGCATGGCGGCGGGTGGTGTCCAGCAGGCGATAGCGCACCTCTTCATCGCCGATCTCGACATTGAGCAGCGATTTGGCGACCAACTGACTGACCGACACCAGCACCTGGTCGGGCGCGACATGCTGGCCGACGATCACCGCGGCGGCCGAGGCCAGGTTGAAACTGCCCATGAACACCGCCAGCCGCCGCAGGCAGGTCTGCTCGCAGGTCGTGAGCAACGCGAAGCTCCAGTCCAGCGTGGCGCGCAGGGTTTGCTGGCGCGGAGCGGCGTCGGTGTCGTTGTGAAGCAGGGCGACGCTGTCTTGCAGTTGCCGGTGAAGCTCCTCCAGGGTGAAACGGCCGATTTGCGCGGCAGCCAGCTCGATGGCCAGGGGAATGCCGTCCAGCCGCTGGCAGATGTCGACCACCAACGGCACCTCGTGGTCGCTCAGCTCGAAGTCGTCACGGCTGGCCATCGCCCGTTCGGCAAACAGTTGCAGCGCCGGGTATTCCAGGGCAGGGCAGCCCTCGATGGGCATTTCCCGGGGCGGGAACGCCAGGGCGTCCAGGCGCTGCACGTGTTCGCCTTCGGCGCGCAGGCCTTCACGGCTGGTGGCCAGGATGTGCAGGTGGGGGGCGCCGCGCAGCAGGGTTTCGCTGAGCTGGGCGATGGCGTCGATCAGGTGCTCGCAGTTGTCGATCACCAGCAGCAGATGCCGCTCCCTGAGCTGCCGGGCGATGGCGTCCAGCGGATCACCGTCCTGCAGTGGCAGGTCGAGCAATGCGCACAGGTTGGGGGCGATCATGGCCGCGTCGTTGAGCGATGCCAGGTCCAGCAGATGCGTGCCATCACGGTACTGGCCGATCAGCCGTTCAGCGACCCGCAGGGCAACGGTGGTCTTGCCGATGCCGCCGGTACCGACCAGGGTAATGAAGCGTTTTCGCGGTAGCTGGGCCACCAGGTTTTCCACCAGGGCCTGGCGTCCGATCATGCGCGTGCGTTGCAGCGGCAGGTTACGCGTCAAGGACGGATGAGGAATATGCGCCCATTGGTCGAACGGCTCGAATGACAGCGGCGCGACAAAACTGTAGCCGCGTTGCGCCACGGTGACGATGTAGCGCTGCCCGGCCTGGCCATCCCCGAGGGCCTTGCGCAGTGCCGCGACGTGCACGCGCAGGTTGGTGTCTTCCACCACGCTCCTGGGCCAGACCCGGGCGATCAGTTGCTGCTTGCTCACCACCTCGCCGGCGTGCTCGAGCAACACCAGCAGAATTTCCACGGCCCGCCGTCCCAGGCGCAACGGTTGCCCACCCTCGAGCACCAGGCGCTGGCGAGGATGGACCCGGTAAGGGCCGAAACGCACCGTCTGTTCGACGGGCAGGCTGAGGTATTGGCTCATGTTGCTCTCAATGTTCTGGTCCCGGTGCCTGGGCTTTACCCGAGCATATTCCTCAGGTTTTGCGTCAAGCGCAACGGCGCAGGCTCTACTCCCAGCATTCCAGCCGCCGAACCTGTGGCGAGGGAGCGTGCTCCCGCTGGGCTTCTGTAGGAGCTGGCGAAGCCTGCGATCTTTTGATCTTTTGATCTTTTTGATCTTTTTGATCTTTTTGATCTTTTTGATCTTTTTGATCTTTCGCTTGAGATTCAAGTGTCTGGGGAAAGATCGCAGCCTCGTTGCACTCGACAGCTCCTACACCGCTCCTACACCGCTCCTATGGGCGCAGCCCAGCGGGAGCAAGCTCCTTCGCCACGGAAGCGGGCTTTTAACACGCCGGTTCCGAAAAAATTAACAACGTTTAACTCACGCAGGTGCCCCCCATGGCCGGACCATAAAGCGATCCACCCACCTCAAGGAGTCACGTCATGAGCACCTTCATCACCCGCGACGGCACCGAGATTTACTACAAGGACTGGGGCAGTGGTCAACCGGTGGTCTTCAGCCACGGCTGGCCGTTGAACTCGGACAGTTGGGAGGCGCAGATGATGTTCCTGGCGTCCAACGGCTACCGGGTGATCGCCCATGACCGCCGTGGGCACGGGCGCTCCAGCCAGCCCTGGGACGGCAACGACATGGACACCTACGCCGATGACCTGGCCGAGCTGATCGAGCGGCTGGACTTGAAGGACGCGGTGTTGCTCGGCTTCTCCACCGGCGGTGGCGAAGTGGCGCGCTACATCGGCCGCCATGGTGCTGCCCGTGTCGCCAAGCTCGGCCTGATTTCGGCGGTGACGCCGCTGATGCTCAAGACCCCGGCCAACCCCGGCGGCCTGCCTGTGGAAGTGTTCGACGGTTTCCGCCAGGCGTCCCTGGCCGACCGTTCTCAGCTATACAAAGATGTGGCCAGCGCGTTTTTCGGCGCCAACCGTCCAGGCGCCAAAGTCTCCCAAGGCATGATCGACTGGTTCTGGATGCAGGGCATGCTCGCCGGCCACAAGAACACCTACGACTGCATCAAGGCGTTCTCGGAGACCGATCTTTGCGAAGACCTGCGCAACATCGACGTGCCGACCCTGGTGGTCCATGGCGATGACGATCAGGTGGTCCCCATCGAAACGGCCGGCATCGCCGCCGCCAAGTTGCTCAAGAACTCGCAGCTGCTGATCTACCCCGGCGCGCCCCACGGCCTGACCGACACTCACAAGGACCGCCTGAACGCGGACCTGCTGGCGTTCATCCAGGGCTGACGCAAGCAAGCTAAGACCTGTGGGAGCGAGCCTGCTCGCGAAGGCGTCAGGACAGTAGATATGAATGCAAGCTGACCCACCGCCATCGCGAGCAGGCTCGCTCCCACAGTTAAAACGGGACATCACACCCATGAACCGCAATGATTTACGCCGTCTCGACATGAACCTGCTGGTGATCTTCGAGGCGCTGATGTTCGAGAAAAACCTGACCCGCGTCGCCGAAAAGCTGTTCATGGGCCAGCCGGCGGTGAGCGCGGCGCTGGGGCGGCTGCGGGATCTGTTCGATGATCCGTTGCTGATCCGCCACGGTCGCGGCATGGAGCCGACGCCGCGGGCCCTGGCGATCCTGCAAGAGCTGCAACCGGCCATGGACACCATCTCTGGCGCGGTCAGCCGGGCCAAGGCGTTCGATCCGTCCACCAGTTGCGACGTGTTTCGCATCGGTCTGTCCGACGATGCCGAATTCGGCCTGTTTCCACCGCTGCTGAGCCAACTGCGCGAAGAAGCGCCGGGGATCATCGTGGTGGTGCGCCGGGCCAATTTCCTGCTGATGTCGTCGCTGCTGGCCAGCGGTGAAATCAGCGTCGGCGTGAGCTACACCACCGATCTGCCGGCCAATGCCAAGCGCAAGAAACTGCGGGACATTCCTTGCAAGGTCTTGCGTGGCGACAAGCGCCCGGGGCCGCTGACTCTGGACGAGTACTGCTCGCGGCCCCACGCCATGGTCTCGTTCTCGGGCGACCTGAGCGGCAACATCGACCTGGACCTGGCCCGCATCGGTCGGACCCGCAAAGTGGTGCTGGCGGTGCCGCAGTTCAGCGGGCTGCGGGCCTTGCTGGCCGGCACCGAACTGATCGCCACCGTGCCCGACTATGCCGCCTGCGCGCTGGTGGAAGGCTGCGCACTGCGCGCCGAGGACCCGCCGTTCGAGATCAATGCCGCTGAACTGTCGATGGTCTGGAGCGGCGTGCATGACAACGACCCGGCCGAGCGCTGGCTGCGTTCGCGCATTGCCAGCCACATGTCCCAACCGCTGCCAGCGGCGGCCTCGATCACTGCGGACGGAGCCCACCGATGAACATGACTGATGAGCGCCCGCTGCAGGATCTGGGCTTGTTGTTCCTGCGCTTGAGCGGCGGGTTGTTTTTGCTGTGGGTCCATGGGCTGCCGAAGCTGTTGCACTACGGCGTCGAGCTGACCCGTATCGAAGACCCGTTTCACCTTGGCGCGGCGCCGACTCTGATCCTGGCGATTTTCGCCGAGGTGCTGTGTCCGCTGCTGATCATCGCCGGTGTGCTGGTGCGCCTGGCGTGCCTGCCAATCCTGTTTCTCCTGGCCGTGGCGCTGCTGGTGGTGCACCCGCAGTGGAGCCTGGAAGAAGGCCAGTTCGGCTGGCTGCTGCTAATCGTATTTACCAGTGTGTTTGTCGCCGGGCCCGGACGCCTGGCAATCAATACGCGTTTTGTTGGAGTGCTTCGCCATGTCTGAATCGCAAACCGTTGAATCCACCGCGAGCCCGGCCAGGCCCGGCTTCGATGAAATCGTGACCCTGGTGGTCAAGCACCGGATCAAGGTCGGCCAGGAGGCAGCCTACGAGGCCTGGTTGCGTCGCACGGTGCGCGTGGCCGGTCAGTGGCCGGGTCATTTGGGGGTGGATGTGGTGCGGGGCAAGCAGGGTGGGCTGGCGCTGTTCACTTGCGTGCTGCGTTTCTGTTCCACCGAGGCCATGCAGCGCTGGCTGGACTCGCCCGAGCGCCGCGAGCTGGTGGAGGAGGCCCTGCCGTTGCTGGGCGACGGTGACCAGATCGAAGCCGGGTCGCACAAGGAATTCTGGTTCACCCCGCTGGCCGATGCGGCCACACCGCCGCCGCGCTGGAAGCAGGCCGTGGTGACGCTGCTGGTGATCCTGCCGCATACCTTGCTGGTGCCGCTGATCTGGGGGCCGTTGCTGCAGCTAAACAGTTTTCTTTCCAACTACGTGGTGGCCACGTTCCTGATCACCCTGACCATCGTGCTTTCGGTGGTGTACGTGTGCATGCCGCTGGCGACCCGTCTGTTCGCACCGTGGCTTGAGGCCTCGAAAGCCCACGTGCACCTGGAGCCCGACCATGGCCAATAAGGACGACCCAACCGATCCGCTGCGCCGCCAACTGCTCGCCGCCGGGTCCTTGCTCAGCGCTGCGGCGGCTTTCTGGCCGCGGCTGTCCCTTGCCTCTACTCATCCAGAAGGAAATCCGATGAACGCCGATCTGATTCTGTTCAATGGCCAGTTCCATACCGTCGACCGTGAGAAACCCCGCGCCAGCGCGGTTGCCATCAGCCAGGGGCGCTTCGTCGCGGTCGGCACCGACGCCGAGGCCATGGCCCTGCGCGGCAGCGGCACCCAGGTCATCGACCTCAAGGGCCGCACCGTCATTCCCGGGCTCAACGACTCGCACTTGCACCTGATCCGCGGCGGCCTGAACTACAACCTGGAGCTGCGCTGGGAAGGCGTGCCATCCCTGGCCGATGCTTTGCGCATGCTCAAGGACCAGGCCGACCGCACGCCAACACCGCAATGGGTGCGCGTGGTAGGCGGCTGGAACGAATTCCAGTTCGCCGAAAAACGCATGCCGACTCTGGAAGAGCTCAATCAGGCCGCTCCCGATACGCCAGTGTTCGTGCTGCACCTGTATGACCGTGCCTTGCTCAACCGTGCCGCGCTGCGGGTGGCCGGCTACACCCGTGACACGCCGAACCCGCCGGGTGGCGAGATCGTGCGTGACAGCAAGGGCGAGCCCACCGGCATGCTGGTGGCGCGGCCCAACGCGATGATCCTTTATTCGACGCTGGCGAAAGGGCCGAAGTTGCCGCTGGAATACCAGGTCAACTCCACTCGCCAGTTCATGCGTGAACTAAATCGCCTGGGCCTGACCAGTGCCATCGATGCTGGCGGCGGCTTCCAGAACTACCCGGACGACTATGCGGTGATCGAGCAGTTGGCCCGCGAGCAGCAGTTGACGGTGCGCATCGCCTACAACCTGTTCACCCAGAAGCCCAAGGAAGAGCTCAGCGACTTCAAGAACTGGACCGGCAGCGTCAAGTTGCACCAGGGCGACGATTTCCTGCGGCACAACGGCGCCGGGGAAATGCTGGTGTTCTCGGCGGCGGATTTCGAGGACTTCCTCGAGCCGCGCCCGGACCTGCCGCCGGGCATGGAGCAGGACCTGGAGCCGGTGGTCCGGCACCTGGTGGAGCAGCGCTGGCCGTTCCGCCTGCATGCCACCTATGACGAATCCATCAGCCGCATGCTCGATGTGTTCGAAAAAGTGAACCGCGACATTCCGTTCAACGGGCTGCCCTGGTTCTTCGACCATGCCGAGACCATCACGCCGAAGAACATCGAGCGCGTACGTGCATTGGGCGGCGGCATCGCGATCCAGGATCGCATGGCCTTCCAGGGTGAATACTTCGTCGACCGCTACGGTGCCAAGGCCGCCGAAGCCACGCCGCCGATCAAGCGCATGCTCGCCGAAGGCGTGCCGGTGGGCGCTGGCACCGACGCCACCCGCGTCTCCAGCTACAACCCGTGGACCTCGTTGTACTGGATGGTCAGCGGGCGCACGGTCGGCGGCCTTTCGTTGCACGAAGAGGGCCTGCCGCGCCTGACTGCGTTGGAACTGTTCACCCACGGCAGTGCCTGGTTCTCGTCGGAGCAGGGCAAGAAAGGCCAGATCAAGGTTGGCCAACTGGCGGATCTGGCGGCCCTGAGCGCGGACTTTTTCAGCGTCGAGGAAGAAGCCATCAAGTGGATCGAGTCGGTGCTGACCGTGGTCGACGGCAAGGTGGTGTATGCCGCCGGCGACTTCGAAAAACTCGGGCCGGCCAGCGTCCCGGTGCTGCCCGACTGGTCGCCGGTGGTCAAGGTCCCGGGCCACTGGCGCCCGACGTCGCCGTTGCAGGCCCAGGTCCACCAGTGCAGCGGTCCGTGCACGGTGCATTCCCACAGCCATGAACGGGCGCGGTTGTCGAACGTCCCGGTCAGCGATTTCCAAGGCTTCTGGGGCGCGTTTGGCTGTTCCTGCTTTGCCTTTTGACTAACGCACCGATTCTCCCCTGTGGGAGCGAGCCTGCTCGCGAAGGCGTCGGCACATCCGACATCGCCGCAAGCTGACACACCGTCATCGCGAGCAGGCTCGCTCCCACATTGTTCTGCAATACATCCATCCCAAAGGAGTCATCCCATGAGCAACGTTCCCGCCTACAACCGTCTGAACAAAGACGACGCGGTCGTCCTGCTGGTCGATCACCAGACCGGCCTGATTTCCCTGGTCCAGGACTTCTCGCCCAACGAGTTCAAGAACAACGTGCTGGCCTTGGCTGACTTGGCGAAGTTCTTCGAACTGCCGACCATCCTGACCACCAGCTTCGAACAAGGCCCCAACGGTCCGATCGTGCCGGAGCTCAAGGAAATGTTCCCGGATGCGCCGTACATCCCGCGTCCAGGCCAGATCAATGCCTGGGACAACGAAGATTTCGTCAAGGCGATCAAGGCCACCGGCCGCAAGCAACTGATCATCGCTGGCGTGGTCACCGATGTCTGCGTGGCGTTCCCGACCCTGTCGGCGCTGGCTGAAGGTTTCGACGTGTTCGTGGTGACCGACGCCTCGGGTACGTTCAACGAAACCGTACAACAGGCCGCCTGGGTACGCATGACCGCTGCTGGCGCGCAGATGATGAACTGGTTCTCGGTGGCCTGTGAGCTGCACCGCGACTGGCGCAACGACATCGAAGGCCTGGGCAACCTGCTATCCCAGCGCATTCCGAACTACCGCAACCTGATGAACAGCTACTCGGCGCTGACGGCCAAGTAAGCAGTCCATGCTGAACGACGCCCGCCTTGCGCGGGCGTTTTTGTGTCTGGCATTAACACCTCTCAAGCAGTGCCACCGCTATCGCGAGCAAGCTTTGCTCCCACAATTGGATCTGTGGGAAAACCTGTGGGAGCAAAGCTTGCTCGCGATAGCGGTGGCACATTCAACAGCTAGGCAATCTGACTCACTAAGACCACAATGCCCAGCCAATCCCCCTGACTGTCCACCTCAGGAATGACAATGAACCCCTTCGAAGAAATGCGCATCTTTGCCCAGGTCATGGAGTCGGGCAGTTTCACCGCTGCGGCGGACAAACTGGGGCTGTCCAAGCAGTTCGTCAGCCGCAAGTTGATGGAACTGGAACAGCGCCTGGGCGTACGCCTGCTCAATCGCTCGACCCGGCGGCTGGACGTCACGCCCCTGGGCCAGCGCTATTACGAAGCGGCGCTGCGCCTGCTCAATGAAGTCGAACAGGTGGAGCAGGGCATCAGCGGCCAGACCAGCGAGCCCCGCGGCACCATTCGCCTCAGCGCACCGCTGTCCTTCGCCATGGCGCACCTGGGCAGCCTGCTGCCGCTGTTTCTGCAGCGCTACCCGGGCGTCAGTGTCGAAGTGGACCTGAGCGACCGCTCGGTGGATCTGCTGGGAGAGGGCTATGACCTGGCGCTGCGCATCGGCGTGCTGGAGGATTCGACGCTGATTGCCCGGCGCATCGCGACCATCGAGCGGGTGTACTGCGCCAGTCCAACCTACCTGGCGCAAAAAGGCACACCCGCGCGGCCTGAAGACCTGCGCAATCATGACTGCTTGCCCTATGGTCACAGCCGTCAGGTGCAGTGGCGTTTCGTGGGGGCCGGCAAACCGCTGACCCTGGAGGTCACGGGACGCATGCGCGCCAATAACGGCGATTTGCTCAGGGACGCGGCCATCGCCGGCATGGGCATCACCTATCTGCCCGCTTTCATCCTCGGCGATGCCTTGAAGGATGGACGGCTGATCAAGGTCCTGGAAGGCTTCGAGACCGAGCCGTTGGCGCTATCGGCGGTGTATCCCCAGCATCGGCAAAGTGCACGCCCGGTGCAGGCGTTGGTGGAATTCTTGCGTGAACAAATGCAATAAAGCGCCGCAACGCATTCAGCCGTCACATGACGGCTGAAGCATCTACGGCGCTTTGATCAGGCGGCGAGGTTGGCGCTGCTCAGTTCTTTTTTGTACTGCGCTTTCATGGTTTCCATGTCTGCACCCAAGGCATCGAGTTTTGCCTTGCCCAGCAGTTTTTTCGCGTGGGGGAACATTTCCTTTTCTTCTTCCTCGATGTGGTGCTCAAGCAGTTCCTTGACCACTTTCACCCGACCGGCGAATTCCGGCTGGGTTGGATCGGTGGCTTTCAGGTCCGGCAGCACCAGCGAGTCGACGGTGCGGTGTTCTTCCTTGGCCTCGTAATACATTTCGGCCTCGTCCTTGCCACCGGCCTGCTTGAAAGCCGGATAAAGAATTTCTTCTTCCAGGCGGGTGTGGATGGAAATTTCCATTTCCAGTTTCGCCAACAGGTCGGTGCGTTTTTTCACGGCGCGTTCAGTCGACTCGCTCAGTTGAGTCAGGATGGCTTTGACGCGTTCGTGGTCGGCTTTCAACAGATCGATGGCATTCATAGGTAGCTCCTCGGCAATACACGGATGCGGGCAGGCTTGGAGACGCCGACGCCGCGTAGGAGCTGAATTGCATCAGCTGTGCCAGCCGAAGATCGATTTAAATCTCTTTAAAAACAATAAGTTGAAGCTCAAGGAATTTCCGGCGTCGTGCAAGCTGCATGAGCGGGGGGCAAAACGCGTTGCACTTTGCGCTGCTGGCTAGACATTTTCGATCCGTTGTCGGACCCGGCTGGCGATTGCCAGGCAGGACGTCAGCCCGGGCGACTCGATCCCGAGCAGGTTGATCAACCCTGGCACCCGGTGTTCGGTTTCGCTGCTGATGACAAAGTCGCGGGCCGGTTCGCCGGGCGCGGAGATCTTCGGGCGGATGCCGCTGTAGGCCGGTCGCAGGCTCTGGTCCGGCAGCCCCGGCCAGTAATTTCGAATCGCCGGGTAAAACGCTTCGGCCCGGGCCGGATCCACTCGGTAATCTTCCACTTCGACCCATTCGGTGTCCGGGCCGAAACGCGCCTGGCCGGCCAGGTCCAGCGTCATGTGGATGCCCAGGCCGGCGGCTTCCGGGGCGGGATAGACCAAGTGCCGGAACGGTGCTCGCCCGGCGAGGCTGAAGTAGTTGCCCTTGCACAAAAAGTCCTCGGGCACCGATTGCCTCTCCAGGCCTTCGATGCGGCGGGCGAGGGCGGGTGCCTGGAGGCCGGCGGCGTTGATCAGCAGGCGACAGGACAAGGTCATTTGCGCCGTGCCGCCCAATTCCAGCATGAACCCCCCAGTGATGACGCGAGCACCCAGTAAAGGCGTGTGGAAAACAATGTTCGTCCCGGCCGCTTCGGCGTCACCCAGCAAGGCCAGCATCAGAGCGTGGGAATCGACGATACCGGTGGAAGGCGAATACAGCGCGGCGACACAGGCCAGGGCCGGTTCCAATGCCTGCGCCTGTTCTTGGTCGAGCAGGCGCAGGTCGTCCACGCCGTTCATCAAGCCCCGCTCAAGCAATGTTTCGAGTCCGGCCACCTGCGCCTGATCCGTGGCAACGATCAACTTGCCGAGCCGGCGGGTCGCGATGCCGTGGCTTTCGCAATAGTCATACAGCCGTCGCCGACCTTCGACGCACAACTGCGCCTTGAGACTGCCCGGTGGGTAATAGATGCCCGCGTGGATGACTTCGGAGTTGCGCGAGCTGATGCCCATGCCGATGGCTTCGGCGGCTTCGATCACCAGCACTTCGTGACCGGCCCGGGCCATTTCTCGCGCCACGGCAAGGCCAACGACGCCTGCGCCGACCACTACGCATTCGATATCGACGCTCATCCCTGCCGGCCGTCGAATGAAAAAAGGTTCTGCGTGACGGCAGTCATTCCCTTCGAGCCCAAGTCATCGATCCTCACGTGTGTGCCACAGGCGTAGCAGGTACAGGGTGGAACCGGCTATTTCATAGCGCATTTCGTAGCGCCCCACTTGGATTCTGCGCACGTCTCGAGGTTCGAACTCTTCCAGGCGTTCACCAATGCGCGGGTTGGCCAGCAGAGAGGTCGGCGCGGCTGTGAGTTGTTGCACTGTTCGTGCGGCCGCGGGTTGATTCACCGCCGCCAGAAATTCATAAAGTCGAGCAATGTCGGAAAGCGCCTTGCTGGTCCACTTCAACTCCATCAGCGCGGTACCGGTAACGGGGCGTCGGTGCTGAGACTATCGGCCCAAGCCTGGACAGCCTGGTGGTCAATCACTCGGCCGGCGTCAACATCGGCCAAGGCCTCATGGGTCAGGCGGCTTCGCTCCTCCTCCTGCTCGATCCAGGCAGATAGCGCTTGTTTGACGATCCAGTTCCTGGAACGCTCGAGGCGCTCGGCCATCAGGTCGACTTTTTCGGCCAGGTGCACCGGGACGTGAGCTGTGACCGACCGGGTTTTCGCGGTGGTTGTCATGGTGGATTTCTCTTGGGCAATTGGCAGTACAAGCCAGTCTGAGCAACCGCTTCCGGGGCTACTTGCTATCGGTGAATAATACCGAATCTATATTCAGCGAAATGATTAAGAATGAATCATATTGAATAATGTTGGAGCGTCAAGCACTCCGTTCGTAACAGCTCCGGATACTCAAAAGCACGTCGGAACATGCGCAGGTAGTGCAAAGCTGCCTTCAGATTGACTTGTCTGGCCGTCCTCAGCACTATCCGACGATGATTTACATACGCCGAATGAACATGATGTGTTCCTCCATGACCGCCTCTGGCGGGCCATGAGGTCATGCGTGCATAGAATTTGACGTGTTACCCCAAGCCCCGCCAGAGATGGACGGGGCTTTTCAGTTCTCCGCCCGAATATGGCTGACGGAGAGTGAAATGTTCGAGATTAGACGAGCCAGCCACAGCGATTCCCAGACAGCATTCGACATTCGCCTTCTAGCGATCCGGCATCAATGCATCGGCGCCTATACCCAGGCGCAGCTATTAGCCTGGACAGCTGGTGCGGCCGAGGATGGCTATGACACGCTGATGGAGAAACACTTCTATCTGGGCTGTATTGATGGAGAGCCGGTGGCGACAGGAATGCTTGACCTGGAGAACAGCGAAATCGGCGCGATCTTTGTGCATCCTGATTTTATGCAGCGAGGTATCGGCAGGAGAGTCCTGGATCACCTCGAATGCCTGGCGCGAGAGTTGGGCCTGGAGGAAGTCAAGCTTGATGCGACTTTGAATGCGGCTGACTTTTACCGACGCTGCGGTTTCGTGGGTGAGGCGCCTGCGATCTACCATTCCCCTTCGGGGCTTCAACTGGCGTGTGTTCCCATGGTGAAGGGGCTTTCATAGTGCAGGTTTGATTTGATCGCTCACGCGCTCAGCCTTGGGGGCTGGTAGCCAGAGGCCAACCGACGCGCGCTGCACGCAGGAGGCTGGCCTTAACAACCAAGCGGTGAAATGGGGCAATAACGAAGATGTAGGCCCGGCCTAGACGGTTGTGGCACTGGACCACGGTTGAAAAAACCAGTTGGCGACTGCCTTCTGGCTCTGCCTCTTCAGAACATAGGATCGATATCCGGAAGTCGAGGTGCTTGTCGTCCTCTCCCAGCACGATTTCAGTCTGGTTCGTGCTGTAGACCTTGAAGATTTGAATCCGATGAGCAAGTGTCGCCAGATGTCTGGCTGTCTTGAGACCAAAACAGGCAACGACAGTGTCTCGGATTTTCATGAGCCATCCGATCCAGGATGGCTGGTGGGAAAGGATGAATCGCGCAAGCAAGTCTGGGTCGCTGGATGTGCCCGCAGGGAGCTGAATCGCAAAAGCGTCCGCCAGGTTCGTCGACTTATAAAGGTGGGTGACGCCGGACCTCGAGGGGACCGGCACGGACTTAATGAGCTCAAATTCTCGGGGCATCGGGGATCTCTCCTGAGTTCTAACTACCAATTCGACGACATGCCATGTCGCGTTTTTTGTTGGGAGGCGCCAACTTCTCCTTGTCGGATACTGAGCCCGATCAAGGCATCATAGAGCGCCTGCTGCCCAGCCGGCAGAACAGGGAGCAACGTCGCACGGCGTTTGTCGGCATCGAACCAGGATTCAACCAACCATCCCACCAGATAGAGCGCCGAAAGGCATCCGCCAGCGGTTGCAACGTTCCCCTGGCATACAAGAGGCTGGTCCACGGGCTCAAGTCCCAGAGCTTGCAAGCTCGATCGTGCATCCGGGTGTGTAGTGGCTGGGCCGCTGAGCAGCCCAAGCCGTTCGAGAATGAAAGCTCCGGCGCATATGGAGCCGATTCGCTGGCGTCTGGAGTCAAGTTCGAACGACGGCAGGAAATCCGGGGCGGCAAGTGCAGCGGGTATTCCTTCCTTGCCGCTGACGAACAATACCGCGTCGGCACTGTTGGCCTCGCAAAGCGGACCGTGCACCGAAACAGGCAGGCCGTGCGCCGATCGCACGATAGCGCTGGAACCCAATATTCGGACGTGCCAGTCCTCAGTGTTGCGGCCTAAGATGTCCCACATCAGGAATAGGTCGATATCAGTGAATTGGTCGAAAGCAACCAGAACGATTTTCTTCAAGGCGAGCTCCATGAAAAGTGCTGGCGTGCAAAACGCAACGGCCATCTTTGCTGGTGTTCGCAGCGTACCGATCGGTTACGCGCCATACACAGTCTGTATGGCGCTAAATAGGGAGCGAAATGACCGGTGAGAAAACTGACTCGTAACCATTGGATCGCGGCGGGTTTTGAGGCCCTCGACCAAATAGGGCATACCGGCGTTTCGGCCGAGAGTCTATCGCGCCGATTGAATGTGACCCGCGGATCGTTCTATCACCATTTCCGCAATCGTGAAGATTTTGTCCGCACCTTGCTGGCCGCTTGGGAAGAAGACTACACCGAACGCATGCTCGCTTATGCAGGGCAGGGCAGTAGCGCGGGCGAAATCCTGAAACGCTACTTGAGTATTGCCGCTGAGAAACAACCTGGGCGGGAAGTTTCCATCCGAGCCTGGTCGCTGCACGATCCGTTGGTAGGCGAGTTTCAGCAGCGTGTTGACACAAGACGACTGGACTTCGCGATACGGACGTGCCGCCGCCTGGTCCATATGCCAGGGCAAGCAGAAGTGATTGGTCAGGTGGCCCATCTGTGCCTGATTGGTGGTCAGCAGGCAGGGCTGCGGCGTGATGCCGCTCGCTTCAACCGTTTCCTGCATGGAGCCTTTTCACTTTTCGAAGGGGCGCTTGCACCGTGGCGGGCCTGAGTCATGAGCTATATCGGGTAACTGAATAAATAGTGTCCAAGGCTAACGTCCATGGCACTGGCCTAAAAAAAAACGGCACCCAAAGGTGCCGTTTCTGTTTTCTACGAGCTACCGCTACACGATCAGCCCGTCAAACCAGCCTGCTGAACCAGGGTCAGCAACGGCTGCGGGTACACACCGAGGAAGAACGCCAGTACGGCGATGGCCAGCAGCATCACGCCGCCTGCCTTCTGTTCCCAGTGCAACTCGGCGTCGTGGCGACGCAGGTTCGGTTCCATCAGGTACAAGGTGACCATGACGCGCAGGTAGTAGAACACGCCGATGGCACTGCCCAGCACCAGAGAGCCGACCAGCCACCATTGGTGAGCCTCGACGCCGGTGGCGATGATGTAGAACTTGCCGATGAAGCCGGCGGTCAGCGGGATGCCGGCCAGGGACAGCATCATCACAGTCAGCACGGCGGTCAGGTACGGACGGCGCCAGAACAGGCCGCGGTATTCGTACAGGGCGTCGGCGTCGCGGCCGTTGTATGGCGAGGACATCAGGGTGATCACGCCGAACGCGCCGAGGCTGGTGATCACGTAGGTGACCAGGTACACGCCGATGGCTTCCACGGCCAGGCCCTTGCTGGCGATCAGGGCGATCAGCAGGTAGCCAAAGTGGGCGATGGACGAGTAACCCAGCAGACGCTTGAGGTTGCTCTGGGTCAGTGCCAGCAGGTTACCGAACAGGATCGACGCGATGGCGATGATGGTCAGCACGTTGCTCAGCACACCGCTGCTGGCCACTGGCGAGATCTGGAACAGGCGCACCATGACCGCGAACACCGCCACTTTCGAAGCGGTGGCCAGGAACGCCGCCACTGGCGCCGGGGCGCCTTCGTAGACGTCCGGGGTCCAGAGGTGGAACGGTACCAGCGACAGCTTGAACGCCAGGCCGATCAGCATCATGCCCAGGCCCAGTTGCGCGATCGGGCTAGGCAGGCCGGTGGCGGCCAGGGCCTGGCCGATGCCGACGAAGCTCAGGGTGCCGGCTTCGGCGTAGAGCAGGGCCATGCCGAACAACAGGAACGCGGAACCGGCCGCCGACAGCACCATGTACTTGATGCCGGCTTCCAGGGAGCGCTTGTTGAAGAAGGCGTAGGCCACCAGGCCATAGACCGGTACCGAGAGCAGTTCCAGGCCGATGAACAGGCTGGCCAGGTGCTGCGCGCTGACCAGGACCAGGCCACCGGCGGCGGCCATCAGGATCAGCAGGTACAGCTCTTCGCGGTTGCCCGGGTAACCCGAACCGCCATCGCCGAGGTAGGCGTGGGCGAGGGTGACGCAGGCCAGGGTGGCGACCAGGATCAGCGCCATGTACAGGCAGGCGAAGCTGTCGATCTGTATCAGCGGGGTGACCGCCAGTGGCGCGACTTTCAGGGCCGGCAAGATCGACAGCAGGGCCAGGTTCAGCCCCGCCACCGACAGCAGGAAGGTCTGTGAGTGATTGCGGCGCCAGGCGATCGCCAGCATCACCACGATGATCGTGGCGCTGGTGATCAACAGCGGCGCAAGCGCGATAAAGTGTTGAATCGTGAATTCCATAGCGCTCTTACCGGGCCGAAGCGAGTTGAGAGAAGGCGGTGCCGAGCCACTGCTGCACGCCATGCATCGTGGCGGCAGAGGTGTCGAGGAACGGTTGCGGGAAAACGCCGAGGTAAACCAGCAGCACCGCAAGGCCGAGCACCATGATCAGTTCGCGACCGTCCATGCCACGCAGCACTTCGTCCGACTTGGTCGGGCCGAAGTAGGCACGGTGGATCATGATCAGCGAGTAGACCGAACCGAACACCAGGCCGGAAGTGGCGATGGCGGTGATCCAAGGAGCGCTGGCGAACGTGCCGATCAGGATCAGGAACTCGCCGACGAAGTTGCCAGTGCCTGGCAGGCCCAGGGAAGCGGCTGCGAAGAACAGGCTGATGGCCGGCAGGTAGGCGATGCGCGACCAGATGCCGCCCATCTCACGCATGTCCCGGGTGTGCAGGCGCTCGTACAACTGGCCGCTGAGGATAAACAGTGCAGCCGCCGACAGGCCGTGAGCCAACATCTGGATCACCGCGCCTTGCAGGGCGAGCTGGCTGCCGGAGTAAATCCCGATCAACACGAAGCCCATGTGCGAAACGCTGGAGAACGCGATCAGGCGCTTGATGTCGGTCTGGGCGAACGCCAGGAACGCACCGTAGAAAATCCCGATCAGGCCCAGGGTCATGGCGATCGGCGCGAACTCGGCCGACGCATTGGGGAACAGCGGCAGGGCAAAACGCAGCAGGCCGTAGGCCGCCGTCTTGAGCAAGATACCGGCCAGGTCCACGGAACCTGCGGTCGGCGCCTGGGCGTGGGCGTCCGGCAGCCAGGAGTGGAACGGCACCACCGGCAGCTTCACCGCGAAGGCGATGAAGAAGCCGAGCATCAGCACGTACTCGGTGGTCTTGGACATCTGCACTTTCAACAGGTCGGCGTAATTGAAGGTAATCACACCGGTGTTGTTGAAGTTGACCAGCACCAGGCCAAGGATCGCCACCAACATGATCAGGCCGGAAGCCTGGGTGAAGATGAAGAACTTGGTCGCCGCGTAGATCCGGGTTTTCTTGCCGTCCGAAGAACTGTGACCCCAGAGCGCGATGAGGAAGTACATCGGCACCAGCATCATTTCCCAGAAGAAGAAGAACATGAACAGGTCCAGCGCCAGGAACACGCCGATGACGCCGCCCAGGATCCACATCAGGTTCAGGTGGAAGAAACCGACGTGACGCTGGATCTCTTTCCAGGAGCAGAGTACCGAGAGGATACCCAGCAGGCCGGTCAGCAGGATCATCAGCAGCGACAGGCCGTCGAGGGCCAGGTGCACGCTGATGCCGAAGCGCGCGATCCAGACGTGCTTGAATTCAAGCGCCCAGGTCGGATCGGCGCCAGGAGCCGGAGCAAATGAATAGTCGCCGGTCGCCCACAGCCAGAGGCCGAGCGCGAGTTCCAGGGACATGGTCAGCAGCGCAATCCAGCGCGGGAGCGTGGAGCTGGAGCGCTCCGCGATCCAGCACAGCAGGCCGCCGATGAAGGGGATCAGGATTAGCCAGGGCAGAATCATGACGGGCTCGTTTCCTTTCGCAAGTTCGCAAGGTTCATATCAGACCGCTACCAGCACGATGGCGCCGATAACCAGCACGGCGCCAGCCGCCATGGAAGCCGCATACCAACGCAGTTGACCGGTCTCGGTACGGCTCAGGGCAGTGTGGCCGCCCTTGGCCATGCGCGGGATCAGGCCAATGGTCTGGTCGAGCGGGTCTTTGCGCAGAATGTGGCTGATCGCAAGGTATGGCTTGACGAACAGTTTGTCGTAGATCCAGTCGAAGCCCCAGGCGGCGAACCACCAGGCCGAAAGGAATCGCCCGATGCCGCTGTTGGCGATCGCCGTGACGAAACGACGCTTGCCCAGGAACAGCAGGGCGGCCAGCAGGATACCCGCCAGGGCGATGGCACCCGAGGCGATTTCCAGGCTGTGCTTGGCTTCGCCGCCGGCATGGCCGACGCTTTGCGGCAGCACATCGGCCAGCGGTGGGGTGATCATGGCGCCGACGAAGGTCGACAGCACGATCAGCACCGACAGTGGCAGCCAGTGAGCAATGCCATGGCCGGCATGGGCTTCGGTCTTGGCTTCACCATGGAACGCGATGAAGATCAGGCGGAAGGTGTACAGCGAGGTCATGAACGCACCCACCAGGCCGGCATAGAGCAGTGCCTGGTTACCGCTGGCGAACGCTTCCCAGAGGATCTCGTCCTTGGAGTAGAAGCCGGCGGTGACCAGGGGCAGGGCCGCGAGGGCCGCGCCGCCAACGATGAAGCTGGCATAGGCCAACGGCAGTTTCTTCCACAGGCCGCCCATCTTGAAGATGTTCTGCTCGTGGTGGCAGGCAACGATCACCGCACCGGAAGCAAGGAACAGCAGCGCCTTGAAGAAGGCGTGGGTCATCAGGTGGAAGATCGCGCCTTCCCAGGCACCGACGCCCAGGGCCAGGAACATGTAGCCGATCTGGCTCATGGTCGAGTAGGCGAGGATGCGCTTGATGTCGGTTTGTACCAGGGCGGCAAAACCGGCCAGTACCAGGGTCACGCCGCCGACGATGCCGACCAGGTGCAGGATGTCCGGTGCCAGGGCGAACAGGCCGTGGGTACGGGCGATCAGGTAGACGCCGGCGGTCACCATGGTTGCGGCGTGGATCAGTGCCGAAACCGGGGTAGGGCCTGCCATCGCGTCCGCCAACCAGGTTTGCAGCGGCAGTTGCGCGGATTTACCGACGGCGCCGCCCAGCAGCATCAGGGTCGCCAGGACGATCCAGAAGTCACCGACCTTGAAGTGCTCGGGTGCCTTGACCAGCAGTTCCTGGATGTTCAGCGTGCCCAGTTGCTGGAACAGGATGAACAGGCCGATGGCCATGAACACGTCGCCGATCCGGGTGACGATGAACGCCTTGAGTGCGGCATTCCCGTTGTTGCGGTTGCTGTAGTAGAAACCGATCAACAGGTACGAGCACAGGCCCACGCCTTCCCAGCCGAAGTACAGGAACAACAGGTTATCGCCGAGCACCAGGAACAGCATGCTGGCGATGAACAGGTTGGTGTAGGCGAAGAAGCGCGAATAACCGGCTTCACCGCGCATGTACCAGGAGGCGAACAGGTGGATCAGGAAACCCACCCCGACCACCACGCCGAGCATGGTCACCGACAGGCCATCCAGGTAGAGGGCGAAGTTCGGCGTGAAGCCTTCAACGGCCATCCACTGCCACAGCACCTGCACGTACCTGCCACCTTCCGGTGGTGCGACGTTGAACTGCCAGATCACGTAGGCCGTGACGATGGCAGACAGGCCGATGGAACCCACGCCAACCAGTGCCGAAAGGTTTTCCGACCAGCGTCCACGAGAGAACGACAGCAGCAGGAAACCAATGAGGGGGAATACGAAAGTCAGAAAGAGTAGGTTCATCCGCGCATCTCGCTGGCAGCGTCGATATCGAGAGTGTGGAAGCGGCGATACAGCTGCAACAGGATCGCCAGGCCGATACTGGCCTCGGCGGCTGCCAGGCTGATCACCAGGATGAACATGATCTGTCCATCCGGCTGCGCCCAGCGAGCGCCCGCGACGATGAAAGCCAGGGCGGAGGCATTCATCATGACCTCCAGGCTCATCAGCACGAACAGAATGTTGCGGCGGACCATCAGGCCAACCAGACCGAGGCAGAACAGGATGCCGGCAACCGCCAGACCATGCTCGAGAGGGATAGCAGGCATGTGATTACTCCTTCGCCTCGTTACGGCCCAAATGGAACGCCGTGACGGCTGCGGCAAGCAGCAGCATCGAGGCGAGTTCGACCACCAGCAGGTACGGACCGAACAGGCTGATGCCCACGGCCTTGGCGTCTACGGTGGTGTGGCCGATGGCCTGGCCGCTCTGGTGAGCGAACAGCACATACAGCAGTTCACCCAGCAGCAGGGCGGACAGGATCACCGGTCCCGCCCAGATGCCGGGTTTGAGCCAGGAGCGTTCCTGCTGGACCGCGGCCGGGCCGAGGTTGAGCATCATCACCACGAACACGAACAGCACCATGATGGCACCGGCGTAGGCGATCACTTCCAGGGCACCGGCGAACGGTGCACCGAGGGCGAAGAAGGTCATGGCCACGGCGATCAGCGAAATGATCAGGTAGAGCAGGGCGTGCACGGGGTTGGTGTTGGTGACCACACGAAGCGTGGACACCACCGCGATACCCGATGCGAAATAGAAAGCGAATTCCATCTTTCTTCCTTAAGGCAGCAAGCTCTTCACGTTGATCGGTTCGGCTTCGTTCTGCGCGGCGCCTTTTGGCTTACCGGCAATGGCCATACCTGCAACACGATAGAAGTTGTAATCAGGGTTTTTACCGGGACCGGAAATCAGCAGATCTTCTTTCTCGTACACCAGGTCCTGACGTTTGAACTCGGCCATTTCGAAATCCGGCGTGAGCTGGATCGCGGTGGTCGGGCAGGCTTCCTCGCAGAGGCCGCAGAAAATGCAGCGCGAGAAGTTGATGCGGAAGAAGTCCGGGTACCAGCGACCGTCTTCGGTTTCAGCTTTCTGCAGCGAGATGCAACCCACCGGGCAGGCCACGGCGCACAGGTTGCAGGCCACGCAGCGCTCTTCGCCGTCGGGGTCGCGGGTCAGGACGATGCGGCCACGATAGCGCGGTGCCAGGTAGACCGGCTCTTCCGGGTATTGCAGGGTGTCACGCTTGCGAAAGCCATGACCGAAGATCATGACCAGGCTTCGCAGTTGGGTACCGGTACCCTTAACGATGTCGCCAATATATTTGAACATGGGTCAAATCCTCACTGAACCGCGGCCGCAGGCGCGTTCATCAAAACGATCGCAGCGGTCACCAGCATGTTGATCAGGGTCAGCGGCAGGCAGAATTTCCAGCTGAAGTCCATCACCTGGTCGTAGCGTGGGCGCGGGATCGAGGCGCGCAGCAGGACGAACAGCATGATGAAGAACGCGGTCTTCAGGGCGAACCAGACGAAGGACAGTTGCGGCAGGATGCCGAACGGACCGTGCCAGCCACCGAAGAACAGCGTTACCAGCAGCGCCGAGATCAGGATGATGCCGATGTATTCACCGACGAAGAACATGCCCCATTTCATGCCGGCATATTCAATGTGGTAACCGTCGGCCAGTTCCTGCTCCGCTTCCGGCTGGTCGAAGGGGTGACGGTGAGTCACGGCCACGCCAGCGATGAAGAAGGTACAGAAACCGAAGAACTGCGGAATGATGAACCACAGGTTCTGGGCCTGGTACTCGACGATGTCGCGCATGTTGAACGAGCCGGCCTGGATCACGATGCCCATGAGCGCCAGGCCCATGAACACTTCGTAGGACACGGTCTGGGCCGAGGCCCGCAGGCTGCCCAGCAGGGCGAACTTGTTGTTGCTCGACCAGCCGGCGAACAGCACCGCGTACACCGACAGGCCGGCCATGGCGAAGAAAAACAGCAGGCCGATGTTCAGGTCCGCCACGCCCCAGGTCGGGGTGATCGGGATGATCGCGAAGGCGATCAGCAAGGCGCTCATGGCCACGACCGGTGCCAAGGTGAAGATCACCTTGTCGGCAAACGGCGGCGTCCAGTCTTCCTTGAAGAACATCTTGATCATGTCGGCGGCGATCTGGAACATCCCGTATGGGCCAACGCGGTTCGGACCGTAGCGGTCCTGCCACCAGCCCAGCAGGCGACGTTCGACGAAGCTCAACAGTGCGCCAGCGACCACCACGGCCAGCAGGATCACGATGGCCTTGAGGACCGTCAGGATCACAGCGATCACTTCAGGGGTGAACCAGCTCATTGCGCTGCCTCCTGCAGACCGTCGACGGTTTTGCCGAAAATCGCTGGCGGGATGCCTGCCAGGCCAGCCGGCAGGGCCACCAGGCCGGCGCCCAGTTCTTCATTGATGCGCAGCGGCAGACGCAAGGTCTGGCCGGCCACGTTCAGGCTCAGCAGGGCACCGTCGTTGACGCCCAGGCGGTCGGCTTCGGACTTGGCCAGCGACACGTAGGCGGCCGGGATGCGTTCCTGTACCGGTGCGGCCTTGGAAGAGTTTTCTTCGCTGCCGAACAGGTGATGGAACGGCACGACCTGCCAGGTGCCCGGTGCCGGATTGAAGGCGCGCGGAACGCTGGCGAACCAGCTCAGGCGATCGCCCTGGCTTTCGATCAGACGGGTGCCCGGGTCGCCCGCACGCAGGTGACCACCGACTTCGTCCTGGAACTTGTTCCAGGCTTGCGGCGAGTTCCAGCCCGGCGACCAGGCGAACGGTACCTGGGAACGCGGTTCGGTTGAGCCCGAGTAGCCTTCCATGGAGAACGAGAACGCGGTGTCGTTGTCCTGGGAGGTGCGCGGTTCGTGAACGCTGATGTCGGCGCGCATGGCGGTGCGACCGGAGTAACGCAGCGGCTCGCGCGCCAGCTTCAGGCCTTTGATGCGGAACGAGGCGGACGGTGCGGCGTCGACGATGGCGGCCAGTTGCGGGCTGCTCGAAGCGACGGCGGCGGTAACGTGGTCCAGTTGCGTCCAGTCGATCGGCTGGTCCAACAGGGTGGCGCGCAGGGCGTGCAGCCAGCGCCAGCCTTCATGAACCAGGATGCTGGCGTCCAGGTATTGCGGGTCGAAGACCTGGAAGAAGCGCTGGGCACGACCTTCCTGGCTGATCAGCGTACCGTCGCCTTCGGCGAAGCTCGCCGCCGGCAGCACCAGGTGGGCACGGTCGGTGGTGGCGGTTTTCTGATGGTCGGCGACGATCACAACCTTGGCTGCGTTCAGCGCGGCATCGACCTTGGCCTTGTCAGTGCGGGTGAACAGATCGTTCTCCAGCACCACGATGGCGTCGGCGCTGCCGTCGATCACCGCTTGCAGGGCGGCGTCCACCGATTCGCCACCGAGCATGGCCAGGCCGAGGCTGTTGGCTTCCGGCACGATCAGGCTGATGGAGCCGTTCTTCTCGCGCAGCTTCAAGGCCTTGGCGATGTTGGCCGCGGCTTCGATCAGCGCCTTGGAACCCAGGGAGGTGCCGGCGATGATCAATGGGCGCTTGGCCGCCAGCAGGGCGTCGGCGATGCGTTGGGCCAGGGCGGCCGCTTCGCTGTCCAGGCCTTCGACCGCTGGGGCGCTGGCGTCCAGGGCGTGGGCCACGGCGAAACCGATGCGGGCCAGGTCGTCCGGGGCGGCGTGGACGCATTCTTCGGCCACGTCGTCGAGCTTGGTTTGAGCGAGGCTGGCGATGAACAGCGGGTTCAGCGCGTGCTGGCCGATGTTCTTCACGGCGGCGTCGAGCCATGGCTGCACGCGCATGGCGTCGGCCATGTCTTCGGCCTTGCCCTTGACCGACTGGCGCAGGGCCAGGGCCATGCGGGCGGCGGTCTGGGTCAGGTCTTCGCCAAGGACGAACACCGCGTCGTGGTCTTCGATGTCGCGCATGTTCGGCACGGGCAGCGGGCTGTCCTTGAGCACTTGCAGCACCAGGCGGATGCGTTCCAGCTCACCGGCTTCGATGCCACTGTAGAAGTGCTCGGCGCCGACCAGTTCACGCAGCGCGTAGTTGCTTTCCAGGCTGGCCCGTGGCGAACCGATGCCGACGATGTTGCGACCGCGCAGCAGCTCGGCGGCCTTGTCCAGCGCTTGGTCCAGGCTCAGCTTGGCGCCGTTTGCCAGCAGCGGCTGACGTGGACGATCCTTGCGGTTGACGTAGCCATAGCCGAAACGACCACGGTCACACAGGAAGTACTGGTTCACCGAACCGTTGAAGCGGTTTTCGATGCGACGCAGTTCACCGTAGCGCTCGCCCGGGGAGATGTTGCAACCGCTGGAGCAGCCATGGCAGATGCTCGGCGAGAACTGCATGTCCCACTTGCGGTTGTAACGTTCGGAGTGAGTCTTGTCGGTGAACACACCGGTCGGGCAGACCTCGGTGAGGTTGCCGGAGAACTCGCTTTCCAGGGTGCCGTCTTCAACGCGACCGAAGTACACGTTGTCGTGGGCGCCGAACACGCCCAGGTCGGTGCCGCCGGCGTAGTCCTTGTAGAAGCGCACGCAGCGATAGCAGGCGATGCAGCGGTTCATTTCGTGGGAGATGAACGGGCCGAGGTCCTGGTTCTGGTGGGTGCGCTTGGTGAAGCGATAACGGCGCTCGTTGTGGCCGGTCATCACCGTCATGTCTTGCAGGTGGCAGTGGCCGCCTTCCTCACAGACCGGGCAGTCGTGAGGGTGGTTGGTCATCAGCCATTCGACGACGCTGGCGCGAAACACTTTCGCTTCTTCGTCGTCGATGGAGATCCAGCTGCCGTCGGTGGCAGGGGTCATGCAGGACATGACGATCCGACCACGCTTGTCGTTTTCGTCGGTGTACTGCTTGACCGCGCACTGGCGACAAGCGCCAACGCTGCCAAGGGCGGGGTGCCAGCAGAAATAAGGAATGTCGAGGCCCAGCGACAGACATGCCTGTAACAGGTTGTCTGCGCCATCGACTTCGAGCTCTTTGCCGTCTACGTGGATAGTGGCCATGGTTCAAAGTTCTTCGTTGGCCCGGTGTCAGCGGGCGTGGCTAATGGAATCTTGTTATTCGCGTGAATCAACACAGCCGTTTACGGCGTCATCACACGAGAAGACGAAGGGCACGGACCCTTCGCCTTTTTAAGCGTTTACGCGCCGATTACGATCGGCTTTGCCAGGGGCGGGACGACGGCGCTGGTGGGCGCGATGCCGGCTTCGAACTCTGGACGGAAGTATTTGATCGCGCTGCCCAACGGCTCCACGGCACCCGGTGCGTGAGCACAGAAGGTCTTGCCTGGGCCGAGGAAACCCACCAGACCCAGCAGGGTCTCGATGTCGCCGGGCTGGCCTTCGCCTTTCTCGATGGCCATCAGCAGCTTGACGCTCCAGGGCAGGCCATCGCGGCAAGGGGTGCAGAAACCGCAGGATTCGCGAGCGAAGAACTGCTCCATGTTGCGCAGCAGCGACACCATGTTGACGCTGTCGTCCACCGCCATGGCCAGGCCGGTACCCATGCGGGTGCCGACCTTGGCGATGCCGCCGGCGTACATTTGGGCGTCCAGATGTTCCGGCAACAGGAACCCGGTACCGGCGCCGCCAGGCTGCCAGCACTTGAGCTTGTAGCCGTCGCGCATGCCGCCGGCGTAGTCTTCGAACAGCTCGCGGCCGGTGACGCCGAACGGCAGTTCCCACAGGCCAGGGTTCTTGACCTTGCCGGAGAAGCCCATGAGCTTGGTGCCCATGTCTTCGCTGCCGTCACGGGCCAGGGATTTGTACCAGTCCACGCCGTCGGCGATGATCGCCGGCACGTTGCACAGGGTCTCGACGTTGTTCACGCAGGTCGGCTTGCCCCACACGCCTACGGCGGCAGGGAAGGGCGGCTTGGAACGTGGGTTGGCGCGACGGCCTTCCAGGGAGTTGATCAGTGCGGTTTCTTCGCCGCAGATGTAGCGCCCGGCGCCGGTGTGGACGAACAGCTCGAAATCGAAGCCGCTGCCCAGGATGTTCTTGCCCAAGAGGCCGGCGGCCTTGGCTTCTTCCACGGCACGGTTCAGGTGCTTGGCGGCGGTGGTGTATTCACCGCGCAGGAAGATGTAGCCACGGTAGGTTTTCAGCGCACGAGCACTGATCAGCATGCCTTCGATCAGCAGATGGGGCAGTTGCTCCATCAGCATGCGGTCTTTCCAGGTGTTGGGCTCCATTTCATCCGCGTTGCACAGCAGGTAGCGGATGTTGATGGACTCGTCCTTGGGCATCAGGCCCCACTTCACACCCGTGGGAAAGCCCGCGCCGCCACGGCCCTTGAGGCCGGAGTCTTTCACGGTCTGGACGATGTCGTCCTGGGCCATGTCGCTGAACGCCTTGCGCGCAGCGGCGTAGCCATTCTTGGCCTGGTACTCGTCCAGCCATACCGCTTCGCCGTCGTCACGCAGACGCCAGGTCAGGGGATGGGTTTCGGCCGAACGCTGGATGCGGTTGGCGGGCCCGAAGGAAGTCAGGGTCATACGTAGCCCTCCAGCAGTTTGGCGACGCCGTCAGGCTGGACGTCACCGAAGGTGTCGTCGTCGATCATCAGCGCTGGCGCCTTGTCGCAGTTACCCAGGCAGCACACTGGCAGCAGGGTGAAGCGACCGTCGGCGGTGGTCTGGCCCAGGCCGATGCCCAGCTTGCTCTGGATTTCGCCGACCACCGATTCGTGGCCGCCGATGTAGCAGACCATGCTGTCGCAGACACGAATGATGTGACGGCCTACTGGCTGGCGGAAAATCTGGCTGTAGAAGGTGGCCACGCCTTCGACGTCGCTGGCCGGGATGCCGAGGATCTCGCCGATGGCGTAGAGCGCGCCGTCAGGCACCCAGCCACGTTCCTTCTGGACGATCTTCAGGGCTTCGATCGACGCCGCGCGCGGGTCTTCGTAGTGATGCAGCTCGTGCTCGATGGCCGAGCGCTCGGTTTCGCTCAGGGCGAAACGGTCTGTCTGGATAAGCGTGCTGTTCATGCTTAGCGGTCCACGTCGGCCATAACGAAATCGATACTACCCAGGTACGCGATCAAGTCCGCGACCATGCTGCCTTTGATCACTGAAGGGATCTGCTGCAGGTGCGGGTAGCTTGGGGTGCGAATCCGGGTGCGGTAGCTCATGGTGCCGCCATCGCTCGTCAGGTAATAACTGTTGATGCCCTTGGTCGCTTCGATCATCTGGAAGGATTCGTTGGCCGGCATGACCGGGCCCCACGAAACCTGCAGGAAGTGCGTGATCAGGGTCTCGATGTGTTGCAGCGTGCGCTCTTTGGGCGGCGGCGTGGTCAGCGGGTGATCCGCCTTGTACGGGCCTTCCGGCATGTTGCGCATGCATTGGTCGATGATCTTGATGCTCTGGCGCATTTCCTCGACGCGAACCATGCAGCGGTCGTAGGCATCGCCATTGGCCGCCAGCGGTACTTCGAATTCGAAGTTTTCGTAGCCGGAGTAAGGGCGCGCCTTGCGCAGGTCGAAGTCGCAACCGGTGGAACGCAGGCCGGCACCGGTGACGCCCCATTCCAGGGCTTCTTTGGTGTTGTAGGCGGCGACCCCGATGGTACGACCCTTGAGGATGCTGTTCTGCAGGGCGGCCTTGGTGTATTCGTCCAGGCGCTTGGGCATCCACTCGACGAAGTCCTTGACCAGCTTTTCCCAGCCGCGTGGCAGGTCGTGGGCAACACCACCGATGCGGTACCAGGCCGGGTGCAGGCGGAAACCGGTGATGGCTTCGATCACCGTGTAGGCCTTCTGGCGGTCGGTGAAGGTGAAGAACACCGGGGTCATGGCGCCCACGTCCTGGATATAGGTCCCCAGGAACAGCAGGTGGCTGGTGATACGGAAGAACTCGGCCATCATGATGCGGATGACGTCGACCTTCTCCGGTACCTTGATCCCGGCCAGTTTCTCGACCGACAGCACGTACGGCAGGTTGTTCATCACGCCGCCGAGGTAGTCGATGCGGTCGGTGTACGGGATGAAGCTGTGCCAGGACTGGCGCTCGGCCATTTTCTCGGCGCCACGGTGGTGGTAGCCGATGTCAGGCACGCAGTCGACGATCTCTTCGCCGTCCAGCTGCAGGATGATGCGGAACGCACCGTGGGCCGAAGGGTGGTTCGGGCCGAGGTTGAGGAACATGTAATCCTCGTTGGCGCCCGAACGCTTCATGCCCCAGTCTTCAGGCTTGAAGCGCGCGGCTTCTTCCTCGAGCTGTTGCTTGGCCAGGGACAGGCTGAACGGGTCGAACTCGGTGGCACGGGCCGGGAAGTCCTTGCGCAGCGGGTGACCTTCCCAGGTCGGCGGCATCATGATGCGGGTCAGGTGCGGGTGGCCGGGGAAGTCGATCCCGTACATGTCCCACACTTCACGCTCGTACCAGTTGGCGTTCGGCCAGATGCCGGTCACGGTCGGCACGCTAAGGTCGCTCTCGGACAAGGCGACCTTGATCATTACGTCACTATTACGCTCGATCGACATCAGGTGATAGAACACGGTGAAGTCGACGCCGTCGGGCAGCCCTTGACGCTTGGTGCGCAGGCGCTCGTCCACGCCGTGCAGGTCATAGAGCATGACGTACGGCTTGGGCAGGTTGCGCAGGAAAGTCAGGACTTCGACGAGTTTGGCGCGGGCAACCCAAAGCACCGGCATGCCGGTGCGGGTCGGCTGGGCGGTGAACGCCTCGGGGCCAAAACGGTTGTTCAGTTCGACGACCACATCCTGGTCGTCTGCCTTGTAAGGCGGGATGTACAGAGCACTGCCTGTAGTCATGGTTATTTATCGCTTTCGGTCAACGTAAAGAATGAAGCCAGGTTCTCGTTTCTTGTAGAGGAACAGAGCTGGATCAGACTTCGTCGGGGCTGCGCAGGTTGGTGACTGCGATACGCTGTTCGCGGCGCTGTTCCTTTTGCGATGGCATGTCGGCGCGATAGACGCCTTGATCGCCAACGACCCAGGACAGTGGGCGACGCTCCTGGCCAATCGACTCCTGCAACAGCATCAGGCCTTGCAGGAAAGCTTCAGGGCGAGGCGGGCAGCCGGGCACGTAGACGTCCACGGGCAGGAACTTGTCCACCCCTTGAACGACAGAGTAGATGTCGTACATGCCACCGGAGTTGGCGCACGAACCCATGGAGATAACCCACTTGGGCTCGAGCATTTGCTCGTAGAGACGCTGGATGATCGGCGCCATCTTGATGAAGCAGGTACCGGCGATAACCATGAAATCCGCCTGGCGTGGCGATGCCCGGATTACCTCGGCGCCAAAGCGCGCGATGTCGTGGGGCGCCGTGAAGGCGGTGGTCATTTCCACGTAGCAGCACGAAAGGCCGAAGTTGTACGGCCACAGGGAGTTCTTGCGACCCCAGTTGACCGTGCTGTTCAGCACGTCTTCGAGCTTGCCCATGAAGATGTTTTTGTGGACTTGATCTTCTAACGGATCGGCGACGGTTTCCCGTTCGCCAATCGGATACTGCTCGTTAGGAGCATCGGGGTCGATCCTAGTGAGATTGTATTGCATTGCCAAAGCCTCATTGTTTCAGCTTCGCTTGCCGCTTGCGCCGAGCTTCCGGAGCCCAATCAAGCGCCCCCACTCGGTAAAGGTAGACAAGACCTGCCAACAGAATTGCTATGAAAACGAGAGCTTCGACGAATCCGGTCCAGCCGCTTTCGCGGACGGACACAGACCATGCAAAGAGAAAGAGGGCTTCGATATCGAAGATCACGAAGAGCATCGCGACCAGATAGAATTTGGCTGAGAGCCGCAAGCGGGCGCCACCGGTGGGTAGCATGCCGGACTCGAACGGTTCATTTTTGCTGCGGCCCCAGGCTTTTGACCCAAGCAGGCTCGACACACCGAGCATGAAAGCACACAGGCCAACAACGCCCAGAAGGAAAATGGCAAAGCCCCAATTGTGGGCCATGAGTCCTGTCGCTTCGGACATGCTGGAAATCCTTAACAGAGAGCAAAGGTCTCTGAGCTTGAATGAAATAACGCAGTGACGATATGTCGCAGCAATCAATCGCGGTGATTTTATGGCTAAACACCGGGCAAGTAAAATTCCTATAGCGAAATTATTTATTGGAATAAGGACATAGCGCGCCTCCATGACCCCGCGGCCCAGGCCGGGCGGGCGTTGACCGTGTGTTCAGCAATAATATTTCGTGCGGAATGCAACAATGATAATGGCTTCCAAATGATAATTATTATTATCTGCGGCGACCTTTCTACGGTGTACTTAGTATTGTGCCCGAGAGACTGTCTTACATCGCCGCTACTGCAATTGTCAGCGCCGCACGTTTTACTCCTTTTCGGACTGCCCAATACTGCGTTCGATCAATTTTTCTACCTGTGCGCCGAAGTTTTGTGGGGGAGGGGATCGGTGAGGGTTGGATCCGCGTGGGGGACTGCGCCTGTGGGAGCCAGGCTTGCTCGCCATGCCGGCAACGCGGTCCCGAGGCAGACAGCGTAATCGTTCATCGCGGGCAAGCCGGACTCCCACAGATGCAGGCTTGCTCTTACAGCGTAGGTTGCTTCAAAAAAAACGGGTGAAAAAACCAGGCTCGTCAGCTCAAAGTCGATCAATTGAGCCAATGCAGAACCTGTGGCCATGGGGTTGCGCGTTTAAGCGACACCGCGGTGGTGCGTTAGGCCCGGTCTCGTGCCGATTTTTGCTCGCCAGCCCCCACCCAATCGATGCATCCTCGACTTTCCTTGAATGAATGATGTCAAATGGCTATCTTTGTGCTTCATTCATCTAATCATCTATATCAATACTTGATTAGGCTACGTCCCTTCTTAGATAGCCGCGCCAGGTTTCATCGTTCGCGGCTGATGACCACAAGGAATGCCATGAACTCTTGGATCGCGAATATGAGCGTTATGCTCAAGCTGGCTTTGGGCTTTGCCGTTGTGCTGCTTCTGACCGCTATCCTCGCCGCGACCGGTTGGTTCAGCCTGGGGAAAATGATCGAGCGTACTGATCGAATGACCAGCATCACCGAACTCGGCAGCCGTCTTGATCACCTGCGCAGGGCTCGCTTGCAATACCAGCTGGACCGGGGAGATGAACAAAAGGGTGCATTGATCCAGGCGTCGCTGGACCAGTTTGTCGCCAAGCAGAAAAGCCTCGCAAACGAGTTGAGAAAACCTGAAAACCTGAAGAAACTTGCGCTGATCGAGCAGGCCAGCACGCAGTATCAAGTGGCACTGAATACGATGCGCGAGGCTTATC
The DNA here is from genome assembly GCF_001425105.1 of Pseudomonas sp. Root401. Lineage (NCBI taxonomy): Bacteria > Pseudomonadati > Pseudomonadota > Gammaproteobacteria > Pseudomonadales > Pseudomonadaceae > Pseudomonas > Pseudomonas sp. Root401. The sequence continues at coordinate 10,336 of NZ_LMDO01000016.1, read as the reverse complement.
GCAATGATGCGGCCATGCGCAAGGAGATGGGCGTCAATGCGGTCAAGGGTGCCGCGCTGATTGCCAAGGTCATCAATGACGTAGAAGCAATGCCTGCCTCGGATGAGCGCCGTTTCGAGCAGTACAGGGTCATCCTCAAGGCAAAAGAGGACTTGGCACTGGTGCGTTATGAAGTGCGTGGCTATACCGGCAACCCCAACAGTGCCACCGAGCTCGCCGCCGCCCGCCAGCTCGAAAATGCGCTCAAGGGCATCGAAACCCTCAACGGCGCTTTCGGTCCGACCTATGCCGACACCATCAAGCAGCTGGAAACTGCGTTGATTGCTTACCGCCGTTCGGTGCAGGATTTCACTGCCAGCAATCAGGCCATTGGCAAGGCCGTGCAGGACACCATCGATTTGGGTGAAACCATCACTCGTCTGTGTGACGAAATGTATGCCAGCCAACTGGTTTCCCGTGACGAAGACAGCGCCCAGGCGCGCATCCTGCAACTGAGTTGTACTGCCTTGGCGATGTTGCTGGGGATTTTTGCCGCCCTGATCATCACCCGCCAGATTACACGGCCGTTGCAGGACACATTGGCTGTGGTCGATCGCATTGCAGCAGGCGACCTCACGCAGCACATGATCGTGACCCGTCGTGATGAGCTGGGTGTCTTGCAGCAGGGTATTGAGCGCATGGGCACCACCTTGCGCGACCTGATCGGTGGCATCCGCGATGGCGTCACCCAAATCGCCAGTGCCGCCGAAGAGCTGTCGGCTGTCACCGAACAGACCAGTGCCGGGGTCAACAGTCAGAAGACCGAGACCGATCAGGTGGCTACCGCCATGCACGAAATGTCGGTCACCGTGCATGAGGTCGCGCGTAATGCCGAACAAGCTCGCGCAGCTGCATCAGAGGCCGATGCACAAGCCCGTATTGGCGACCAGGTGGTCGCGCAAGCCATCGTTCAGATTGAGCGCTTGGCCGGGGAGGTCGGGCGTTCAGTCGAAGCCATGAACGAGCTGGAACAGGAAAGCGGGCGCATCGGCAAGATCATGGACGTGATCCGGGCGGTGGCTGAACAGACCAACTTGTTGGCTCTTAACGCTGCCATCGAGGCCGCTCGCGCGGGTGACGCCGGACGCGGTTTTGCCGTGGTCGCCGATGAAGTCCGTGGACTGGCCCAGCGTACCCAGCATTCCACCGAAGAGATTGAAAGCCTGGTGGCGGGCTTGCAGAACGGCACGCGCCAGGTATCGAGCATCATGCGAAACAGCCGCGAACTGACCGACAGCAGCGTGGAATTGGCAGGCAAGGCCGGCACCTCCCTGGGCAACATCACCCAGGCGGTTTCTGGCATTCAGGCCATGAACCAACAGATTGCCGCCGCCGCGGTGCAACAAAGCTCGGTGGCCGAGGAAATCAGCCGCAGTATCCTGAGCGTGCGTGATGTATCCGAACAGACCGCCTCCGCCAGCGAAGAAACCGCAGCCTCCAGCATCGAACTGGCGCGCCTGGGTAACCAGTTGCAGCAGTTGGTCAGTCATTTCAAGGTGTGAAAAACGGAGCGGGAAAAACCAAAAAAAAGCCCCGAACCAGTCGGGGCTTCAGATCATCGGCTTTGCGGTTAGCTTTTACTCGGTCCGCAAGGGCCGTTTATGGCGTGTATCAGTGGAACTGTTCTTCTTCGGTGGAGCCGGTCAGTGCGGTCACCGACGAAGTGCCGCCCTGGATCACGGTGGTCATGTCGTCGAAGTAGCCGGTGCCCACTTCCTGCTGGTGAGCCACGAAGGTGTAGCCCTTGGCGGCGTCAGCGAACTCTTGCTCTTGCAGCTTCACGTAGGCGGTCATGTCGTTGCGGGCGTAGTCGTGCGCCAGGTTGAACATGCTGTGCCACATGTTGTGAATGCCGGCCAGGGTGATGAACTGGTGCTTGTAGCCCATGGCGGACAGTTCGCGCTGGAACTTGGCGATGGTCGCGTCGTCCAGGTTTTTCTTCCAGTTGAAGGAAGGCGAGCAGTTGTACGACAGGATCTGGTCTGGGTATTCCTTCTTGATCGCTTCGGCGAAGCGACGCGCCTCGTCCAGGTCCGGCTTGGCGGTTTCGCACCAGATCAGGTCGGCGTACGGCGCGTAGGCCAGGCCGCGGGCGATGGCTTGGTCGAGACCGGCGCGCACCTTGTAGAAGCCTTCCTGGGTACGGGTACCGGTTACGAACGGTTGGTCGTACGGGTCGCAGTCGGAGGTCAGCAGGTCAGCGGCGTTGGCGTCGGTACGGGCCAGGATGATGGTCGGTACACCGGCAACGTCGGCGGCCAGGCGGGCAGCGGTCAGCTTCTGCACGGCTTCCTGGGTTGGAACCAGTACCTTGCCGCCCATGTGGCCGCATTTCTTCACCGAAGCCAGTTGGTCTTCGAAGTGAACGCCGGCGGCGCCTGCTTCGATCATGCTTTTCATCAGCTCGTAGGCGTTCAGGACGCCACCGAAACCGGCTTCAGCGTCAGCCACGATCGGCGCGAAGTAGTCGATGTAGCCTTCGTCGCCCGGGTTCTTGCCGGCTTTCCACTGGATCTGGTCGGCGCGACGGAACGAGTTGTTGATGCGCTTGACCACGGTTGGAACCGAATCCACCGGGTACAGCGACTGGTCGGGGTACATCGACTCGGCGGAGTTGTTGTCCGCGGCCACTTGCCAGCCCGACAGGTAGATCGCCTGGATGCCGGCCTTGACTTGCTGCACAGCCTGGCCGCCGGTCAGGGCGCCCATGCAGTTGACGAAATCTTTCTCGGGACGGAAGGCTGGCTTGGCGCCCTGGGTGACCAGGTTCCAGAGCTTGTCGGCGCCCATTTTCGCAAGGGTGTGCTCAGGTTGAACCGAGCCACGCAGACGGACGACGTCAGCAGCGGAATAATTGCGCTTCACGCCTTTCCAGCGCGGGTTTTCAGCCCAGTCTTTTTCAAGGGCTGCAATTTGCTGTTCGCGTGTCAGTGCCATGGAGATAAACCTCGTCGCATAGGTCTTGGTGGAAAATTCCTGCTCCTGCCGACCAGGGGTTGGCGTACAAGTCGGTTCAGGCGGGGAGGCGACGGGATGAACGATGGGCTCGAGGGGAAAGTGAGCAGGTAGGGGCGAACTGCGGGCGCATTCGGGCGTCGTGGGCCTCCATACGAACTCAGAGTGATGCCGGGTTACCTAGTTACGCTTCCGTCCCTCGGGACAACTTCGTTCCAGTCGCAACCTCGTCAAACACACCTTATGGGCGGTACAGACACGAATCGGCTCGCAGGGTAGTTGCAAGCGTCGACCCGAAGGCCCTTGCCAGGGCCCCTGATTAGCGGGAGCGAGGCCATCATGCCTTCGGTTTTTTGCCTCGTCAAACGTTTTGTAGTGCTTTTTTTGTGGCACTACATCTTTGGTCTAATACGACTCATCAGTCAGTTTTTGGTGCTTCAGTTCAAGGTATCGACCTTGACCCGCAAAATCATGTCGTCGCGGCCCTGGGTAGAGTAGCTGCGGGTCAGGCCCTGCTTGTCGGCTTGAGTCTGGCGATTGACGCCAGCCAGGGTGATCCATTCGCCCAGGCGGCCGCTGACGGTTGTGTCGGTACTCTGAACGTTCACTACATCGGGACGTTCCTGGCTCATGCGGTCACGGTTGGTACTGATACTGAGATGAACGGTCTCTCCGGTGACGCTCGCCGTGACATAAAAACCCTGGGTGACGTTGCGGTATTCGGTCTGGCTTTGCAGGCGGCCGTAGTTGTCGGTCTGGCTGCTGGTGAAGGGCACGCTCTGGCCGACCTGGATCAGCGCCGGCTGGCCTTCGCTGGCTTGCACCTGCTGCACGCCGCCGTCACGGCTGGCGGTACTGCGGTTGATGATGCGGGTCTGGCTGGGCGCGGCACCATTGATCGAGTAACCCTGGTCGCCCTGCAGGTTGTTTTCGTTGGTGTCGACCGTAATCAGCAGGCGCTTGGGGGCGGTGTCCAATTGGGCCAGGAATTGCCGGAGTTCTTCGATCTTGCCGGGCTCGGCGTTGACGATCAGTTGGTTGCCGTAGGCGCTGACTTGCCCGTCCTTGCCGATGAAATTCTGCGCCACCGGCAGCAGGTCGGCGCTGGTGCGGTAGTTCAGTGGCACGATTTGCGTATCGGCCACGGCTGACAGGCTGCTACCAAGCAGCAAGAGGGTCAGCAGGGTGCGTAGAAGCATGTCCATTTCTCCATGAGACAAAGGCCTGATATTGCCAGTTTGTCGGCCCCGGGTGGCGCAAGTTGAATGTTAGACGGCAAAACGCCCCGGCATCGGTGGATGGCGGGGCGTTTTGTGGTGCTGATAATGCTTTTGTGGCTAGGGAGCAGCCTGTAGGAGCTGACGAGTGCAACGAGGCTGCGATCCTTCCATTACCAATTGAGGCTGAAGCGAAAGAACAAGATCAAAAGATCGCAGGCTCCTACACCCAGCGGGGCGGTGCGACGTTTCGCTGAATCCCCTCGCCACAAGGTTTCAGGCCGAGCGCCGCACCATGTCCACATGCGGAATCCCGGCTTCCAGGAACTCCTCGCTGACCACCGCAAACCCCAGCCGCTCATAGAACGGTGTGGCATGCACCTGGGCGCTGAGCATCTGTTGCTGGAGCCCGCGCTTCTCGGCTTCGGCGATCACCGCGTGCATCAGCGCATCGCCCACCTTCAGGCCGCGCCAGTCCTTGAGGACCGAGACACGGCCGATATGGCCGTCGGTCAACAGGCGAGCGGTGCCGATGGGAAAGTCGCCTTCAAACGCCAGAAAATGCACCGCGCTCTGGTCGTCGGCATCCCATTCCAGCTCAGGTGGAACGGACTGCTCGGCAATGAACACGGTCTCACGAATGCGCCGGATCTCGGCGTTATCCTTTTGCCAGTCTGCGACACGAACGTGAATTTTATTCATCGGCGAACCCCAGGCTGCCTTGCTTGACCAGCTCGCAGACCAGGCCGCGACCGTCTTCGTCGGCCAACCAAGGACCGAGGTTCTCGATGTGCAGGGCGTCGGCGGCGCAGATCATTTTCAGCAGCTCGCGCAGCTTGCCCGGCAGATAACGGCTCTGGCCACTGGCGAACAGCAACAGGTCGTCATCGACTTCCGACCAGGCCAGGCGCGCGCTCGGGTTGCGAATGATCACGGCGCCTTGTTCCAGGCTGGCCAGCAGGTCGTCTTCTTCCAGTTCCGGGCCCACCACCAGTTCCGGGTAGCGCGGCTCGGTCATGAACTGGCCGAACCAGGTCAGCAGCAGGCGCTCGTCGCTCATGTGCTCGGCCAGCAAGCCCTTGAGGCGATCGAGGGCGTCCTGCTGGATCTGGTGCGGGTCGGCTACAGGGCGTGCGTCGGCGTCGGTGTAGCGCTCTTCGTCCGGCAGGAACTGGCTGAGGAAGTCGGTGAAGTGGGTCAGGACTTCAGCGGCGCTCGGCGCACGGAAACCCACCGAGTAGGTCATGCAGTCGTCCACGGCCACGCCACAGTGGGCCAGGCGCGGCGGCAGGTAGAGCATGTCGCCCGGTTCCAGGGTCCACTCATCGGTGGCTTCGAATTCGGCGAGGATGCGCAGGTCGGCGTGCTGCAGCAGTGGGCTTTCGGAGTCGCACATCTGGCCGATTTTCCAGTTGCGCTGGCCGTGGCCCTGCAGCAGGAACACGTCATAGTTATCGAAATGCGGACCCACGCTGCCACCGGGTGCGGCGAAGCTGATCATCACGTCGTCGATGCGCCAGCTAGGCAGGAAGCGGAAGTTCTCCAGCAGCTCGCTGACTTCCGGTACGAACTGATCGACTGCCTGTACCAGCAGGGTCCACTCGCGCTCTGGCAGCTTGCTGAATTCGTCTTCGGCGAACGGGCCGCGACGCAATTCCCAGGGTCGCTCGCCGTGCTCGATCACCAGGCGCGATTCGACTTCTTCTTCCAGGGCCAGGCCGGCCAGCTCGTCGGCATCGATCGGGCTTTGGAAGTCAGGAATCGCCTGACGGATCAGCAGGGGTTTTTTCTGCCAGTAGTCGCGCAGGAACTCCCGTGCCGTGATGCCGCCCAGGAGTTGCAGAGGAATATCAGGATTCATGTGTAACCTATTGAAAAAATATACTTTTCAGACGCGAATAAAAACGCCCGGCGCGGCCGGGCGTCTCAAAGGTAAAGCCGTGGATCAGATGCGCTTGGCTTGTGCCGCTGCGTTGCCGATGTAGCTGGCCGGCGTGAGCTTCTTCAGCTCGGCGCGGGCCTCGGCAGGCATGTCGAGGCCATCAATGAAAGTCTGCAACGCTTCAGGGCTGATGCCCTTGCCACGGGTCAGTTCTTTCAGCTTTTCATACGGGTTTTCGATGTTGTAGCGACGCATCACGGTCTGGATCGGCTCGGCCAGGACTTCCCAGCAGGCGTCCAGGTCGGCGGCGATTTTCTGCTCGTTCAGTTCCAGCTTGCTGATGCCCTTGAGGCTGGCTTCGTAGGCAATGACGCTATGGGCAAAGCCCACGCCCAGGTTGCGCAGCACGGTGGAGTCGGTCAGGTCGCGCTGCCAGCGGGAGATCGGCAGTTTGCTCGCCAGGTGCTGGAACAGTGCGTTGGCGATACCCAGGTTGCCTTCGGAGTTTTCGAAGTCGATCGGGTTGACCTTGTGCGGCATGGTCGAGGAGCCGATTTCGCCGGCGATGGTGCGCTGCTTGAAGTAACCCAGGGAAATGTAGCCCCAGATGTCACGGTCGAAGTCGATCAGGATGGTGTTGAAGCGCGCGATCGCATCGAACAGCTCGGCGATGTAGTCATGCGGTTCGATCTGGGTGGTGTAGGGGTTGAAGCTCAGGCCCAGCTCGTCTTCGATGAAGGCGCGGGCGTTGGCTTCCCAGTCGATGTCCGGGTAGGCCGACAGGTGGGCGTTGTAGTTGCCCACGGCGCCGTTGATCTTGCCCAGCAGCGGCACGGCGGCCACCTGGGCGATCTGGCGCTCCAGGCGGTAGACCACGTTCGCCAGTTCCTTGCCCAGGGTGGTCGGCGAAGCCGGTTGACCGTGGGTGCGCGACAGCATCGGCACGTCGGCGAAGCGGATCGCCAACTCGCGGATGGCCTGGGCGGTCTGGCGCATCAGTGGCAGCATCACCTCATCGCGGCCTTCGCGCAGCATCAGGGCGTGGGACAGGTTGTTGATGTCCTCGCTGGTGCAGGCGAAGTGGATGAACTCGCTGACATTGGCCAGTTCCGGCAGCTTGGCCGCCTGCTCCTTGAGCAGGTATTCGATGGCCTTGACGTCGTGGTTGGTGGTGCGCTCGATCTCTTTGACGCGCTCGGCGTGCTCCAGCACAAAATTTTCTGCCAGGGCGTTCAGCACCGCGTTGGCTTCGGCGGAAAACGCCGGCACTTCGCTGATGGCAGGGTGGGCGGCGAGACGCTGGAGCCAGCGCACTTCAACCAGGACGCGGGCACGGATCAGGCCGTACTCGCTGAAAATCGGGCGCAGGGCCTGGGTTTTGCCGGCGTAGCGGCCGTCAACAGGGGAAACCGCAGTGAGCGAAGAGAGCTGCATGGGGTGTTCTCGGACAGTCGGGCAACGAAATGGGGCGCGTATCATACATGAAAACAATCGCCGGTCCGTCGCCAACTGACCGGCGTATTACGCGTAACAAGCTAAAACTGTTTATTACCTGTGGCGAGGGCGCTTGCTCCCGCTGGGCGTGTAGGAGCTGTCGAGCTTTGATCTTTTGATCTTTCGCTTGAGATTCAAGTGTCTGGGGAAAGATCGCAGCCTCGTTTCACTCGACAGCTCCTACACAGCTCCTACACAGCTCCTACACAGCTCCTACACAACTTCTGCGGTTCAGCGGGGGCAAGCTCCCTTGCTACAAAAAAAACGGGTTGAGGCGACTTATTCGTTGCGCATCAACGGGTAAAGCTCTTTAAGCAATTTGCGCCGGCTGATCACCAGTTGCCAGCGATGGCCGCCCAACTGTCGCCACAGCCGTGCCGAACGAATCCCGGCCAGCAACAGGGCGCGGATCTTCGAGGCATTGCTCGGTTGCTGCAGGTTGCGCATGTCGCCATGCACCTGGATGCGCTGGCGCAAGGTGCTCAGGGTGTCCTGGTACAACGCGCCGCAGGCCGCGACGACGTTTTCGTGGGACGGGCCGAAGTGCTCGACCTGGGACTGGATCTGCGGCAAGCGTTTGCCGATGGTCTCCAGCAGGTCGTCGCGCTTGGCCAACTGGCGCTCAAGGCCCAGCATCGACAGGGCATAGCGCAGCGGTTCGCGTTGCAGGGCGCTGGGATCGCGCTCCAGGGCGCCGATCAGCGCACGATAGCCTTCGCGCAGGTTCAAGTCGTCGCCGCCGTAGACTTCCAGGGTGTCCTTGGGGTCGCGAACCAGCAGGCTGCCGAGCATGCAGGCCACGCCCGCTTCGGTGGCCTGGCCGGTCTTGGCGATCCTGTCCACCAGTACGGCGGCGAGAAACACGCCGCCCAATGCCGTCAGTTGTTCCTGGATGGCGCTCATGCCTTGCTGCTCCAGGGTTCTGCGACTTCGATCACGCCGCCGCCGAGGCAGATTTCGCCGTCATAGAACACCACGGACTGGCCGGGCGTGACCGCCCGCTGCGGGTCATCGAAGGTGGCACGGTAGCCCGTGGCGGTTTTTTCCAGGGTGCAGGGCTGGTCGCTCTGGCGGTAGCGAACCTTGGCCGTCAGGCGGCGTGGTTCGCTTAGGTCGATCGGGTTGACCCAATAGATGTCGGAGGCGAGCAGGGCGCGGGAAAACAACCATGGATGGTCGTTGCCCTGGCCGACGATCAGCTCGTTGTGCTCCAGGTCCTTGACCAGCACGTACCACGGCTCTTCCCCGGCGTCTTTCAGGCCGCCGATGCCCAGGCCCTGGCGCTGGCCGATGGTGTGGTACATCAGGCCATGGTGACGGCCAATGACTTCGCCTTCGGTGGTCTTGATCTCGCCCGGCTGGGCCGGCAGGTATTGCTTGAGGAAGTCGCTGAAACGCCGCTCACCGATAAAGCAGATCCCGGTGGAGTCTTTCTTCTTGGCGGTGGCGAGCTGGTGTTTTTCGGCGATAGCGCGCACTTCGGGCTTTTCCAGTTCGCCTACCGGGAACAGGGTCTTGGCGATCTGCTCGCCACCGACGGCATGCAGGAAGTAGCTCTGGTCCTTGTTCGGGTCCAGGCCCTTGAGCAGTTCGGTGCGGCCGTCGATGTCGCGGCGGCGCACATAGTGACCGGTGGCGATCAGGTCGGCGCCGAGCATCATGGCGTAGTCGAGGAACGCCTTGAACTTGATTTCGCGGTTGCAGAGGATGTCCGGGTTCGGCGTGCGGCCGGCCTTGTATTCGGCCAGGAAGTGCTCGAAGACGTTGTCCCAGTACTCGGCGGCGAAGTTGGCGGTGTGCAGCTTGATGCCGATCTTGTCGCACACGGCCTGGGCGTCCGCCAGGTCATCCATGGCGGTGCAGTATTCGGTTCCGTCGTCTTCTTCCCAGTTCTTCATGAACAGGCCTTCCACCTCATAACCCTGCTCGATCAGCAGAAGGGCGGAAACGGAAGAGTCCACGCCGCCGGACATGCCGACAATGACGCGCTTCTTGGATGTGTCAGAAGGAGCTGGATCACGCATAGGAGTTCAATGAGTGTCTTGAAAAAGGACGCGATTCTATCAGGCCCGGGCGCACAAGGCTAAAGAGAAGGACGGATCAGCGTCAGACTGTGGCAGTGGCCGGCCAGATAATCGTCGATGCAGTGGATGATCAGCTCGCTGCGCCAGTGTTCGCGCTGTTCGAGCAGTTCGTCGCGGGTCAGCCATTTGGCGCCGAGGATGCCGTCGTCCAGTTGATACTCGGGATGGTGTTTCAAGGCCTTGGCGGCGAAACAGACGCGCTGGTAGGTCACGCCGTTGCTGGGGGCGGTGTAGAGGTAAATGCCGGTGACGCTGGTGGGTTCGACGTCCCAGCCGGTTTCTTCCAGGGTTTCGCGTACGGCGGCTTCGATCAGGGTTTCGTTCGGGTCCAGGTGGCCGGCGGGCTGGTTGAGCACTGCGCGTCCGGCCTTGGATTCTTCCACCATCAGGAAGCGGCCGTTGTCTTCGACGATGGTGGCGACGGTGATGTGGGGTTGCCAGTTCATAAGGTTCCTTTATTGCTCAGATTGGGGGGGATCGAGTGCATATCCGTTTTTGTAGTAACGGCCGCTTAGGGTTCCGCCCTGACGGCGGGTCACTTTCGAAAAGCCCGGAAGCCGGCCCAGTCAAAAGTAAGCAAAACGCTCTTGCCCCACCCGGCGTTTTTCAAGGTAGTTGTCGCGTCAACCGTTTTGCTATGCCGCTTTTTTCTCGGTCTGCTGTTC